>DATGJM010000091.1:0-27480 GCA_035295205.1 Solirubrobacteraceae bacterium | reverse complement strand
TCGCTCGACGCCCCTCCACCAAGCTCCCCGAGCGTCGACTGCCGGCTCCTGTGAGGTGCCTCACATAGAGTCGAAGTCCTCGGTGGCCACGCCTCCGGTGCGCGCGGCCTCGATGTCGCCCTCCGGCTTCTAGGCCGGCTGCACGTAGAGGAACGCGAGGGGATTGGCGACGATGTAGACCCAGATGTGGCTCCACTTGAGCGCCCCGAAGATGGTGGCGCCGAGAGCGACGGCCGGGTTGAAGGCTGCGCCCGATACGCCCCCCACGGCGAACGCGCCCGCCATCACCGTGAAGCCGATCGCCAGGCCGTAGAACGAATTGCCCTCGGTGCCGCGGGCCGTGGCGACGTTCAGCACCACATAGGCCAGCGCGAACGTGAACAGGAACTCGACGATCAGCTCCTTCAACACGTTCGAGGTCAATGCCGCACCCACGTGCCCGACCACGATGCGGGCGAGCAGGGAGGCCACGAGCGCGGCCACGAGCTGCGTCACCACGTAGCGCACCCACTCCTCCTGGGTCATCCTGCCGCGAATCAGGACGGCGATGCTGACCGCCGGGTTGTAGTGCGCGCCGGAGATGTGCCCGCCGGCGAACACCATGACCATGAGCACGGCCCCGATCGCGAGCGGGGCACCAGCTTGCGCGAGAGCGGCATGGCAGCTCCTATGGCTTTGGGGACCGACCGCTGTCAGAACCCTAACCCGCAGGTCGGCGCTGAGCTAGCTCGTCGAGTCGCCGTTCGCCGCGAGGCCGTCGCGCTGTGCCCACTCCAGCAGCGGCTCGAGCGAAAACGCCCGATCGTCGATTCCGGCGTGCAGGTCGCCCAGGCGCTCGAAGCGGCCGGGCATCGTGGCGATCGTCAGCTCGGCCGGCTCGACGTCGTCGAGCTCGGACCACTCGATCGGGGCCGAGACGGTGCCCTCCTTGTTGCCCCGGACCGAGTAGGCGCAGGCGATCGTGTGGTCGCGGGCGTTCTGGTTGAAGTCGACGAAGGCCTTCGCCGGATCGCGGTCCTTACGCCACCAGACCGTCGTCGCGTCGCCGGGGACACGGCGCTCGACCTCGCGCGCGAACGCCAGCGCGGCCGTGCGCACGTCGGAGAAGCCCCAGCGCGGCTCGATGCGAACGTAGATGTGGATCCCGTCTCCGCCGGAGGTCTTCGGCCAACCGGTGACTCCCAGCTCGTCGAGCACCTCGTGGGCGGCGTGAGCCACCCGCTTGACTCGGTCGAGGTCGCACTCGGGCATCGGGTCGATGTCGATCCGCCACTCGTCCGGGCACTCGACGTCGGCGCGGCGCGAGTTCCATGGGTGGAATTCGACCGTGGCCATCTGCACGGCCCAGATCACGCTTGCCAGCTCGGTCACGCACAGCTCGTCGGCCGTGCGGTCGAAGCGCGGGAAGTGGATGCGCACCGTCTGCACCCAGTCGGGGGCGCCCTTCGGGATTCGCTTCTGATGCACCTTCTCGCCGTCGACCCCGTCGGGAAAGCGGTGCAGCATGCACGGTCGCTCCCTCAGTGCGCGGACGATCCCGTCCCCGACGCTCACGTAGTAGCGGGCGAGATCGAGCTTGGTCTCACCGCGGGCGGAGAAGTACACCCGGTCGGGACTGGAGATCCGGACCGTGCGCTCGCCGACTTGCAATTCGACCGCTTCAGAGCTCATGCCAGTTACGACTGGTAGATGGTGGGAAGATCATCGAACTATGAACAAACGCAAACTCGGAAACCTCGAAGTCTCAGCCCTCGGTCTCGGCTGCATGGGCATGTCGGCGTTCTACGGCTCCTCGGACGAAAGCGAGGCGATCGCCACGATCCACCGGGCACTCGAGCTCGGCATCAACTTCCTCGACACCGCCCAGCTCTACGGCCCGCTCACGAACGAGGAGCTCGTCGGCCGGGCGATCAAGGGAAAGCGCGACGAATACGTGATCGCCACGAAGTTCGCGCGCCGGATGGACAATGCCACGCCGGGGGACATGTCTTCGCTCGGCAAGCTCGACGGCTCGGCCGAGCATGTCCGAACGTCGGTCGAGGGGTCGCTGAAGCGCCTCGGCGTGGACACGATCGACCTCTACTACCAGCATCGCGTCGACCCGAACGTCCCGATCGAGGAGACCGTCGGGGCGATGGCAGAGCTCGTCGAGCAGGGCAAGATCAGGCACATCGGCCTGAGCGAGGCGTCGGCACAGACGCTGCGGCGCGCGGCGAAGGTGCACCCGATCACGGCGCTGCAGACCGAGTACTCCCTGTGGACGCGCGATCCCGAGGCCGAGATCATCCCCACCTGCCGGGAGCTCGGGATCGGCTTCGTGCCCTACTCGCCGCTCGGCCGCGGCTTCCTGTCGGGTCGGTTCAGCTCGCCGGAGGAACTCGACGACAACGACTTCCGCCGGCACGGGCCGCGGTTCACGGGCGAGAACCTGGAGCAGAACCGCAAGCTCGCGGCCAAGGTGGCCGAGATCGCGGCCGACAAGGGCATCACGCCCGCGCAGCTGGCGCTGGCCTGGGTGCTCGCCCAGGGCGAGGACATCGTTCCGATCCCCGGCACGAAGCGGCGCAAGTATCTCGAGCAGAACGCGGCCGCCGCGGACATCCACCTGAGCGAGGCCGACCTCGAGCGGATCGAGGCCGAGCTGCCACCGGTGGCCGGCGCCCGATACGACGAGACCGGGATGGCGGCGGTCAACCTGTAGCCGGTATGACGAGGATCCGCTGGTCGGTCATGTAGCGACCGAGGTCGTTCGGACTGTAGGGCGCGGGGCGGTACACGTCGACGTGCTTGCCGCGTATCGCCCCGCCCGTGTCCTGGGCCACGAACCAGCGCTTGTACGCCGGGATGTACACGCGGCTGCCGAGCGGGATCAGCCGGGGATCGACCGCGATGCTGTGGTAGTAGCGAAGCGGTAGCGCGTTCCCGGGGGCGAACGTGACCCCGCCGTAGCGCAGGACGCCGCCGGCGCCGCGCCCGTTGGCCCAGCCGCCGCGCGCCAGCGGGTAGGTCACCTGGCCGGCGGCGTTACGCCAGCCGCCGATCAGCCAGACCGGGAAGCCGTGGCTCCACTTGCCCAGGCAGACCGGGATCGTGTTATGCCCGCCGTAGTCGACCCAGCCGGTGCTGCCAAGGGCGGCTATGTGCACCGGCCGGCCGGAGAGGTCGACGCCGTCGCCCTCCATCGCCAGCCCGCGCGCCGAATACAGCCAGTCGACCGGATAGCGCCCGGGCAATCCGGGGGCCGACACCATCCGTCCCGAGAACCAGCGCGCGGGGGCGGGGTAGTACTCGGTGATCGTCACGCCGGTCAGCCACGTGCGATGGGTGATGAGGTGCTCGGGGATCGGGGGCGGAGGCTTGACGCAGCGCGACGCGGAGTCCGGGAACTCGTGGGCGAGGACGTCCACCTTCGGACCGGCCGGAAGCGTGACGGGCAGGGCGGCTGGACGCGTGCGGGTGGCCGGGATTCGTGGGCGGGCCAGGATCGGGTGCGCCTGGAGTCGCCGGTGCGTGGGCGAGGAGTTGTGCGTGAGCGCGAGGGCGAGGACGACGGCTGCGAGGACCGACGCGCCGAGCAAGGCCAACCTCCCGGGCACGGAACCGATTGTCGCAGGGGGTGGGAGATAACTGGACCCAGGTCGAAGTTATCCCCCAAGCTCGATCACGAAATCCGCCCGCCCGACGATCTCCGGGTCATGCGTGGCGCAGATCACCGTCTGGCGGTCTTCCGCGGCCGCCGCGCTCAGCAGGTCGGCCACCCTTAGGGCGTTGGCCTGATCCAGGCGCGAGCTCGGCTCGTCGACGATCAGCAGACCCCGCGCCCCCGCCAGCGCACGGGCGAGAGCAGCCCGCTGGGCCTCGCCGGCCGACACCCTGGCCACGCGCTGGCGCGCCCGCTCCGCCAGGCCGACCGCGTTCACCGCCGCCGCGGCGCGCTCGGCCGCAGCGGCCGGCGGCACCCCACGCAGGCGCAGCGTGAGCACGACGTTCTCGGTAACGCCCAGAAAGCCGACCGGCGCCGGGTCCTGGGGCAGGTAGCCGATCCGTTCGCGGCGCAGCGAGGCCCGCGCCTCGGCGCCGGCCGAGGCCAACGACACGCCGTCGACCAGCACGTCGCCGTGGTCAGCTCGCTCGAGCCCCGCGAGCAGCCGCAGCAGCGTCGACTTGCCGGAGCCGGACCGCCCCGTGACCGCGATCAGGCGGCCGGCCGGGGGCGAGCACGAGAGTGCGCGCAGGACCTCGCGACGATCCGGGCCACGTCCCAGGCTGCGGCTGAGCGCCCGAAGCTCCACCTCGGCAGGGGCCCAGCTGGGCTCGGGCGTCGGCGTGGCGACGGGCGGCGCAGCGGCGCGTACGTCCCTTTCATGCGCGTGGGCCGCCGCGGCCGTGATCACCACCCGCCCCTCGTGGACCTCGACGTGCGCCCGGTCGGCGATCCCGGCCTCGGCCAGCGCGGCCGAGGGAAGCTGAATCCACCCGCCTCGGCCGACCACCAGCGCGCCGCGGCCATTCACGCGGTCCTCGGCCAGCCGCCCGTCGCGGATGTGCACCGTCCGGTCGGCGACTCCAGGGCTGTCGGGATCGTGCGAGACCAGCAGGACGGTCACGCCGTGGGCTCGCGCCCGGGAGGCGATCACGGCCCGGACGTCCACGGCGGAGGCGGCATCGAGCTCGCCCGTCGGCTCGTCGGCGAGGAGCAGTACCGGCCGGTGCGCCAGCGCGGCGCACAGGGCGGCCCGCTGGCGCTCGCCGCCCGAGAGCTGCGACAGCAGAGCACCATCGCGATCGCCCAGACCCACCGACTCCAGCAGTTCACGAGCGCGCGCCTGGGCCGCGCGCCTCGACCCGCCCCGCAGCATCACCGGGAGGGCCACCGCGTCACGGATCGGCAGGTCGGGGGCGAGCAGAGCCTCCGAGCGTTGGCCCATGAACCCGATCAACTCATGCCTCAGGCGGGCCCGGCCTGTCGCCCCGAGCCGCCCGATGTCGTAGCCGGCGACCGCCACCACCCCCGCCGAGGGCACCTGCAGGCCGGCGATCGTGCGCAGCAGCGTGCTCTTTCCGGCGCCACTCGGACCGAGCACGCACACCACCTCGCCTGCCGCCACGTCGAGCGTCGCGCCCTGAAGCGAGGCCGCGTCGCCATCGGCGGTGCGGTGCACGCAGAACACGTCGCGCACGGACACGAGCGGATCGCGCAGCGAGACCGCCGACTCGAGCACGGAGCTCATCGGCCCGCCCGCCCACTGAGGACGCGGGTCCCCACCCACGAGGCCGCGACCAGCGCGGCGATCCCGCCGGCCGCCCAACTAGCCAACGCGAGACCCGGGGTCACCGTGATCAGAGGCGGCGTGGGCACCGACAGCGTGCTCGCGGCCTGCACGCTCGAGAGCGCGAGCGGCGTCAGCAGCAGGGCGATCACCGTTCCCGCGACGACGCCGATCACGGCGGCGAGCGAGAGGCGCAACCGCAGCTCGGCACGCATCCACCCTGGCCCGGCGCCCTGGCCGGCGAGGTCGTCTTCGACGCGCGCGTTCCGCAGCGCTCCGCTCAGCGCCACGAGCAGGCCGATGATGGCCAGACCCGCGGCGAGCGCGGCGGCCGCCTCGAGCGTGCCGAGCACCGCCCGGCCGATCGGCGCGTGGGCGAGGCCGGACTGGATGTCGCTGCGGAAGGTTGTGGTCAGCTCGGAGAGGGGTCCCGTGGCCAAGGCGGCTCGCAGCGGCCCGGCATCACGAGTCGAGATCCACAGCTCGTCCGGCCGCCCCTGCCCGGGAAGCTGCGCGTCGAGCGCGCCCTCGAGGGTGGGTCCGTCCGCGATCACGAAGCCGGCGGAGCCGGCGGGCACGGTCGGAAAACGCCGCAGCACGCCGACGACCACGGCGGCGACGGGGAGCCCATCGACGCTCAGCTGGAGTTGGCCGCCGTGCGCGGCCGCGGCCGCGGTCTGCGGGTCCACGAGCACCGGCACGGGCACCAGGTCGGCGGGCTGGACGGGCCGGAGCACGCCGGGGAAGCCCGTCTCGGCGAAGCTCACGAGCGCCGCTCCGAGGGAGACGGGTCCGCCCGGAGCGCGGGCGTAGGGACCGTGGTCGGCTCCCGGCCCGGCGCCGGGGCCCGCGGCGCCGCCGAGCGGTGGCGCGATGCCCGCTGCCCGATACGGGCCGGCGGCCAGCCCGGGGTTGGCACCACCGGCCTGGGCCGCGCCCGCGCCACGCCAACCGGAGAGGGACATCGAGAGCAACGGCCGCCCGCGGGCGTCGAGCGCCTGCATTCCCCCGAGCTTCAGCGGCAGCGCGGCCTGCGTCGCCGCCGCCGGGTTCTCGCCGTTCTGATGGCCGTTGGTGATCTCCAGGCCGGTCGGCTCAGTCAGCTCGAGCGCCTCGAGCTCCCAGTGCCCGGAGGGCAGCCGGCCCCGGACCGTGCTGTCGGGTCCGAAGCCCACCCCCAGGCGGACACTCGTGACCGCTCCGGAGGGGGCGCGCAGGACGGCGGTGACGGCGACCACCAGCCAGAGCGAGCGGACGTGAAGCTCGAGCCAGCGCGCGCCGGGTGGGAGCTCGGGGCCCGGCACGCGCGTCGGCCCGGGCAGCACGAGACGCCGCGCGAGCACGGACAGCGGCGCGGAGCCGTCGCTGGTGCGCCAGCCGTGCAGATGCGGGAGCCCGACCGCCGGCACGCCGAGCGCGGGCACCGTGACGCTGGCTCCGCCGCTCACGAAGCTCGCATAGGTGCGTCGCACGGGAAGCACGCTCCCGCGGGCGAGCGCCGTCCAGCGGGCGAGCGGCGCCAGCTCGAGCGGGGTGGTGAACCCGGGCGTCGGAGCCACGAGCGCGTCGAGCGGCACCTGGTTCGCGGCTTGGTCGGAGCTGCCGCGCACGAGTGTCGCCCGGTAGGCGAGCGCGAAGCCGCCAAGCCCGACGGCGACCGCGATGAACGCGATCGCGAGCGCCGGAGCGGCGCTGTCCCGGGCCAGCCCGACAAATGCCAGCCGCGCCAGCACTGGTCCGCGGTGAAGCATCCGCTCGCCGAGCTCGAGCAGGGCGCCCGTGGCGCGAAAGACCACCACCCCCGCGGCGAGGCAGGCCAGCGGTGCGAGCAGGACCGAGAGCGGGTCTCCAGCGCTGCCGGGACGCGCGAGCGCCAGTGCCAGCGCGCCGACAGCGACGAGCGCGAGCACGTCGGCGACGCGGGCGCTCGGGACGACGAGCATTGCGGTGAGAAGGGCGCTCGCCGCGAGCCACCCGCCCGCCAGCGCCATCGCTCCGATCGGCGTGAGGAGCGAGTGGGATAGCGCCGCTCCGGCGCCGATTCCGTCCGCGCTGCCGAGGACGGCGACTGCGCCCGTCGCCAGGGCGGCTCCGGCGAGCACCGCCACCGCGCACAGCCAACTCGCCTCGCCTGCGACGAACGCCAGGCAGTGCGATAGCCGCGCTCCGGCCACGCGCAGTCGTACCAGCTCTGCCGCCTGGTCGCGGCGCAGCCCGCCGGCGGCCAGGACCACGAACAGGAGAAGCGCGGCCGCCGCTCCCCCGCCTGCCAGCAGCAGCCGGCGCGGGGCCGCTGCCGCCTGCGCGCGGGCCGCGTCGAGGCCCGCGAACGGAGCCGAGAAGCTGAACTGAGGCGAGACGGCCAGCAACCGGGCCTGAGCAGCCTGAAGACGGCGCTCGAGCGCGGCCAGCTGCCAGCCCGCCAGCGCATGCATGTCGAGCACCGACAGCCAGCTGTGAGTGCGGTAGACGCCGCTCAGCTCGGCAATCGAGTCAAGCCCGGCGACGTCGCCGGTCAGGAGCACCGGCGGCTGCGAGCCGCCGGGCCCGGACGGGCCAAGGGCGGAGGGATCACCGGGCACGAAGCCCAATGGGGCTGCCGAGCGCACCTCGGCGCGTCCGACGACCACGAGCCGCGCCCCCGGGGCGCTGAACACCGACCGGCCGAGCGCGCCCGCGGCCGAGAGCACCGGGCAGTAGGCGGGTTGGCAAGGACCGGGAGAGCTGTGGTCGCTCCACGCCGAAAGCGGCTCGATCGCCGCCGGCCGAACTATCACGCCGCTGAGGCGAACCGGATTCATGAGCAGCACGGACGCCGGCGGGGCCATGTGCAGGGAGCGGAACGTGGCCAGCGCGGCGGCTCGTGCACGGGGGGTGAGCGGGCCCTGCAGCGTCACCTGCACGGCCTGGTCGGCCGAGGACAGCCTCGAGAGCACCGCGCGCGCCGCCTGGGTCCCGGCCAGCGGGCCGAGGCTGAGGACGGTGGCCAGGAAGCCGACTGTGAGCGCGAGGCCGAGGGCCGGCAGCAGCCAGCGTTCCGGGCGGCGCCGCGCGCGCGCGGCGATCAGGGTCGCGACGCCTCTCACGATCCGCTCCGCGTGCGCTGGTAGTGGGCGCGGGACTTCGCGCGCCCTCCACAGACGGACATCGAGCACCAGCGGCCGGACTGGTTGCGCGAGTGGTCGTAGAACGCCCATCCACAGTGCTCTCCGGGGCACAGCTTCAGCCGCGTCCAGCTGCCGTCGATCATCGCCGCTGCGGTCATGGCCACGACCGCGCCCAGCGCTCCGGCGATGCCGGATCCTGTGGCGGCAACGAACCGTGGACCACCGTCGGAGCCGAATCGGACCTCGCTCGCTGCGCCGATCGCGACATCGTCGAGCCGGGCCAGGATCGCCAGGTTTCCCGTGGCCCCGTTGCCGTTCTGAGACGCCAGCGCGCGCAGGCCCGTCCGCAGCTCGAGCGCGCGGTCCAGGTCGCGCCGGCTGGCGCGGCCTTCGCTGATCCCATGGCGCTCGAACCACTCCGCCAGCGCGCCGGGGCTCGAGAGCACATCCTCGCCCCAGTTCACCTCGAGGTCGAAGTGAGTGTTCAGGAACGCCTGCACCACCGCCAGCTGACCGGGCGCGGGCGGGCGGCCTCCGGGTTGAGTCGTCGCGGTCGTGGTCTAACCAGCCAAAGCGATTTGGGCGGTTAGGGACACTACCAGGCAATACGCTTTCCGCCTATGTCCAGGCGGCCCGAGATCGTGATGAGCTCCGAGGAACGCCGGGAGTTCCTGGGCGGCCAGCGTGTCGTCACCTGCGCCACGATCGGCCCGAACGGCAGGCCGCATCTGATGCCGCTCTGGTACGTGGTCGACGGCGACGCGATCGTGTGCTGGACCTACGCCGCCTCGCAGAAGGTCAAGAACCTCGAGCGTCTGGCGCAGGCCACCCTCCAGGTCGAGGCCGGCGTCGAGTACTCGGAGCTCCGCGGCGTGATGATGGAGTGCGATGTCGAGCTGATACGCGAGCCCGAGCGCGTGCGCGCCGCCGGGATGGCGATCGCTCTGCGCTACGCGCCGCTCGAGCCCGGCGCGGAGCCGCCACCCGAGCTGATCGAGTTCGTCGGCCGGCAGGCGACCAAGCGGGTTGGGCTGCGGTTCACGCCCACGCGCACCGCAAGCTGGGACCACCGCAAGCTCTAAGCGAGCTTGACCAGCATCTTGCCGACGTTGTCGCCGCGGAGCAGGCCGATGAACGCCTCGGGCGCGCGCTCGATCCCCTCGACCACAGTCTCGCGGTAGCGCACCTTGCCGTCGCGCACGAGCGGGGCGACCTCGCGGACGAACTCGGGCAGGCGGTTGAAGTGGTCGAGGATGATGAACCCGCGCATCGTCAGGCGCTTGCCGATCGCGAGGGTCAGGTTCCGCGGGCCGGTCGGGTGAGGGTCGTTATAGGAGGAGATCGCTCCGCACATCGCGATCCGGCCATGGACGCGCAGGGCGCCGATCGCAGCCTCGAGATGCTCACCCCCGACGTTGTCGAAGTAGAGGTCGATGCCCTCCGGCGCCGCCTCGGAGAGACGCGCCGCCACGGGCCCGTCGCGGTAGCTGAAGACGGCGTCGAAGCCGAGCTCGTCCCGGACCCAGGCCACCTTCTCCGGTGGGCCGGCGGAACCGATCACGCGATGGCCTCGGGCCTTGGCGATCTGGCCGGCGAGGCTGCCCACCGCCCCGGCGGCGGCTGAGACGAACACGACGTCGCCCTCGCGGAGCTCACCGATGTCCAGCAGGCCGACGTACGCCGTCAACCCCGGCATCCCGAGGACCCCCAGGTAGGCCTGCGGCGGAGCCACGTCGGGATCGATGGCCATGGCTTGGTTGGCCGGAAGCGTCGCGTACTCGCGCCAGCCGAGCTGGTGGGTCACCAGGGTGCCGGGCTCCGGGCCCTTCGAGTCGCCGGCCTTTATGACCTCGCCGATCGCACCACCCTGTAGGGGCGCGCCGAGCTCGAACGGCGGGACGTAGGACGGCCGGTCGCTCATGCGCCCGCGCATGTACGGGTCGACCGACATCCACAGGTTACGGACGAGTACCTCCCCCGGACCGGGGTCTGAGACCTCGGTCTCGGCAAGCTCGAAGTGCCGCAGCTCGGGCTCGCCTTCGGGGCGGCCGGCCAGGCGGATCTCGCGGCTGCGCTGGGGCATGAGCGCGGCCCAGCCTATCGGGTGCGTATCTTGAGGGTGGTGAAGCTCCTGGACGCGTCGCTCGACGAGCTGCTGGCGGAGGCCCGGCGGCTGCGGGGAGACCGGCTGATCACCTATTCGCCGAAGGTCTTCATCCCGCTGACAAAGCTCTGCCGCGACGTCTGTCACTACTGCACGTTCGCGCGGCCGCCGCGCCGGGGGGAGCGGGCCTTCATGTCGATCGAAGAGGTGCTGGAGGTAGCCCGGGCAGGCGCGCGGGCAGGCTGCCGCGAAGCGCTGTTCACGCTCGGTGACAAGCCGGAGCTGCGCTATCGAGTCGCCCGGGAGGAGCTGTCGGAGCTCGGCTGCGGCTCCACGGTGGAGTACCTGGAGCGGGCGGCGCGGGCCGTGCTCGACGAGACGGGGCTCCTGCCACACCTGAACCCGGGAGTACTGAGCGCGGCCGAGCTGGCGGCGCTGCGGCCGGTGTCGGCGTCGATGGGGATGATGCTCGAGACGAGCTCCGTGCGGCTATCGGCTCGGGGTGGCCCGCACTTCGGCTCCCCGGACAAGCATCCGTCCGTGCGGCTGGACGCGTTGCGCGTGGCCGGCGAGGTCCGCGTGCCGTTCACCACCGGGATCCTGATCGGGATCGGCGAGACCCGGGCGGAGCGTCTCGAGGCGCTGATGGCGATTCGCGACCTGGACGAGCGCTACGGCCACATCCAGGAGGTGATCGTCCAGAACTTCCGCGCCAAGCCGGGAACGAAGATGGCCGGCTCTACGGAGCCGACGCTCGAGGAGCACCTGTGGACGATCGCGGCAGCGCGCGTGGTGCTCGGTCCCGAGCGTCACATCCAGGCGCCGCCGAACTTGACCGAGGATTTCGCGCGCCTGCTCGACGCGGGCATCGACGACTGGGGCGGGGTTTCGCCGGTCACGATCGACCACGTCAATCCTGAGGCTCCATGGCCGGAGCTGGAGCGGTTAGGGGCGGCCACGCGCTCGCGGGGCTTCGAGCTGGCTCCGCGGCTGCCGGTGTACCCCGAGTGGCAGACGAGTGACTGGATCGACGCCGGCGTCATGCCAACGGTCCTGCGCTCCTCGGACGCGCTCGGCCTGGCGCGCGAGCACGACTGGTCGCCCGGGGAGCCGCGGCCGATCCCGGCCGAGTTCGTTTCCAGGCGGGCCGTCGACCCCCTGCCGATCGACAGCCGGGACGAGCTCGATGAGGCCGCGATCGTCCGCCTGCTTGCTGCCCGGGGCGAGGCGCGTCAGCGGGTGCTCGCGGCCGCCGACAGGCTGAGAGCCGAGGTCTGCGGCGACACCGTGAGCTACGTGGTCACCCGGAACATTCAGTACACGAACGTGTGCTACTTCCGTTGCGGGTTCTGTGCGTTCTCCAAGGGCAAGCTCGCGGCCAACCTGCGCGGGCGGCCGTACCTGGTGCCGCACGAGGAGATCGTGCGCCGCGTGGGCGAGGCCTGGGAGCGCGGTGCGACCGAGGTCTGCCTACAGGGCGGGATCCATCCGGCCTTCACCGGCGAGTACTACCTGTCGGTCGTGCGGGCGATCAAGGACGCGGTGCCGGACATCCACGTGCACGCGTTCTCGGCGCTCGAGGTCTGGCAGGGGGCGGCCACGCTGGATCTCGAGCTCGACGAGTATCTGTCGCAGCTGCGATCCGAAGGGCTGGCCTCGCTGCCCGGTACCGCTGCCGAGATCCTCGACGACGAGGTGCGCCGGGTCATCTGCCCGGACAAGATCACGACCGAGCAGTGGCTGGCGGTGCACGACAGCGCTCACCGGGTCGGGCTGCGCTCGAACGTGACCATGATGTTCGGCCACGTCGAGCGCCCGGTGCACTGGGCGCGACACCTGATCCGCGCGCGCGAGCAGCAGCGGCGCAGCGGCGGGTTCACCGAGTTCGTGCCACTGCCGTTCGTGCACATGGAGGCGCCGATCGCGTTGCGCGGCGGAGCGCGTCGCGGGCCGACGTTCGGCGAGACCCTGCTCGTGCACGCCGCTGGCCGGCTCGCGCTGCATCCGTGGATCACGAACATCCAGGCGTCTTGGCCGAAGCTCGGGCCCGATGGCGTTGCCGCCGCGTTGCGGGCCGGCGTCAACGACCTCGGCGGCACGCTCATGAACGAGTCGATCTCCCGCGCCGCGGGCGCCGAGTTCGGCCAGGAGCTCCCACCCGAGCAGATGGAGGTGGTGATCCGGGGGGCGGGACGCGTGCCGCGCCAGCGGACAACCCTGTACGGCGATGCGCCGCCCGAGCGCGTGGCGGCGAGCTTCGGCGCGCCGCCGCTCAGCGAGCCGGTGAATCCGCACGTGCGCGACGCCGGGCTGGTGGCGCCGCCGCGGCTCGTGCGACCCGGGCTGGCCGGCGTGTCGTGAGCGAGCTGGGCGACCTGCTCGAGCTGCTCCACGGCGCCGACGAGCCGTTCGAGAGCGTGACCGTGACCTGGCGGATGTGGCGCCATCACGAGCGCGCGCACCGAGCCTTTGTCGCTCACGCCGAGCGGCAGGGTGGCCGGACCGGCACGCTGTACGCGTACGGGTCGGGCGAGGCACCCGAGGAGTCGACCGAGACCATCCGGATGTGGCGCGAGGGCTGCCGGGTGCGAGAGGAGCACGGCGACGGACGCTTCGCCGTGGCGGTTGGCTCGACCTGGTGGATGTGGGACGAACGCTCGGGGGCGCTGAGTAACGAGGACGAGCCGGAGGTCGGTAGCGGTGTTGGGCAGCAGCTCGCGGTTCTCCTCTCGCCGGCGAGACTGCTTGGCGCGATTCGGCTGCGCGTGACCGGGCATGGCGAGGTCGTCGGCCGGCCTACGATCGAGGCTGAGGCGATCCTGCGGCCGGAACTGCGAAATGTCCCGTCCGGCTTCGAAATGCACGACCTCGGGCTCGGCGCGGAGCGCTTCGTGTTCCAGGTCGACCGCGAGCGCGGCGTGCTGCTGGCGTCCACGGCGATGCTCGGCTCCGAGCCGTTCATCGTCATCGAGGCCCTCGGAATAGCGTTCGATCAGCCGATCGATCCCGAGCGGTTCGTGTTCGTGCCGCCAGCTGGCGAAACCGTGCACAGCAGCCGCGACCAGGGGGTGCGCCTGCAGCACGTGACATTGGTGGAAGCCCAGCAGCGGGCGGAGTTCACGGTTCTGATGCCGCGCGAGGTGCCCGAGGACTGGCGCCCGCGATGCCTATATGTCGCGGAACACAAGCGCCCGCAGGTACCAGAGACCGTGACGCTTCTCTATCACTCAGATGACGGCCACCAGAGCGTGAACATCAGCCAGACGCTTGCCGGGGACGAGCGCCGCGAGGGCCAGTCGCTGATCGAGGCGGATGACTGGGAGGTGCGGGCGGACGGCGTCCGCGTCCGCGCGATGGGCGGCCAGGCCCAGACCTGGGTGGAGCGGGAGGGCACGATGGCGTTTCTGAGCTCGGACACGCTCAGCTCCGAGGAGCTGGCCAGGCTGACCGCGAGCCTGATCCCGGCACCCGACGAGAGCGTTCTCTAGGAGCGCAGCTCGGACGGATCCAGGTCCGGCGGCAGCGGCGTCTCCTGCGGCGGCGAGCCCGATTCCGCCTCCCAGGAGCTGAACGCCTCGCCGTCGCGGCCGATGTGCTGGCCTGCGCCGCCGAGGGCCAGCATCACCACGCGAGCGGGGCCGTAGTTGACGAGCTGGCGACGCACATCCGGCGCGACGCGCATGAGCTCGCCGCGTTCGAGGCTGTGCTCCTCGCCCTCGACGTGCACGCTGAGCCGGCCTTCGAGCACGATGTAGACCTCCTCCTGCTCGCGGTGGCGATGGATGCGCCCGCGCTGGCCTGGCTCGAGGACGATCTGGTTCAGCCCGAGCGAAGAGACGCCGAGCTCACGGCGCAGCGCCTGGAAGCGCTCGCCGGTGTCGGGGTTCAGCCTGGTCTTCGCGATGCCGGATTCCATGTCGTGGGTATTCTGGCCCATCCATCCCCCGGACAGGAACGGAGGCGCAGCATGGCTGTACGCACCGGCAACGCAGAGTGGCGTGGCGACCTCAAGGACGGTGGCGGGACGGTCACCGTCGCCAGCGGGCTGTTCGACGCCCCGTACTCGTTCTCCACCCGCTTCGAGGAGGAGCCCGGCACCAATCCCGAGGAGCTGATCGGGGCCGCTCACGCCAGCTGCTTCTCGATGGCCCTCAGCAACATCCTCGCCCAGGACGGCCACACCGCCGACTCCGTGCGCACGAGCGCCAAGGTGCACCTGCGGAACATCGAAGGCGCGCCGACGATCGCCCGGATCGATCTCGAGACCGAGGGACGCGTGCCCGGCATCGATCAGACGCAGTTCGAGGGATACGCCGAGCAGGCCAAGGCCGGCTGTCCGGTGTCTCGCGCGCTGGCCGCGGTCGGCGAGATCACTCTCGAAGCACGGCTCGCCGGCTAGTGGGCTCCCGCACACTGGGTCACAGCGGGATCGAGGTCTCCGAGCTCGGACTGGGCTGCAACAACTTCGGTCGCCGCGTAGACCTCGAGGGCACGCGCGCCGTAGTCGAGGAGGCGCTGGCCAACGGGGTCACGTTCCTCGACACGGCGGACATCTACGGCGGCCAGGGCGGCAGCGAGGAGCTGCTCGGCCAGGTGCTCGAAGGCCGGCGCGACCAAGTCGTGCTGGCGACCAAGTTCGGGATGGACATGCACGACGGCGCGACCGCCCGCGGCTCGGCTGACTACATCGCTCGGGCGGTGGAGGCGTCACTGCGCCGGCTGCGCACCGATGTGATCGACGTCTACTGGTACCACGAGCCCGACGGCGTGACTCCGATCGCCGAGACGCTCGGGGCCCTCGACCGGCTCGTTCGCGAGGGCAAGGTGCGCGCGATCGGAGCTTCGAACTTCTCAGCCGAGCAGATCGAGGAGGCCGACTCGGTGGCGCGTGAGAACGGACTGACCCGGTTCACGGCCGTGCAGAACGAGTACAGCCTGCTGGTGCGCGAGGCCGAGGCCGAGGTGCTGCCGACGTGCGACAGGCTCGGGCTGGGGTTCGTGCCCTACTTCCCGCTTGCATCCGGACTGCTGACCGGCAAGTACCGCCGCGGCCAGGCGGCGCCGGCCGGGACCCGCCTCTCGGGCCGCGAGCAGGTCGCGAGCGACGAGCAGTTCGAGCTGGTCGAGAAGCTGACCGGCTACGCGGAGGCGCGCGGGCTCGAGCTCACGGACGTGGCCATCGGCACGCTGCTGGCCCGGCCCGAGGTGAGCTCGGTGATCGCCGGCGCGACCAAGCCCGAGCAGGTGCGCGGGAACGCCCGGGCCCTCGGCTGGCGGCCGTCAGAACAGGATCTGAGCGAGCTCTACGAGCTGCTGGACGGCTGACCGCCGTCACGCTTGGCGGCCGCGGCGCGGCGGGTGGTCGCCGACCCTGCGGGCTTCGTCGCGGCGGACCTGCGGGGCGCCGGTCCGCTCGCCGCCGGCTTGGCAGCGGCGGGCTTCGTGGCGGCGGACCTGCCGACCGCCGGCTTCGCAGCGGCCGGACGCCTGCTCGCCGCCGGCTTCGCGGCGGCGGACCTGCCGGTAGCCGGCTTGGCCGCGGTCGTCCGCCCTGCACGCGGCCCGGTTGCCCGCGGCGCGCTGGTCCGCGTCGATCTTGGCGGGCCCGCAGCCCTGGATGTGCTCGCCGTCCTGGTCCGTGCCGTCCGGGCGGTCGTGGTCGAGGCGGCGGGAGCCTCGGTGACGTGACCTGGGAGCCGGCGCTCGAGCTCGTCGGCCAGCGAGCGCAGCTCGCCGACGGCGGCGCGGACCCGGCGCTGGGCCTTGTTTCCGGCATCGGTACGGATCTCGCTCAGCGCCCGCGCCACCGGCTTACGCAGGCCGGCCTCGCGCAGGCGGTCAAACAAATCGCTGTTCTTCTTGGCCATTGTCGCTCCTGCGGGCTCGGGGACACGTCACCTCTGCGAGAGGCGCCAGGACTCTAGTCCAGTTGGCCCCCTCCGGGCGGATTCCTTTTCGCTGTCGGCCGGCGGCGCTGCCCGGCCGCCTGTCGCCGAGGCGCTGGCCAAGCGCCGGTGGGCCTGGGCTATTTGAACAGGCCGGCCCCGGACCCGGTGGCAGCCAAGCGTCGGCGTATCGAGCGCGGGGTCAGTGCTGCTCCCGGCGAGCCGCCACACGGTGGTCGTCGACCCTCAACTCGTCCGTGAACCGCTTCGGCACCGCGGCCTCCTCGCCCTCTTCCCACAGCGTCACCACCACCAGCTCCTGCTCCCCCGGCCGGCAAACGTACACCAGGCCTGGCCGCTCGAGGTCGCGTACAAGCAGCGTCCCGCGCTCGCCGGCCTCAGTGCGACCCGCCGCACGGGCGCGAGCGACGCGCGAGGCGACTTCCTGTTTGGCCTCCAGCGTGCCCCGCACGCGCTGTCGGAAGCGCTCGGCGGCGTGGTCGGTGACGGCTACGAGCAAGTTCAGCGGACGGCGGCCCGGCGGCCGTAGAGGAGCCGCCGGGGCAGCGGGACGGGCGAGAGCGCGTCGATGGCCTGTCCGGCGAGCAGCCGCGGCTCGACCTTGGCGATCAGCGCCGCGAGCTCCTCTCGCTCTTGGTCGCTGAGATTCCGGCGCCTGCCCCGCCCGATGCGGATCAGGGCGGCGATGCGCCTGCGCTCCTCGGGGGTGAGCCGCCTCAGATGATCGCGGGCCGTGACTGCGAGCTCGGCCGCGGTCAGCAGCTTCACGACCGGCACGCGCTTGAGCGCTGGGGCCCGGTCAGCCACGCGGGCGATCGTACGGGTGAGCCGGCGGGAGGGCATGAACCGAGTGTAGGCACGGATATCGTCCGGCCATGAGCGCACCGGTGGCCCTCTACGTCGATCCGGAAGGAATGGACCTGCCGATCGGGCTGCTGTCCGAGGCCGGCTTCGTACCTAGGATCGCCAACCCGCGCGGCGAGGCCGAGCTGATAGAGGTCGTGCGGGCCACGCAGCCACGGGCGCTGCTGGTCAGTTACCTGCCTGTGACCGACTCGGTTCTGGCCGCCGCGCCAGAGCTGGGAATCGTCAGCGTGGGCGCTGTCGGCTACGACTGCGTGGACGTCGCCGCCGCGACGCGCCGCGGCGTCTGGGTGACCAACGTCCCGGATGCTGCCACCGACGAGGTCGCCACGCACGCCCTGTCCATGGCTCTCGCGCTCGTCCGGCATCTGCCGTTCCTCGATCGCCAAGTACGCGACGGGGGCTGGGACTACGAGGCCACCGGCGCGCCGAAGCCGCTCGCCGAGTTGACGCTCGGGATCGTCGGCCTGGGGCGCATCGGGCGCCGGCTGGCGGAGCTCGCCCGCGGGCTGTTCGGCGCCGTCGTGGGTCATGACCCGGTTGTGGAGGAGCGAAAGTGGCCGGGCGCGGTGCGGCGCATGGAGTTCGAGGAATGTCTGCGCGCCAGCGATGTGCTCTCCCTGCACGTGCCGCTCAGCGCCGACACGACCAGCCTGCTGGACGCGCGGACGCTGGCGCTGCTGCCCGTCGGGGCGTTCGTGGTCAACGTCAGTCGCGGTCGCTTGATCGACCGCGACGCGCTCCTGGCGGCGCTCGACAGCGGCGCGATCGCCGGGGCCGCCGTCGATGTCGCCGATCCCGAGCCGCCGGCGTCGGACGACCCGCTGCGTCACCATCCGCGCGTTCTGATCACGCCCCATGCCGCCTTCTACTCGGCGAGGGCGCTGAGGAATTACGCTCTGATGCAGGCGGCAAATGTGATCGCCTGGCATCACGAAGGGAGTCCGAACACGCCAGTGAACGATCCACGAGGACGATGACCGTCACGGAGAGCACTTGCGGGCAGGCGCTGATCCGGCTGCTCGAACAGCGCGGGGTGGAGATCGTTTTCGGCATCCCCGGTGTGCACACGCTCGAGCTCTACCGAGGGCTGGCCGACTCCTCCATCCGGCATGTCACGCCGCGACACGAGCAGGGCGCCGCGTTCATGGCCGACGGCTACGCGCGCATCAGCCGCCGGCCCGGCGTATGCCTGCTGATCACCGGCGCCGGGGTCACCAACGCCGCCACAGCGATCGCCAGCGCCTACCACGACTCTCAGCCGCTGCTCATCATTTCGAGCGCGACCGCCACCAGGCACGCACGCAAGGGCCACGGTTCGCTGCACGATCTGCCCGACCAGCAGAAGCTCATGGCCGCGATCACCGCATCGAGCGAGACCGTGCTCTCGCCCGCCGACCTGCCGGCCGCGCTCGACCGAGCCTTTGCCCATATGGGCGGCCACCGGCCGCGCCCTGTGCACATCGGCATCCCGATCGACGTGCTGGCGGCGCCCTACCCAGCCGAAGGCGGCGACTTGCCCGGCACAGTCTCCCCGGGCGCCACGGATATCCCGGCCGAGGACCTCGCCCAGGCCGCGCGGCTCCTGGCCGAGGCGCGGCGGCCGATGATCCTGCTCGGCGGCGGAGCGATCGACGCCGGCGAGGAGGCGCTGCGGATCTCCGCCGCCTGCGGTGCTCCGATCGTCACCACGGTCAACGGGAAGGGGGCGGTTCCCGAGACCCACCCGGCAGCGCTCGGCGTGACGACATCACTCGAGCCCGTATATGGCGCGCTCCAGGCTGCGGACGCGGTGCTCGCGGTCGGCACCGAGTTCTCCGAGCTCGACTACTACTACCAGCCCGACATCCCGGCCTTCGAGGGGGCCCTGATCCGCATCGATCGAGACCGCCGCCAGCTGCGGAGCCAGCGTGAGCCGGCGCTCGGGCTGGCGGGCGACGCCACCGAGGTCCTGGCCGAGCTCGCTGCCCGCGTCGAGCCCCTGGGCCCCGACCGAAGCGAAGAGGCGGCGACCCGCGCGGGCGAGCTCCGTGCCGGGCTGCGGTGGTGGCCGGGCGCCAGCGACTACTTCGGCGTGCTCGACGCGCTCGCAGCAGCGTTGCCGCAGGACGCCATCGTCGCCACCGACTCCACGCAGCCGGCGTACGTGGCGAACAGCTACCTGCGCGTCGCCGGTCCGCGCTCCTGGCTCTGCCCGGCCGGCTTCGGAACACTCGGCCCGGCCCTGCCGATGGCCATCGGCGCCAAGCTGGCGCAGCCCGGCCGGCCGGTCGTCTGCCTCGTCGGCGACGCCGGCCTGCTGTTCACGGTCGCCGAGCTCGCCACGGCCGCCGATCTGGGCCTGCCGATCGCCGTGCTCGTCTGGCAGAACCACGGCTACGGCGAGATCCGCGAGGCGATGGACCAGGCCCGCGTGCCCCACATCGGGACCGAGGCCGGAGCTCACGACTACATGGAGCTCGCGAAGGGCTTCGGCTGCCATGGAGTACGGGTGTCGTCTCTGGCCGAGCTGGACGGCGCCATGCTCAGCGCCTTCTCCGCCGAGGCGCCAACGGTCATCGAACTCGACGCCTCCGCGCTGGCGCCCTAGGTCGCGGCGGCTACCGCCCGGGCGAGAGGCCCGCAAAGGGCGGGTAGACCTGCCCGGTATGGCTGAAGAGCAGAACGGCGGCCGTCCGCTCAAACGCGAGGAGAAGGTCCTGCTGGGCATCCTCGGCCTACCCGCGTTCGCGCTCGCGTTCTCGATCACGATGGTGTCCACCTACCTCTCGGAGGTGGCGCGCCGTTACACGCACCACACCTGGCTGATCGGCGTGATCATCGGCGGCGAAGGCGTCATGGCGCTGTGGGTGCCGATGATCGTCGGCACGTGGTCGGACCGGCTGCAGACGCGGATCGGCGGCCGACTGCCGTTCGTGATCGCCGGGTCGATCCCGGCCGCGGTGGCGATGGCGCTGATCGGGTTCGTGCGCTCGCTGGGGATCGTGGCGATCGTGGCCGGGGTGTTCTTCGCCTTCTATTTCGTCGCCTACGAGCCCTATCGAGCCATGTATCCCGACCTGATCGACGAGGACGAGGTGTCGGGCCGGGCCCAGAGCACGCAGGCGCTCGGGCGCGGTGTCGGGACCGGCTTGGCGCTGCTGGGCGGCGGGCTGCTGCTGAGCATCTCCCGGCCACTGCCGTTCTTCGTGGCCGGCCTGGTGCTGCTCGGCGCGACCGTGGCCTTTGTCCTGCTGACGTTGAAGCGGGTGCTCGACGTCCAGAGCCGGCGCCCCCGCGGCAAGGGCGGCAGAGAGCCGCCGAACATCTCGGCCATCGCCGGACGCGTCTGGAAGCTGATGCACGAGCACACGGCGCTACGGGCGTACTTCGTAGCCAACGCTCTTTGGGAGATGGCGCTCGCGGCGCTGAAGGCGTTCATCGTCCTCTACCTGACGCTCGGCCTTCACTATTCGCTGGCCACCGCCTCGCTGATCATCGGCGGAGTCGCGCTGGTCATCCTGCTCGGTGCGGTGGTCTCGGGCAAGGCCGGCGATCGCTTCGGCCACCTGCGGGTGGTCAGGATCGCGCTGTGGCTCTACGGCGTTGGCTACCTCGTGCCGATCTTCACCACCAGCAAGCCCGTGATCGGGGCCGCGGTGCCGTTCATCGCCATCGGCGGCGGCACCCTGATGACCTTGGCCTACGCGGTGCTGATGCCGCTGATGCCGGAGGACCAGCACGGCGCCCTGACGGGCTACTACAGCATGTCCCGCGGCGTGGGCATCGTCCTTGGGCCGATCCTCGCCGGCATCGCGATCGAGCTGACGAAGAGCGGGGTGTTCACCGCCACCAAGGGCTTTCAGGCGATGTGGATCGTGTGCGCGGTAGCGGCGTTTGCGAGCATGCCGTTCCTGATCGCGCTGCGCCGCTGCAGCGAGGACCGCGAGGAGCTGGAGCGCCGTTAGTCCCCGGCTGCCAGCTCGCTGGCCTCTTCCTCTGCACCCCCGATCAGCGACAGGCTGCCCGGCTCCTGCAGGCGTTCCATTGCCAGGTTCGTGAGCAGCCAGCGACTGCTCGACTCGCGGATCAGCAGGCCCTCGCGGTTGAGCTTCTGAAGGGCGATCGTCACCGTCGGGCGATGGCTGCCCACGAGCATGGCGAGCACCTGGTGGGTGAGCGGCAGCCTGACCAGGACGCCCTCGGGGCCGACCTTGCCCCAGCGCTCGGCCAGCAGCCAGAACAGCAGCAGCAGCCGTGCGTGCGTGCGGGGCAGGTGCGTGACGGCCTGAATCAAGGAGAGGTTTCGCGCGCGGCCCGCGCACCGCTGCAGGAGCTTTGCCGAGATGGTCGGCCAGCGTGCGACCCGGATCGCGAAGCTGCGGTCGAGAACCGCCAGCCGGGTGGGCTTCAGCACCATCCAGTCGACGTCGATCACGAGCGGGTCGTACTCCCCGTCCTCGTCCCAGGGCCGGAAGATGTCGCCGGCGCCGAAGATCTCACAGGCCGCACGCGAGGCCACCGTCACTCGGCGTATGAGCAGACCGTCCAGCACGAACAGGCCGAGCCAGCCTTCGGTCCCCTCGATGCGGAGCCCGCTGGGATCCCAGCGGGGGCCGTCCACCTCGAGCACGTGCGCTGCCGCGCGCCGGCGCGCTTCCTCGAATTCCGCGGCCTCGATACCGGTGGCCAGGTCCAGGTCCGCATCCAGGAGAGACACGGCGTGGGGGGCGAAGTCGAGACGCTCCATGTTCCCCAGGTACCCGGCGACGCTAACGTTTCACCCCCGGGCCGTCGCGATGACCCTGCTCGCCTACCTGATCATCCTTGCGCTCTCCGGGCTGTTCGTCGGAGCGCTGGCGCGTCTCGCGCTTCCCGGACCGGATCCGATGTCGCTCGTTCACACGACGGTGCTCGGCCTGGCGGGGAACTTCATCGCCGGGGTGATCGTCTGGCTCGTGTGGGGCCACGGGGTTCCCGGTCTCGTCCTCTCGGTCGCATGCTCGACGCTGATCCTGTACGGGATCCGGCGATCCCGCGGTGGCAGCCTGACGCGCCCAGGGCCGCCTCCGCCTCCCTAGCCCAGCTAGCGCCGGCTGGTCAGGCGGGTCACCAGCAGCTGCACCGAGCGCTCGAGATCCTCGAGCGTGGCCTGCTCGACCGAGCTGATCCCGAGCTTGCGGTTGAGCCAGGCGTTGACCTCTCGGTGGCTCGTGCCGTCGAGTCGTCGGACCTCGGACACGAGTCGGTGGCGCTCGTCGCGTAACCGGGCGCGGCGCTCGAAGGCGGGGAGCTCGCGGGTGGCGTCACTGGGCGCGGGGGGCCACGCGACCGGCGTGCTGGTCGTGGCCGCGGGCGCCGGGCCGAACAGGGTCATCTGCGGCGCCACGTCCGCGCTGAGCGGCACGAACTCGAGCTCGGGGCCGCGTTCCGTCTCCCGGCGCTGCTCGCGCTCGAGCGCGGCGTCGAGGTCATCGGCGGTCGCTGGGCGCAGCGCCGCGCGTAGCTCGTGCTCGACCGAGGCCGCGTGATCGCGCAGCACGGAGTCAGCCGGTATGTACAGCCAGCTCGGCTCGACGGCGCGGCCGGGGATGGTCCGCACGAACCGGCCCACGATCTGGCGGAAGACGAGCGCCGTCTTGGCCGCGGTCGCGTACACCCCCACCCGCAGCCGGGGAATGTCGACGCCCTCGGAGACCATGTTCACGGCCACGATCCATGGCTCGCGGGAGTGCGTGAACGCCGCCAGCTTCGAGGCCGCGTCTGAGTCGGTGTGCAGCACGACGACCGGCGCGCGGCCGGTCGCCTCGCGCAGCTGCTTGGCGATCTTCCGGGCGTGGCCGGAGTCGGCGGCGATCACGAGGCCGGCGGCGTCGCGGTGGCCGTTCTGTCGCAGTCCGCGCAGGCGGCTGTCGGCCTCGCGCAGGATCCGCGGCAGCCCGTCGGGCAGCTCCGTCGAGATCGCCGTCCGGTAGCGGCGGCTCGCCTCGCGCGTCGAGAGCACCGTTTCGAAGCTCGACTCGATCACGTCATCGCCGCTGCGCCAGGAGAGCGTGCCGTCGTAGGCCACGAAGCAGACCGGGCGGCAGATCCCCTCGGCGACGGCGTCGGCATAGGTGTAGGAGACGTCGGGGTCGGCCAGGCCTTCGCTGTCGTAGCGCACCCCGGGAATCGGCGTGGCGTCGGAGCGGAAGGGGGTGCCGGAGAGCAGCAGCCAGCGCCGGCAGGGCTCGAACGCGGTCGAGAACCCGGTGCCCCAGGCCAGCTCCTCGCCGAGGTGGTGGGCCTCATCGGCGATCAGCAGCGTCTGCGCCGATGCCTCCTGGCGCCATTTCCCGGGGGAGTGCGCGATCCGGGCGTAGGTGACCGCGACTCCGTGAAAGCCACGCGGCGGGCGGGGCGAGTCGGCGTCAGGAGCCAGGTCGAGGCCGAGATCGCCTGCGGCGCGCGCCCACTGGCGGGTCAGAGGCGCGGTCGGGCAGGCGACGACCACGCTAGTGGCGGCTCCGGTCGCGATCGCCGTGCGGGCGAACTCGAGCGCGGGCCGCGTCTTGCCGGCTCCCGGGGCGGCGCTGAGCAGGAACGCGCCGTCCGCCCAGCCTGCCATCTGAGCCAGGGCATGCGTCTGCCAGGGACGCAGCGGGCTGGTCCTGATGTGAGGTCGGGGCTTTGGCACGAGTCGGGCATCGTGACGAGCCGATCGGACGGTTTCGGCTCGGTGCCGAGCTCGGTGCCGAGCCGACCCCAGAAACGGCTCCGGGAGGACCCAGCTCCATCTGGGCCCTCCCGGAGAGGTCAAGGAAGTGGGGGCGCAGTTCCTTGACTGGTTGTAGGCACCCTATTCCCACATTGGCGGGCGCCTAAACATTTTCATTCAGCTGCTGCGGCCCGCGGTGCTGCGTCCCGAGCTGCGGCTGGAGCCGTTGGTGGAGCCACGCGTACGTGTGCGGCCCGAGGTTGCGCTGCGGGTGGGGGCGCTCGTGCCGGAGCTCGAGTTCGACGAGCTCGAGCTCGAGGTCGTGCGACGCCGTGTGCTCGTGCGCCGCTTCGGGCCCGGGCGCTGATCGCGCGGCACGTCGCTGCGGACCACCTCCTTGACCAGCCGGCCGATCTCCGCGTCCAGGAACTTGGCCATGCGCTCCTCGTCACGGATGATCGCCTTGGTCAGCTGGACGGTGTCGCGATCGCCCACCTCGGTGGCGAAGGTCTGGATCCGGCGGTAGATCGCGATCTCGACGTGCTCCTCGCGCAGCTCCTCCTGGGCGTTGCGCAGGTGGGTCTCGGTCTGCTTGGTGATGGCCGCCCGGGCGGTGCCCACCTGACCCTTTACAGCGGCGACGGCCTTACCGGCGACCCCGCCGACCGCACTCGGCACGCCCGGGATGCCGTTCGCGGCCACCGGGGACCCACCGAGCTTCTTTATCCGGGAGGCCACCTGGCGCTTGTGGCTCTTGGTCTCGGTGAGGTGCTGACGGAGGCGCTTCTTGTAGCTCGCCTTCTCGGTCAGCGCGATGTGCGCGGTCAGGTCGGCCTCGAGCTCGGATTCCTTGGCGTAGGCCTCGTTCAGCCACTGGATCAGCTTCGTATCGCGCTCGTTAGGCATTTGCTTGGGCATTGGCGTGACTCCTTCTCGTGGTTGGCTAGCGGCGCTGGAGCTCGCGCTCGACCGCATCGTGGACCGTGCGGCGATCGCGGTGCGCTCGCTCGTACAGCTGCACCGCGGCGAGCTCGGCGGCCGTGGCCTCGCTGAGTCGCGAGATCACGGTCCTGGCGTTCATGCGCTCGTAGCCCTCCCAGGGCTCGCGCACTCTCACCGACGCTCCTGCTCCCTCCTCCGCGCCCCGCTCGGCGCTCTCGAACACGAGCTCCGGCTGCTCGGAGACGTGCTCGGGCGAGGTGTCAACACCGGAGGCTGGAAGCGTCGTGGTCAGGCCCTCGCGCTCGAGTCGCTCGCTGGCCAGCTCGCCCGCGCCGTTGCCCCGCATCGGCGTTGAGCGCTGCGTCGCAACTTCGCCCTTGCTTTCGCGCCGCCGGGTTGGAGCGGGAGCGGCGCTCGCCGGCGCAGGAGGTGAACTCCACGCGTCAGGTGGACTCGACGGGCCTCGCCGACGCGCGCCCAAGACGATGCCTGCGAGCCGGAACGTGGTTCCGATCGCGCGGTCCGTCGCCTCCTCAGCCACGCGAAGCGCGAGGCGCGTACCGCGTAGTCCAAGGCGCACGGGCAGGGTGATGATCGCGCCGGTCATCGCGTCCCGTACTACCCCGAAGTTCATAATTCAACCGAAGCGGCAGGAACCCGGTGCATTGCCAGTTTGCCGGGCGCGACAGGCGGTGAGACACAACAGGGAGGCGAGTCCGATCACTGATCTAGATCCCAAGTCCATCCTGACCGGCGCGACCAAGCTGGTCGAGCGCTTCGGCGACGAGGCCTACTTCGCCGCGCTGTGCATACGCGCGGGAATCGTTGGTCCGGAGCTACCGCATCGCGTGGCTCAGATGTTGCTGGCGCTCGAGCGCTACGGCCTGCTGGGCGGCTCGCTCTCGGCCACCGCGATCCGCAGCGGCGACCGGATCGCGGTGATCGACGAACGCGGTGAGCTGACCTACCGCCAGCTCGACGAGCACACGAACGCCATCGCCAACGCGTGGCGCGAGCGCGGGCTGGAGGCCGGTCAGGGTGTGGCGGTGCTGGTGCGCAATCACCGCGGCTTTCTCGAGGCCGTGTTTGCCGCCGCGAAGTGCGGGGCCCGGATCATCCTCCTGAACACCTCCTTCGCGGGGCCGCAGATCCGCGACGTGGCCACGCGCGAGGGCACCGACCTGCTGGTCTGCGACGACGAGTACCTGGAGACGCTCGAGGGTGTCGAGCCCCCGCACGGCCGCTGGCGTGCCTGGGCGGAGGAGCGCGGCTCGGACACGCTCGACGCGCTCGTCGAGGAGGGCTCGACGAAATCGCCGCCGAAGCCGTCCAAGCCGGCCCGGATCACGATCCTCACCAGCGGCACGACGGGCACGCCGAAGGGCGCACCCCGCGCGGAGCCTCGGTCCCTGTCGCTGATCGGTGGGCTGTTCAGCAAGGTGCCGTTCCGCGCCCGCGAGGTCACCGAGCTCGCCGTGCCGATGTTCCACGCGCTCGGGTTCGCACAGGCGGTGGTCGGCATCGGGCTCGGCTCGACGCTCGTCGTGCATCGCCGCTTCGATCCCGAGAAGACGCTCGACTCGATGGCCGAGCACCACGCATCGGCGCTCGTCGCCGTGCCGGTGATGCTGCGACGGATCGTCGACCTGGGCGAGGAGGAGGTGCAAAAGCGCGACCTGTCGTCACTGCGGATCATCTTCCTGAGCGGTTCCGCCCTCGGCGCCGATCTCGCGCGGCGCGCACTCGACCTGTTCGGCCCGGTCGTCTACAACCTCTACGGCTCGACCGAGATCGCCTACGCGACCATCGCGACGCCCGAGGACCTCGAAGAGGACGCCGCGACCGTCGGCAAGGTGGTGCGGGGCTCGGTGGTCAAGATCTTCGACGACGACGGAAACGAGCTCGGCCCGTGCGAGACCGGTCGCATCTTCGTCGGGAACATCTCGCAGTTCGAGGGCTACACCGGCGGGGGCAATAAGGAGATGCGCGCGGGGCTCATGGCCTCGGGCGACGTCGGGCACTTCGACGAGGACGGCCGGCTCTTCATCGACGGCCGCGACGACGAGATGATCGTGTCCGGCGGCGAGAACGTGTTCCCGGCCGAGGTCGAGGAGCTCCTCGCCGGCCACGAGTCGATCGAGGAGGCGGCGGCGCTCGGCGTCGAGGACGAGAAGTTCGGCCAGCGGCTGCGGGCGTACGTGGTCCTGCGCGACGGCGCCTCGATGAGCGAGGACGACATCAAGGGCTACGTCAAGGAGAACCTGGCCAACTACAAGGTCCCGCGGGATGTCGTGTTCGTGGACGAGCTGCCGCGCAACCAGACGGGCAAGGTGCTCAAACGCGAGCTCGCCGAACGTGAGGCTGAGGAGGCCGGCAAGTCCAAGTAGGCTCCGGCGGGTGACGCCGTCGGAGTTCCGCTCGCAGTTTCCGGTTCTGGAGCGTCTGGCCTATCTGAACGCGGGCACTGAAGGGCCCGTGCCTCGCGCGGGCGTCGAGGCCGCGTGCGCACGGGTGGCGCTGGAGGGGTCGGGCGGCCGCAGCGGCAAGGCCTATCACGAGCAGCTCTTCGATGTGGCCGACCGACTGCGGGCGGCTTACGCGCGCGTGCTCG
>DATGJM010000090.1:0-8507 GCA_035295205.1 Solirubrobacteraceae bacterium | reverse complement strand
GTGCCGGGCGGGCGGGCTCCCTACCCGAGCACCGTTGTGATGGGGGTGACCACCGCCATGGCCGCGGGCGTGAGCCGGATCGTGGTCTGCGCCCCGCCGCGGCCCGACGGAGAGATCGAGGCCGTCGTGCTCGCGGCCTGCCGCCTCGCCGGCGCTCACACCGTCTACCGGATGGGCGGCGCGCAGGCGATCGCGGCTCTGGCCTACGGCACGGAGAGCGTCACGCCGGTGGACGTCATCGTCGGACCCGGAAACCTCTATGTGCAGGAGGCCAAGCAGCAGGTCTTCGGTCAGGTCGGGATCGACGGCTTCGCCGGGCCCAGCGACCTGTTGGCGATCGCCGACGGGGAGGCTGACGCGGACCTCCTGGCAGCCGACCTGCTCGCACAGGCCGAGCACGGGGAGGCCACGATCGTGGTCGCCCTCTCGACCCACATGCCGCTGCTCGAGGCGCTTGCGGACCGGCTGGGCACTGCCCCGGACACCGGGGCGATGGCTCGTCTCGTGCACGTCGAGGATCTCGCGCAGGCGCTGGCCGTGACACAGGGATTCGCGCCCGAGCACCTGCAGCTCGTGGGATCCGCAGCCGAGCAGCTCGCGCCACGCTGCACGCATGCCGGCTGTGTCTTCGTAGGCGAGAGCAGCGCGACGGCGTTCGGCGATTACATCGCCGGCTCCAACCACGTGCTGCCGACAGGGGGCGCGGCGCGCTTCGCCTCCTCGCTCTCGCCCGGGCACTTCCGGCGGCGCTTCACAGAGGTGAGGATCGGTGGCGCCGCGAGCACACTCGCTGCGGTGGCCGCGCCGCTGGCCCGCGCGGAGGGCTTCGAATGGCACGCACGGTCGATGGAAGCCCGCATCCGGGACAATGGCTGACCCCATGGGCTCCCGTAGCGCCGAGATCGACCGCAGCACCGCCGAGACGCAGATCCGCGTCTCGCTCGCGCTGGACGGAGACGG
The DNA here is from genome assembly GCA_035295205.1 of Solirubrobacteraceae bacterium. GTDB lineage: Bacteria > Actinomycetota > Thermoleophilia > Solirubrobacterales > Solirubrobacteraceae > Palsa-465. Next base: position 7,547 of record DATGJM010000090.1, on the reverse strand, counting down.
CGCCGGTGAGCGCTCGACCGGCGTCGGCTTCTTCGACCACATGCTCGACCTCGTGGCCCGCCACGGGCGCCTCGACCTGAGCGTGAGCGCCCAGGGCGACCTGCACACCGGCGCTCACCACACGGTCGAGGACGTCGGCATCTGCATCGGCCAAGCGCTCGATCGCGCTCTCGGCGACCGCGCGGCGATCTACCGCTACGGCCAGGCGAGGGTGCCGATGGACGAGGCTCGGGCGTCGTGCGTGGTCGACGTCTCCGGTCGCGGCCTGTGCGTGTTCGAGGCAAAGCTTCCGCCGGGGGCGATCGGCGAGTTCGATCACGAGCTGGCCGAGGAGTTCTTCCGTGCCCTGGCCACCAACGCCCGCATCACCATGCACCTGACGATCGAGCGGGGGACGAACACCCACCACATGATCGAGGCGGCATTCAAGGCGCTGGCCCGGGCGCTCAGAGACGCCGTGGCCATCGATCCGAGCGAGAACGGGGTTCCCAGCACCAAGGGCACGCTGTGAGCGCGCTGATCGGCGTCATCGACTACGGCATGGGCAATCGCCGTTCAGTGCAGAAGGCGATCGAGCACGTTGGCGCGCGGGCGGACATCAGCTCCTACCCGGGAGCTCTCGAGCGCTGCGACGGTCTCGTACTGCCGGGCGTCGGGGCATTCCCGGCCGGCATGCGTCAGCTGCGCTCGCGCGGCCTGGACGAGCTGATCCGAGCCCGCGTGGCCGACGGCGCCCCGCTGCTGGGGATCTGCCTGGGCATGCAACTGCTGTTCGAGCACTCCCAGGAGGGCGAGCGCACGCCCGGTCTCGGGCTGCTCTGCGGGGCCGTCACCCGGATTCACAGCGAGGGACTGCGCCTGCCGCACATCGGCTGGAACGAGGTGCGCTTCGAACGCCCCTCGCCGCTCACGGAGCCGCTGCCCGCGCGGGGCTGCCCCTTCTACCACGTTCACTCGCTCGTGCCGCGCCCAGCGGACGGCGACCAGGTGATCGCCACCACCGAGTACGGCGAGCGCTTCGCGACCATCGTCCAGAGCGGACATGTGTTCGGCGTCCAGTTCCATCCCGAGAAGTCCTCCCACCACGGGCTTGCGATGCTCGGCGCCTTCGTCGGCATCTGCGCCGGCGCCACCGTCCCCGCGCGCGCATGATCCTCCTCCCGGCGATCGACATCCTCGACGGTAAGGCGGTGCGGCTGACGCGCGGCGAGTTCGACCAGCGCACGGTCTATGACGCCGACCCGTTGGACGCCGCTCTGCGCTGGGTGGACGCGGGCGCCCGCGCTCTGCACGTCGTCGACCTCGATGGTGCGCGGCGCGGCACACCGGCCAACCTCGAGCACGTCCGGCGCATCGCCGCCGCGGTGAGCGTCCCGGTTCAGGTCGGGGGCGGCCTGCGCTCGCTCGCGGATCTGAAGGCCGTGAGCGCCTCCGGGGCGACACGACTGGTGCTGGGCACGGCCGCCTTCCGGGACGTCGACCTGCTCGATGCGGCGATCGAGGAACTCGGCGACCGGGTCGTCGTCTCGGTCGATGCCCGGAACGGCAAGCTCGCCGCCGCGGGCTGGACCGAGCAGACCGACATCCCGATCGAGTCGGTGATCGAGCGCCTCGGGGCTCGCGGCGTGCGCCGCTACGTGTACTCGAGCATCGAGCGCGACGGCATGCTGTCCGGACCGGATCTCGACGGCGCGTGCGAGGTCGCGGCAGCGGTGCGCGGAACCTTCGTCTACTCCGGCGGTGTCTCCTCGCTCGCGGACCTGCGCGCGCTCGCGGACCTGCGGCAGGTCAACATGGAGGGCGTGATCGTCGGCAAGGCCCTCTATGAGGGGCGCTTCGAGGTCGGCGAAGCCCAGCACCTCCTCGACCGCTGATGCACTACAAGCGCGTGATCCCCTGCCTGGACGTGGACCGGGGCCGGGTGGTGAAGGGATCACAGTTCGTCGATCTGCGTGACGCCGGCGACCCGGTCGAGCTGGCTGCCCGCTACGACGCCGCCGGCGCCGACGAGCTGGTGTTCCTGGACATCACCGCCACCTCGGACAGGCGCGACACCGTCGTCGACCTGGCCCGTCGCACGGCCGACGACGTGTTCGTGCCGTTCACGATCGGCGGCGGGATCCGCTCACTCGCCGACGCCCAGGCGGTGCTCGATGCCGGAGCCGACAAGGTGTCGGTCAACTCGGCCGCACTCGCCCGTCCAGAGCTCATCGACGAGCTCGCCGGCACGTTGGGGACCCAGTGCGTCGTGTTGGCGATCGATGCCAAGGCGCGGGATGCCGGGTCCTGGGAGACCTACGTGGCCGGTGGCCGCACGCCCACAGGGCGCGATGCGGTGGCCTGGGCGGTGGAGGCGGTGGAGCGTGGCGCAGGGGAGATCCTGCTCACGAGCATGGACCGGGACGGCACGACCGCCGGTTACGACCTCGAGCTGACGGCGGCGGTCGCGGACGCGGTCGGGGTGCCGGTGATCGCTTCGGGCGGAGCCGGGACGCTCGAGCACTGCAGCCAAGCGATCTCAGCCGGGGCCGACGCGGTCCTGTGCGCTTCGATCCTGCACTACGGTGCCCACACGGTCTCCGAGATCAAGGCGCAGCTGGCCGCCGACGGGATCCCGGTACGCGTTACTACCTGAGTATTCAAGGCCCCTGCCGCAGCAGTCGATAAAGGCTGGAAATGGGCGCTCAGGCGCGCCCAAAGACAGAGCCCTGGAGGGCTGCGCAGATGAGTGTGGACACGCACACCAATGGGAACGGGGTCGCTACAGAGCCCAAGATCGTCCTCGAGCTCGAGCTCGAAGATGCCGAGTCGCTGCACGCGTGGCTGCTGAAGGCCACGTCGGACGGCGTCGCGTCGCTGGACGATCCTGAGGTCAGCGCCACCCTGGCGAAGCTGGGCCGTTCGCTCGAAGACGTGCACGTCGTGCAGAACATGCGCCACGAGCTGGCTGAGGCCGGCATCGACGCCGCGCATCTGTCCGACGAGCAGGTACGCGAGCTCGGCCGCCGGATTTCCCAGACCGTGATTCGCGCCGCCAACTAGGCCGCACGAACGCCGTCGCGGCGACGGGGATCCCCGGCGCCGAGTCGGCGAGATTCAGTTTCTATTGAGCCGGCTGCTCAGTTGCCTATTGCTAGGCGGCCTCTTCGACGTACCCGGCCGCTGCGCACGAGTCGCAGTACGCGGCAGGCGGGACGCGAGGCTCGTAGCAGCCGGGACGGCAGCAGGTGGACGACCGCTTAGGGCGTCCCCGACCGATCCGAGCGGCAGCCGCGTCTTTGAGCTCCTCGCGCATGCGATCAAGCTCGGCGGCGTGGTCCGCGCAGAATCGGCGGCCGGCCGCAGCCGGCTGCTGACAATGACTTCCGCTACGACAACGCATACCTGGCGAAGGATAGCAGGAGCAGGCCCGACACTTGATCGTGAAACGGCTATTTCACCGCTCTGCGCAGGGAAAACGCGTGGCCCTAACGGCGCGGCAACAATTCGTAGAGCATCGTGTAGCCGCTCAGGTAAAGGGCGCGTGAATCGCCGACGATCGGGTTGAACGCTCCGTCGCTGAAGAAGAAGACCCGCCGGCCGGTTCGCACATCCAGGCCTGAGGTCGTGCGAGCGCCGAGGTCGGAGTAGTAGACGACGCTCCCGACGATCGTGGCCGATCCCGAGATTCTCTGGCCGTCGTAATGGCGCCAGCGCACCGCACCGGAGCGGGCGTCGAAGGCATAGAAGTTGCCGTCGTAGGAGCCCATGAACACCGTGGGTCCGAGCCCGGGAGGATCGGCGACGGCGGGCGAGGCGTAGACATACGCTCCGGTACCCGTGCGCCAGGCGAGCCTTCCCGAGTGCTCGGCGAACGAATACACGAAGCTGTCGGTGTTCCCCATGTAGACACGGCCGAAGGCCACTGCGGGGGTGGAGTAGAAGTTGCCCGAGCCGAAGCCGTAGCGGGTTCCGTTCGTGGCCACAGCCCAGACCTGGTGGCCAGTACGAGCGTTCACGGCGTAGGCCCGCCCGGCGTAGTCGCCGAAGAAGATCATCCCGTCGGCGTACGCCGGCCCTCCCTTCACGGCCCCGCTGGCGTGGTAGACCCAGTTGATGTGGCCATTGGAAGCCTGCATCGAGTACACGTTTCCGGCCTGGTCACCGAAGTAGACGGTGTTTCCGTACGCCAGGGGCGATGACTCGGTACCGGCGGGGATGTGGTGCTGCCACACCGTGTGCCCGTCCTTGAGCGACAGGGCGAAGATCGCGCCATCGCCCGGGCTGTGGCTGCTCAGCGAGAGGACCGGCACGTACATCAGGCCCTGCTTGACCCCGATGGCCGGGGAGGCGGCGGCCAGCGTGCCGATCTTGTGCTCCCACAGCTTGCGGCCGGTCCGGGTGTCGAGCGCCTTGGCCGAGGCGTCGTCGTCCATGAAGTACAGCCGATTGCCGTAGATGTCCGGGGGGAACTCCAGGGTCGCGTAGTCCTGAAAACGCCAGCCGACGCGCAGGGGCGGACCGAGGCGGTGTCCGGGATTGAAGTACCGGGTCCGCGCGGCGGTGAACCCGTAGCGCGGCCATAGGAAGGGGGCGGGCTTGGCCTTCTTAGGCGGTGGCGGAGGCGGCTGGGTGGCCGTGGTCGACGGCGCGGTGAACTCGACCGAAGGATGCGAGACGTTGCCGGGCTTGCGCACGATCAGCACGATAACCACCGCTACTGCGGCGAGCACGAGCACCAGCACGCCGACGAGCGCGTAGTGCCACCATGGCCGGGAACCTGGACTCGGCATGGGGGGCCATGCTAGTGGGGCTCACGCGGAAGGCGGCGGCCCGGATCGGCAAGATGCAGCTGATGGAAGTGCCGTCTCCGAGTCGGATGCTCGAGCTGATCGCGGCTCTGCCGGCCGCTGAGCCAGTGCTCTCGCGCCTGCACCTCGGGCTTGCGGTCTACCTCGTCGGGGGCGCGGTGCGCGACCTCCTGCGAGGTGAGACGCCGCTCGATCTCGACCTGGTGGTCGAAGGTGAACCGCTCGAGCTCGCCCGCCGTCTGGGGGGCCACGTGCGCTCCTATGACCGCTTCGGGACCTGCACGGTATCGCTCGAGGGAGCCGTCTTCGACCTCGCCCAGTCCCGGCGCGAGCGCTACGCCCACCCCGGCGCGCTACCCGACGTCGAGCCGGCGCCGCTGGCCGAGGACCTCCTGCGCCGCGACTTCACGGTGAACACGTTTGCGGTCGCGCTGAATGGACCGAGCGCAGGATCGCTGGCGTCGGTACCGCAAGCGCCGGCCGACCTCGATGCGGGCCTGCTGCGGGTCCTCCACGAGCGCAGCTTCGAGGATGACCCCACGCGGCTGCTGCGCCTGGCCCGCTACGCCGCCCGGCTCGGGTTCGAGCCCTCGCGCGATACGGCCGAACTTGCCGAGGCGGCGGTGTCCGCCGGCGCGCTCGGGACACTGAGCGGCGATCGCGTCGGGAACGAGCTCAGACTGCTGACGCGCGAGCGCGACCCGGTGGAGGCGTTCGTCTGGCTGGGAGAGCTCGGATTGGACGCGGCCATGGTGCCGCGCTTCGGCCTCCGCGACCCCGCGCTCGCGCGCCGCGCGCTCGAGCTTCTGCCCGCCGGCGGGCGGGCAGATCTGCTCGTGACGGGCGTGGCGGGAATGGGCGTGCCCGAGCGCGAGCTGGGCCGGCTGCTGGACTGGCTCGCCTTCCAGGCTCCGGATCGAAAGGTCGTCATCGCCGCAGCGACCGGCGCTGCGGAGCTCGCCCGGGCGCTTCGGGGCGCGGGCCGCCCGGCAGACATCGCTGCCGCCGTCGGCCGGATGCCGATGGAGGCCGTCGCGCTCGCGGGGGCGCTGGGTGCCTGCGAGCAGGCACGTGCCTGGCTCGAGCGGCTGCGCCACGTCCGGCTCGAGATCAGCGGCGACGACCTCCTCGCCACGGGCCTCGACCCCGGTCCGGCGCTCGGCCGTGGACTCCGGGCCGCACTGGCCGCCAAGCTCGACGGGGCGGTGGCCGGGCGGGAGGACGAACTGCGGGTGGCGCTTGCCGCCGCGCGAGACGCCCTAGGCTGAGGTTCGTGGAGCCCTTCTACGAGTTGGACGAGCATTACGCGATCGACCTCCCGGGCGCTCGCGCGGTGTTCACCACCCGGCGCGGCGGCGCATCGCACGGTCCGTTCGCGAGCCTGAACCTGGGTTTGCTGACCGACGACGAACCGGACCGGGTGCACGCGAACCGTGCCGGTCTGGCCGAGCGGTTCGGGGTCCGGCTGGCCATGTGCCGCCAGGTGCACGGCACCGCGATCCACGACGCCTCCGAGCCGACGATCGGCGCCGACGGCCGCGCACTGGTCGAGCTGCCGCTGGTCGACGGCCAGGTCACGACGACCTTCGGGCTCGCGCCGATGGTCCTGGTGGCCGATTGCCTGCCGATCGCGCTGGCCGCTCCTGGTGCCGTCGCTGTCCTGCACGCCGGCTGGCGCGGGCTCGCGGGCGGCATCGTCGAGGCGGGGGTCGCCGAGCTGCGGGCGCGGGCCGGCTCGAGCGCCGCGGTGTCAGCCGCCATCGGGCCGGGCGTGGGCGGCTGCTGCTATGAGGTCGGTCCCGAGGTGCACGCTGCCTTCGGGCGCTCTGCGCGCACGCGGGCGACGATCGACCTCAAGGACATCGCGCGCGAGCGGCTCCGGGCGGCCGGGGTGGAGCACGTTTACGACATCGGGCTGTGCACGATGTGCTCGGACCCCTCGCTCTTCTTCTCACACCGCCGCGACGCCGGCGTCACCGGGCGCCAGGCGGGAATCGCATGGCTGAGCTGATCACCGGGCTGCGGGCCGAGCGCCTGCGAGAGAACCTCGAGCGCGTGCGCGAGGGGATCGGGGCCTTTCGCGACCCCGGAGAGGTTCAGGTGCTGGCGGCCGTCAAGTACGTCGCGGCCGAGGAGCTGCCGGTGCTCGCCGAGGCTGGAATCGAGCTCGTGGGGGAGAACCGCGCCCAGGAGCTGGCGGCCAAGGCCGACGCGCATCCCGGGATGTTCACCTGGGACTTCATCGGTCACCTGCAGAGCCGAAAGGTCAAGCAGATCCTGCCGTATGTGCGGTGGGTGCATTCCGTGGCCAGCGACTCTGCGCTCGAGCAGCTCGGGAAACACGGCGGAGCGCAGACCGAGGTTCTGATCGAGGTCAACGTGGCCGGCGAAGCGGGCAAGAGCGGCATCTCGCCGAACGACCTGCCGAGGTTCCTGGAGCGCGCCCCGGTGCGCGTGGTCGGACTGATGACCATGCCTCCGCTGGCCGAGGACCCCGAGGCCAGCCGGCCGCACTTCGCCGCCCTGCGCGAGCTGGCCGTGCGGCACGGCCTGCACGAGCTCTCGATGGGAACCAGCCAGGACTACACGGTCGCGGTGCAGGAGGGCGCGACGATCGTGCGCCTGGGCAGCGTCCTGTACCGCTGATAGCCGGAAGTCCGCAACGGGGACTTTCAATCGAACCGGCGCAGCAGGTTCCGCCGCGCCATAATCACGGCAGGGAATCCCCGCTCCTGCGCGAAACCCTCCATCCGATAT
>DATGJM010000089.1:0-8267 GCA_035295205.1 Solirubrobacteraceae bacterium | reverse complement strand
TGCGTGGAGGGGACCGGGCTCTGCGTGGAGGGGACCGGGCGCTCGGTGGAGGGGATGAGGATTGGGATCTGAATTGGGCTCCATACAGTTAAGAGCCCTCAGCGACCCGGTTTTCACCCCCCACGGCTAGTCTCTGGGCGGACCGTGGCCACTTCGCAGATGTCTACGACCGCGCCGGGGCTCGGTGCCGAGCCCAGGGAGACGGGGCGACGCCGGGGACTCACGGCCGAGCAGGGCATCGTGCTCGCGCTCACCGTGCTGGCGGTGGCTCTTCGCCTGTACCAGCTCTCCCGCCCCGGGTACCTGACCGGCGTCGACGAGTACGACGACGCGGTCGACTTCGGCAGCGCGCTGCGGCTGGTGCACGGGTATCTCCCCTACCGCGACTTCGTGCTCGTGCAGCCGCCCGGGATCACGCTGCTGATGTCTCCGGTCGCGCTGCTGGCCAACCTCACCGGCACCGCCTCGGGGTTCGCGATCGCGCGTGTGCTGACGGCGCTCGCCGGCGCGGCGTCGGTCCCGCTCGCGGGCTGGATCGTCCGGGGACGCGGTCCGCTCGTCGCCGCCGTCACCTGCGGGATCCTCGCGGTGTTCCCGGCCGCGCTCGAGGCCGCACACACGGTTCTGCTCGAGCCCTGGCTGGTGATGTTCACCCTGATCGGGATGCTCGTGCTGTTCGACGGCGAGCACCTCGCGGTCTCGCGAAAACGCCTGTTCTGGGCCGGAGCCGCATTCGGGTTCGCGGGCGCAATCAAGGTGTGGGCGGTGCTCCCCGTCGCCGTCGTGCTCGTCCTCACCTGGCGGGCGCTGCGCTGGCGCCCCTGGCTGTCCTATCTGGGTGGCGTGGCCGCAGGCTTCGCGGTGCCGGTGGCGCCGTTCGCGCTGTTGGCGCCGCGGCGTTTCTACGACAGCGTGGTCGTCGCCCAGCTGTCCCGGGTGGACGTCACGCGCGTGCGGATCTCGAACCGGCTGGTCAGCCTGACGGGCCTGAACGACTTCGCGCACGTGACCCCGAGAACCGCCATCGCTGTCGCGGCCGTGATCGCCGCCGCGGTCGGCGGGCTGACGCTCGCCGCGTGGGCTCTGACCCGCAAGCCGCCGCCGATGCTCGAACGGTTCGCACTCGGCACCGCAGTCGTGGTGCTGGCGGCGTTCCTGTGGCCGGCCGACTTCTATCACCACTACGCGGCGTTCTTCATCCCGTTCCTGGCTCTGGCGCTGGCGCTGCCGGCGGGCCGTGTGCTGGCGGCCGCGGGACCTCGCGCCGGGATGCTGATCGCCGCCGCCACCGCCGCCACGCTGCTCGTGCTCATACCTCTCACCGTGATCCAGTACCACCACGAGGCCAAGCTCAGCGCCGGGAGCCCCGGCCCGTCGGCCGACCGCCAGATCCCGGCCGGATCGTGCGTGGTCACCGACCTGTCGGCGATGACGATCGTCGCCAACCGCTTCAACGCCACGCACGGATGCTCACCCATGATCGACGCGATCGGGACCGACTACGCGCTGTCGGGCGGGCGTAACGGCGTCAGCGGCGCCGGCCGCACACCCGAGGTGGAGAAGGTCTGGCTACAGGCCTTCGCGCAGGCGCAGTACGTCTGGATCTCCTGCGCTCCGGCCGCATCGCGTGGCTGTAACCCATGGACCAACCGCCGCATCCCGTGGACGCACGCGATCCTCGGCTATTTCCACACGCACTTCCGGCCGGTGCCCGGTCAGCGCCCGCCGGCGCACGTGTTCGTCCGCAGCGCCTGACCGCCGCGCTCGCGAAGCTCAGAACGACAGCTCAGAACGACAGGACCGGGCGCTGGACCCCGTCCGGCAGCCGGCCCTCCGCCGCCAGCTTGTCCAGGTGCGCGGCGAGCGTCACCATCGCGATCGGCCGCAGCTGCGCAGGCGCGTCCGACCAGGCCTCGTCGAGCAGGTCATCGGCCGTGCGCTTGCCCGCATCCAGCGCGGCCAGCAGCCGCCGCTCGCGCCCGAGACGGTGGGCGATGTACTCGTCGAGCTTTGCCCCGGGGTCGGTGATCACGGGCCCGTGGCCGGGGCACATCACCGCCAGCCCGAGGGCCCGCAGCCTCGTCAGCCCGTCGAGGTAGGCCCGCAGCGCCCCTGGCTCGGCGCCGATGAACACGCTGCCCTCGCCGAGGACGGCGTCGCCGGTGAACGCGACCCGGTCGAGCACGAACACGAGGTGGTCGGGCGCGTGTCCCGGCACCGCCACGGCCTCGAGCGGCCCGAAGCGCCCACCGTCGCCGAGCACCACATCCACCTCCCCACGCGCCGCGGCCACCTCCACACCGGGATGGCGCGCGCGCATCGCCGGAACCCCCTCGACATGGTCGATGTGATCGTGGGTGAGCGCGATGCCCCCGAGCCCGCCACGCTGTTCGAGCTCTGCATCGAGCGCGTCCAGGTGCGCCGGCAGGTCGGGGCCGGGATCGATCAGCCATGCTGGGTCGCGGCCGGCGATCCAGCTGTTCGTCCCGCTGAGGCTGAGCGGACCTGGGTTGTCTGCGCGGATGCCGACGATGTCGGCATCCGGCGGTTCGAGACGGGTCGCCTCAGGCGCGCTCACGCGCGTACGCGTTGAGGCGCTCGAGCTCGTCAGCGTAGATGCCCTGCATCACCCGGGGGGCGAACCGCCGCTCGAAGAATCCGCCAATGCCGCCCGCGCCGTCCCAGGTGGTCTCGATGCGCACGCGCGAGCCGGCGCCGTCGGGCGTCACGGTGAAGGTCGTGACGAGGCTGGACTGCGAATCGGTCTCGGTGATGACCCGCCCGGGCTCCGGTTCGGCGACCGTCATCTGATACTCGCGGGTGCGCCGGCCGGCGGTGACCTTGAAGCGGGTGACGGTGCCCGCTCCGACACCGCCGTCGAGGACCGTGAACTCGGAGAAGTTGTCGGGCAGGAACTTCGGATGGTGCTCGCGCATGTCGGCGAGGTACCCGTAGACGGTGGCCGGCGGCGCATCGATCGCGCGTTCAGCCGCGACTCGGATCGTTCCCATGCGTGCTTGTTTAGCACGCACGGGAGATCGAGCCTCAGCGCGCGAGCACGATGTTCACCTTCGACCCGGCCTTCAACGTCCGGCCCGGGCGCACGCTCTGTGAGACCACGTGCCCGTTGCGCACCTGGTGGAGCCATCGGGATTGACCCGGCAGAGGTCGTAGCCGCTTAGCTGGACAGGTTTAGCGTGGCATCCCGAGCGCCACGTCCCGCTCGATCCTGGCCGCGGTCTCGAGCAGCGGCGGCAGCAGATCCCGGCGGATCGCCTCGAGCGTGCGGCGGCTGGCCTGGGTCGAGACGTTGATGGCGGCCACCGTCTGACCCTGTGCGCTGCGGATCGGCGCCGCCAGCGCGCGCAGGCCGTCCTCGAGCTCCTGGTCGACGAGCGCCCAGCCCTGCCTGCGCACGCGGTCGAGCTCGCGCCGCAGGGCGGGCTCGGTTTTCACGGTCCGGCTGGCCAGCGCGCGCAGCTCGGTACGGCGCAGCACGGAGTCGAGCTCGTCCGGTGCCAGGCCGCTGAGCAGCACCCGGCCCATCGAGGTGGCGTAGGCCGGGAAGCGGGTGCCGACGGAGATGGCCACCGTCATGATCCGTGACGTCGGCTCGCGAGCCACGTACACGACGTCGCTGCCGTCGAGCACCGACACCGAGGAGGACTCGTGCACCTGCTCGACGAGCTCGCGCAGGTGCGGCTGGGCGATCTCGGGCAGGGACATGCTGGACAGGAACGAGTAGCCGAGCTCGAGAACGCGCGGGGTGAGCGTGAAGCGCCGGTCGACCGAGCGCACGTAGCCCAGCTCCTCGAGCGTGAGCAGAAACCGGCGGGCCGCGGCTCGCGTGAGGCCCGTGGCGCGCCCGACGTCGGACAGCGTCAGCCCCGGGCCGGGATCGCTCAGCGCGCGGATGACCGCCAGGCCGCGCTCCAGCGACTGCACGAAGTGAGGTTCACGGTCAGCCGTGCTCAGGAGCCCTCCCCCAGCACCCGCTGCGCAACCGCGAACGCGCTGCCCGCGGCCGGCACGCCGGCGTAGACGGCGGTGTGCAGCAGCACCTCGGCGATCTCGGACTCGCTCAGCCCATTGCGCACGGCCGCCCTGACGTGCAGCTCGAGCTCCCGCTCGCGGCCCAGCGCGGTCAGCACCGCGAGCGTGACGGCGCTGCGCATGCGCCGATCGAGCCCTGGGCGCGCCCAGACCCCGCCCCATGCGTATCGCGTGATGAATTCCTGGAAGCCCTCGGTCAGCTGCGTCGTGCCGGCGATCGCCCGGTCGACGTGCTCGTCCCCGAGCACCTCTCGGCGGATCCGCATCCCTTCATCGTCCATCGCTACCTCCTTCCAACCATCCGACGAGCAGGTCCGTCACCGCCTCGGGCTGCTCGATGTTCGCCAGGTGCGCGGCGGGAACCTCCTCCAGGCGAGCACCGGGTATCCCGGCGGCGATCACCGAGCCGTGCCCCTCCGGCGACGCGGCGGGGTCATGGGTCCCGGCGATGACGAGGGTCGGGCAGGCGATCGAGCCCAGGTCCGCACGCAGGTCCATGTGCTCGATCGCCTCGCAGCAGCCGGCGTAGCCCTCGGCGTCGACGCTGACCAGCATCGAGCGCAGGTCCGCCACCACACCCGGATTGGCCAGCGCGAACGTCGGCGTCAGCCAGCGCCCGACCACGGCGTCCGCGATCGGATCGAGGCTTGCCGCCTCCCGCACGGCCGCCGCCCGCTCAGCCCACAGGCTCGCCGGCGGCATGTGGGCCGAGGTGCACAGGAGCGCCAGCCGCTCGACACGCTCGCCTGAGTGGGCAGCCACCCACATCGCGATCATCCCGCCCAGCGACGCGCCCGCGAAGCCGGCCCGCTCGACCCCGAGGTCGTCGAGCGCCGCGATCACTTCCTGGCCGAGCTCGGCGATCGAGTACGGCCCAGGCGGCGCGGGCGCGCCACCGTGGCCGCGGTGGTTCATCGCGACGATGCGAAAGCGCCCAGCCAGTTCCGCGATCTGTGGATCCCACATCCGATGGGTGGCGCCCATCGAGCCGAGGAGCACCAGGGTCCGATCGCTGGCCGGATTCGGGGTCACCTGCACCTGGGCCATCAGCCGTCCCGCCCGTATTCGGCGAGTGCCCGGTCCACCAGTGCCCCGCAGTTCGCCAGGGCCGATCTCGACGAGGCCGTGATCTCCTCGCCGGCCGCCTCCAGGTTCGCCTGCATCCGATCGGCATCCACCTCGAGCCGGTCGAGCATCCGGACGCTCCACGTCGCCGCCGAGCCGGTCAGGCGCAGCGCGTCGGCGAACGTCTCCCATTCCGCGTGCCAGCCGCCCGCCGCCCGCTCGTGCTCGGCCGACAACGAGGTGTGCATCGTGGCCAGAAGTCCGGGCAGCCGCTGGGCGCAGGCGACGACGACCAGGGCCGCCACTGGGTTGCGCTTGTGTGCCATCGCCGAGGACCCGCCGGGTGCGGCGTCGCGGACCTCTGCCACCTCTCCCTGCGCGAGCAGGGTCACGTCTCGGCCGACCTTGCCCATCGCGCCCGCCAGCCGCCCGAGCGCGTCGACGATCGCCACCGGGCGCGTGCGCTCGGTGTGCCAGGGCAGCGCCGGCAGCGGCAGCTCCAGCTCGGCGGCCAGCAGCTCGCCCACCGGCAGCGCCGAGTCCCCGAGCGCGGCCAGATTCCCAGCCGCGCCCCCGAACTGCAGGGCGATCGAGCTCTCCGCGCCTGCGGCCAGCTCCCGGCGCGCTCGCACGATTCCGGCCAGCCAGCCCGCGGCCTTCAGCCCGAATGTGGTCGGGACGGCCTGCTGCAGGAGCGTCCGGCCGAGCATCGGCGTCTCGCGGTGTGCCGCAGCCAGAGCGGCACAGGAGCGCCCGGCTGTGCCCGCATCCTCGAGCAGGGGCCCGAGCGCCCGGCGGGTTACGAGCATCGTCGCGGTGTCGATCACGTCCTGGCTGGTCGCCCCCCGATGGACGTCGCCCGCCGCCGCGTCCGGTAGGCGGGCGCGCAGAGCAGCCAGCATCGGGATCGCCGGGTTGCCCGACTGCGCCGAGTCACGCCCGATCTCGGCGAGGTCGAACTCGCCGGCCCGGCAGGCGGCCGTGATCGTCGCAGCGCTCTCCGCCGAGATCAGGCCGGCCCCGGCACAGGCCCGTGCCAGTGCCGCCTCGAAGTCGAGCATGGCCTGCAGCCATGCGCGGTCGCTCACCTCGGTGGCGACTCCGCCGGCCGCGAACAGGCCCGACAGCAGCCCCTCAGAGTCGGAAGAAGACAGTTTCCCCGGGCCCCTGGAGATGGATGTCGAACCGGTAGCCGCCAGGCTGCGGGACGGCCAGTAGCGTGGCTCGGCGCTCAGCGGGGACGGAGGCCAGAACCGGGTCGCGGTCGTTGGCCTCCTGCTCGTCGGCGAAGTAGATCCGGGTCACGCAGCGCTGGAGCATTCCACGTGCGAACACGGAGACGTCGATATGGGGCGCCTGCATGGTTCCGTCCGGGCCAGGAACCTGACCGGGCTTGACGGTCACGATCTCGAAGGTGCCATCCCCGGCTTCCCGGCCCGCGCGCCCGAAGCCACGGAACTCGGCCGCTCCGAAGCCCCCCTCCGGGTCCGCCTGCCAGGTCTCAACCAGCGAGTCCGTGATCGGCTCGCCGGCGCCGTCGTAGACACAGCCCGTGATCCGGGTCGCGCCCGGCGAGTCCTCGGGCACGACATACGGCCCGCCGGGCCAAGGCAGCCCGATCGAGAAGAACGGTCCCACGGTCTGCGAGGGAGTGAGGCTCAATGCTCCTCCTCGAACACCGTCTGATCCGGGCCGCGCAGGACGATGTCGAAGCTGTACGCCTGCGCCCAGTCGGGGATCGTGTCCTCGAGCGAGAAATGCGAGACCATCCGCGCCCGTGCCGCCGGGTCCGGCACCGAATTGAAGATCGGGTCGTACTCGAACAGCGGATCGCCCGGGAAGTACATCTGGGTCACCAGGCGCTGGGCGAACGCCTGTCCCAGCAGGGAGAAGTGGATGTGGGCCGGCCTCCACGCGTTGTGGTGGTTGCCCCACGGGTAGGGCCCGGGCTTGATCGTCACGAACTGGTAGCGGCCCTCGTCGTCGGTCAGGCAGCGGCCTGCCCCGGAGAAGTTGGGATCCAGCGGCGCCGGCCAGCGGTCGCCCACGTGGCGGTAGCGCCCCGCGGAGTTGGCCTGCCAGATCTCGACCAGCGTGCCGCGCAGAGGCTTGCCGGCGGTGTCCAGCACGCGGCCGCTGACGATTATCCGTTCACCGATCGGCTCACCCTCGTGCTGGCGGGTGAGGTCGTGATCGTGCTCGCCAAGCACTCGCTCGCGGCCGAGCTGAGGACCGGTGAGCTCGGTGATCGTCTGCGGGAGGTAGACGAGCGGCTGCTTGGGGTGGCGCAGCTCGGTCGACCGATACGGCGGGTAGTCGAGCGGAGGGTGGGTGCCCTCGGGCTCGGGGGCGTAGCGCCTCATGCCGCCACCAGCTCTCTGAGCGCGGCCAGCTCGCGGGCGTTCGGCGGCTCGCTTGTCACGACGCCGTCGGCCGTGCGCAGCTCCCACCCGGTCTGCGCCGTGACCTCATCGATCGCGACGCCATCGTGAATGGCGGTCAGCACCAGCTCCTTGGTCGCCGGATCGGGCTCCAGAACGCCCAGATCGGTGATCACCGCGGTCGGCCCGGCGCCGGCGAAGCCCATCCGTGCCCGGCTTTCCGGGCCATCGCCGTGGCCAACCGTGGTGCGGAAATCCAGGCGCTCCACGAACGTCCGCCGGGAATGGGGCAGGATCACCACCACCTCGCCACAGCTGGCCGCGATCTCAGGCGCGCCGCCGGCGCCCGGCAGTCGCGTGCGGGGATGGTCGTAGTCACCGATCACGGTCGAGTTCAGGTTTGCATGCCGATCGATCTGGGCCGCGCTCAGAAAGGCCACGTCCACGCGCCCGGTTCCGATCCAGTAATTGAACATCTCGGGCACGGAGACGATCAGGTCGGCCGTCTCGGCGAGCTCGCCGTCCCCGATCGACAGCGGGATCCGGCGAGGTTTGGCCCCGATCGTCCCGGACTCGTAGACCAGCACGAGGTCGGGGTTGTGCACGCGGCGGGCGAGGATCGCCGCCGTGCCGGGCCGCCCGACGCCGATGAACACGCTCCGGGCGCCGGACAGCCGGCGCGCGGCGACGATCGTCTGGATCTCGCCACGCGTCGCCGCGGTCTCCTCCGCGACCGTCATCGCGGCGAGGCCTCCAGCACGTGCTCGT
>DATGJM010000088.1:0-11203 GCA_035295205.1 Solirubrobacteraceae bacterium | reverse complement strand
CCACCTGGCAGCCGGTCCTGGCTGCGGGCGCCGCCCCGACGACGATCGGCTACCAGCTCGTGGGACTGTTCACGTTCGACCCGGTCGAGGCTGTCCTGGATTCGCAGGGCTGGATCCAGGTCCCGTTGCCGAGCCCGAGCTACTTCCCGACCGGCGACCTTCTGCGGATCGACACCCACTCGCTGACCAATCCCCCCCATCTCGACGAGACGGGGGTGCTGGCGGGCTCGCACTCCTCGCACCCGCTGGCCGAGGATGTCTACTTCGGTATCCGCATGCGCGTTCGGAACGTCGGCGACCCGAGCTCGGAGTTCGATGCTGGGACGTGTCACCACATCGCGATCGACAACACGCTGTACTCGAACGTCACGCATCAGCCGTCGTGGCGCAACCTCACGGATCCCGACCCGCCGGGTGACCTGGCCGTGTACCTCGTCGATGTCCAGGAGCTCCTGGGCACCAACGCGTGCACCCAGATCACGAATTCCCTGACCGTCCTGTTCACCGCTGCACACCCGAACCTGGGAGCGGTCTCGCTGAGGATGGACGGTCCGGGTGGCCCGTACGCGTTCACGATGACCCCGGCCGCAGGCTCGACGCCGCAGGACTACTACGGCACCGCGGTCTCCGACGGAACGTGGACGGCGGACCACCTGAAGCCGTGCGCTTATCTGATTACGCTCACCGTGGACGTGAACCTCACCGACGGAGATAACGATCCGGGCCCGCTTATCGATCAGCGGCCCTTCTGCAAGAAGTAAGGCGTCGGCTTCTGCCGCGCGGCCGGTCGTGCTGCCCAGCGCGGCCGGCCGCCGGTCCGAGCGTTCACCGACTCAGCGGATCGCCCGGGGAGCGGCGTCCGCGACGGGCTGGAAGATCGCCTCGAGGCGCTCGAGCGCTTCGGCCGACCCGATCGCGATGAGCATGTCTCCCACGCCGATCACGCTCTGAGGAGGCGGCTGCGCCTCGAGGCCGCCGCCCTTACGGCGCAGGGCCACGATCACCGAAGTGCCACGCACCTCCTCGACGGTCTTGCCCGCTCCTACGCAGTCGGGCAGGACCTCGATCTGCTCGATCCGGTAGTCGGCAGCCTGGAGCGCGACGCCGACCTGTGGATGGAGGGCCATCCGAGCCATCTCGGCGCCGGATGTCTTATAGGGAGAGATGACCCGGTCGGCGCCCGCCCGATAGAGCTTCTTCTCCGACTCCTCGGCCGATGCCCGGGCGACGATCAACATGTCCGCCCGCAGTTCGCGGGCGGTGAGGGCGATGAAGATGTTCTCGGCATCTGAGTCGACGCAGGCGATCACCGCCCGCGCGCGCTCGATCCTGGCTCGCAGCAGAACCTCGTCATCGGCCGGCTCGTCCTCGATGAACGGCAGGTCGAGCTCTCTGGCCATCTCGCGATTCTCGGCGTTGTCGTCGATGACGACGATCTGCGCGCCGGCTCCCATCAGGTCGCGCGCCGCCTGCCGTCCGACCCGGCCGAAGCCGCAGATGATGTAGTGGTCGGTGAACGAGTCGATCTTCTTCTCCATGCGCCGTTCCTCGAGCAGCCCGCTCAGCTGGCCCGAGACGAAGAACTCGGCCACCGTCGCGAAGCCGTAGAAGAGCGTACCTATGCCTAGCAGCTCGATCGCGACCTTCAGCGCGCGGCCGCCCGCGTCCGTCGGGGCGGGGAAGGATCCGACCGTCGTGATCGTGTCGATCGTCCACTCGAACCCGTACGGCAGCGAGGTCCCCTCGATCAGGGTGAAGCCCACCGTCCCCGCGAGCACGAGCGCGATCAACGCCGCCAGCAGGATCCCCAGCCGGCGGATGAACTGACCCAGCTCGCGCTCAGCCATGACCCGCTGGTGGGTGGAACGGTTGGCGGGCATCGGCTAACAGGCTGGACTCATGTTGACTGCGATCTCGGCAGTGCCGGCCCTCGGTCCCGCCTGGCCGCTCGCCCTCGCCACCGCGTATGGACGCCCGATCGCACGCTTGAGCGACGCGCTGCGCCATACCGCGCAGGTCTCGGTGCTCGCCACCCGTCTGGCATCGCGCGGAAGCGGATTGCCGACCAGAAACAGCAGCTCTCGCGCCGTCAGCGGCGGCGACCCCGCGTCCCTGAGTGCAAAGCCGCTGACGCATCCGTGTGCGGTGGCAGTGACGAAGTACCACGCCGCGCCCGGGGTCGGCCCGGCCGGCCGGATCGAGTTGTCGTTATTGGCGTCGAAGGCGCGCATGCCGGCGCCAAGGCCGCCGTAGCCGGGCGTGTCGACGCAGCGTGACGCGGCGGGGCGTGATCGCAGCAGATCCGGTGCCAGCAGCCAGGCTGCGATGGCGACGATCGCCGTCAGCGCCACCAGGTAGCGCCATCCGCTCCACGGTTTCCGGTCATCGACTACGACGCCGTGCACCTCGGCCCACTGCTGGTGGCCGGGGCGATCGACGGCGGCGCGATCAACCGTGGCGTGCTTCACGACCACTGCTAAGCCTATGGCTCTGGGGGACTCCAATCCATCGCCACACGCCACTCGCTGCGCAGGACCGCGGCGTAGCGCTCTCCCGCCTTGGCGGCGCCCCCGGTGGCATCGAGGATGGCGCGCGTGCGCGCGGCGCGCGCGGGCAGGCCGCGAGTGCGCGGGACCTCGCCGAGGAGCTCCCAGCGACCGTCGCTCACCTCACGGAGGACGACGAACCCGGGCGCGGAGGCGCTCATGCGACCGCCTCCGCGCTCTGCGCCGGAGGCGGCGGGGCCTCCGGCCAGCGCCGGCCCGCAACCTCGAGCTCGCGGACCTTCAGCGAGCCGATCTCGAGCTGTTCGGCCCTGAGCCGGCGGATCACGGCGTCGGCGATCGCGAGCCTCCCGATCGCAAGTGCCCCGAACGCGCCCGCGGCCACCGCGACTGGCGCCATCGCCGATGGTCCCAGAACGCGGGGACCCACGACCATGGCGCCGATGACGCTCGCGCCGGTGATGGCCGCGCCGGTCGTCTGGCGCTGGATCGTGATCGTTCGCTTCACGGTGGACCTCCTGTTGTCGGGAGCTCCACAGTTTGAGCCCCCGGGCCCTCCAGCGGGCCCGGGACGCTCACACGGTTCAGGCTGTGGCGACGGCGGGCGAGTCGCTCAGGTAGCGCTCGCCGCGCTCGGCCTTCTCGACCAGCGAGGCCGGGGGCTCGAAGCGCTCGCCATAGCGCTCGGCCAGCTCGCGCGCCCGGGCGACGAAGGCCGCCGGACCGCTGCCATGCGCCGGATGCTCGTAGCCGTTGATGTACTGCAGCACGCCTCCCGTCCAGCCTGGGAAGCCGATGCCGAGAATCGAGCCGATGTTCGCGTCGGCCATCGACTCGATCACGCCCTCATCCAGGCATTTGACCGACTCGAGCGACTCGGCGAACAGCATCCGCTCCTCGAGGTCGCGCAGGTCGATCGCGCTCGGGTCGCCCGCGACCGGGAAGGCGTCGCGCAGCCCCGGCCACAGCCCGCTGCGCTTGCCGTCCGCGTACTCGTAGAACCCTCGGCCCTCGAGCTTGCCCGGACGGTCGAACTCGTCGAGCATGCGGTCGATCACCTGCTCGGAGGGATGGGCATCCCAGCCGCTGTGCGTAGCCTCGGCTGCTTCGCGCGCCGCCGTGCGGATCTTCCGCATCAGCTTCAGGTTCAGCTCGTCTGAGAGCTGAAGCACCGGCGCGGGATAGCCGGCCTGAGAGGACGCCTGCTCGATCGTCGGCGCCGGGACGCCCTCGAGCAGCATCGCGATGCCCTCGTTGATGAACGTGCCGATCACCCGGCTGGTGAAGAAGCCCCGGCTGTCGTTGACGACGATCGGGGTCTTCTTGATCAGCTTGGCGAAGTCGAGAGAGCGATACAGCGCCTCATCGGAGGTCCGCTCACCCTTGATGATCTCGAGCAGCGGCATCTTGTCCACCGGGCTGAAGAAGTGCAGCCCGATGAAGTCCGCGGACCGGCTGACGTTCTCGGCCAAGCCGGAGATCGGCAGTGTTGAGGTGTTGGAACCGAGCAGCGCATCCGGCGCGGCGATCGGCTCGATCTCGGTCCAGGCCGCGGTCTTCACCTTCGGGTCCTCGAACACCGCCTCGATCACGAGCTCCGCGCCGGCGGCGTCCTGCGCGTTGTCCGTCGGCGTGATGCGGGCGAGCAGGGCATCGGCCTCTTCCTGGGTCGAGCGGCCTCTTTCGACCGCCTTGGCGACGAGCTTCTCCGAGTAGCCCTTGCCGCGCTCGGCGGCTTCGATCGACACATCCTTGAGCACCACCTCGATGCCCGCCTTGGCGCATACGTATGCGATCGCGGCGCCCATCATGCCCGCCCCGAGTACGACCACCCGCTGCGGTCTGAAGGTCTCGATGCCGTCGGGCCGGTCGCGATCGCCGTTCACCCGCTGCATGTCGAAGAAGAAGGCCTGGATCATGTTCTTCGACACCTGACCGGTGACCAGATCCACGAAGTAGCGGCCCTCGATCTCGATCGCGTTGTCGAAATCGACCTGCGAGCCCTCGACGGCCGCGGCCATGATGTGGTGCGGGGCCGGGTAGTTGGCGCCCTTCAGCTGCTTGCGCAGGTTGGCCGGGAATGCCGGCAGGTTCGCCGCGAACTTGGGGTTCGAGGGAGTTCCGCCGGGGATCTTGTAGCCCTGGGCATCCCAGGGCTGGGTATGGGCGTCGGGGTTCGCCTTGATCCAACGCTTGGCCGCCGGGACGAGCTCGTCCTGGCTCGGGACGATCTCATCCAGGATCCCCAGCTCGAGCGCCTTGGCCGGGCGGTGGCGCTGTCCCTGCAGCAGCAGCTGCAGGAGCGCGTCGACGAGACCCAGCATCCGCACGGTGCGCACGACGCCGCCGGCGCCGGGCAGCAGTCCGAGCTGGACCTCGGGGAAGCCCATCTGCACCTTCGGGTCATCGACGGCGATGCGGTGGTGGCAGGCCAAGCAGATCTCGAGGCCACCGCCGAGCGCGGCGCCGTTGATCGCGGCCACGACCGGCTTTCCGAGCTGTTCGAGGCGGCGGAGCTGGCGCTTGATCTCGCGCACCTCGGTGGCGATCAGCGGAGCGTCCGCCCTGGTCGCGCGGATCAGGTCCTTCAGCTCCCCGCCCGCGAAGAAGGTGTTCTTGGCGCTCGTGATGACGACGCCGGTGATCGTCTCCTTCTCGGCCTCGAGCCGGTCGAGGGTCTCGGCCATCGCCTCCTTGTAGGCCGCGTTCATGGTGTTGGCGGACTGGCCCGGGTCGTCGAGCGTCAGCACGACGATGCCGTCGGCGTCCTGTTCGAAGCGAATGGCTGACATCAGATCGCCTCCACCACGGTCGCGATGCCCATCCCGCCGCCGATGCAGAGCGTGGCCAGCCCGTAGCGGCCGCCTGTGCGATGCAGCTCGTCGACGAGCGTGCCGAGGATCATCCCGCCGGTCGCCCCGAGCGGATGGCCCATGGCGATCGCGCCTCCGTTGACGTTGACCTTCTCCATCGGGAGGCCCATGTCCTTGACGAAACGCAGGACGACCGCGGCGAAGGCCTCGTTGATCTCGACCAGATCGAGGTCGTCCACCGTGAGCTCGGCCTTGGCCAGCGCCTTACGGCTGGCCGGGGCGGGACCGGTGAGCATGATCGTCGGGTCGGCGCCCGAGACGGCCGTGGCCAGGATCCGGGCCCGCGGCGTCAGGCCCTGCTCGGCGCCGACCTGCTCGCTGCCGATCAGCAGCAGCGCCGCGCCGTCGACGATCCCGCTCGAGTTCCCGGGCGTGTGGACGTGGTTGATCTTCTCGAGCCAGTGGTACTTCTGGAGCGCCACCGCATCGAAGCCCCCCATCTCGCCGATCGCCGCGAACGACGGCTTCAGCTGACCCAGGGTCTCGACTGTGGTGCCCGGACGGATGAACTCGTCGCGGTCGAGGACAGGGTTCTCGTTCAGGTCGCGCACCGGGATCACGGAGTTGCTGAACCGGCCCTCCTCCTGAGCCCGCCATGCACGCTCCTGCGAGCGGGCGGCGTAGGCGTCGACGTCGTCGCGGGAGAAGTTCTCGACCGTGGCGATCAGGTCGGCGCTCACGCCCTGGGGCACGAAGGAGGTGTCGTAGTTGGTCTCAGGGTCCATCGCCCAGGCGCCGCCGTCCGAGCCCATCGGCACGCGCGACATCGACTCGACGCCGCCGGCCATCACGAGATCCTCCCAGCCCGAAGCGACCTTCTGGGCGGCGATGTTGACGGCCTCGAGGCCCGAGGCGCAGAAGCGATTCAGCTGCACCCCGGCCACCGTGTCCGGCAAGCCGGCCTTGATCGCCGCGGTCTTGGCGATGTCCGCCCCCTGGTCGCCCACGGGGGTCACGCACCCCAGCACGACGTCGTCGATCCGCTGGGGATCGAGCTGGTCGTTGCGCACGAGCGCCTCGTGCATCAGGCCGACCACCAGATCGACCGGTTTGACGGTGTGCAGCGACCCGTTCACCTTCCCCTTTCCTCTGGGGGTGCGGATCGCGTCGAAAATCAGTGGCTCAGTCGAGGGCATCTCAGCTCCTGGTCAAGGTGGGACCTACATCGTACAATTAATCAGCCCTGCTGATTTTTTTGTGTAGGATCGGGCCCAGATGCCCGCCCAGACTGTGCCAAAGCAGGCTCGCGCGCTCGCCACTCGCCAGCGCCTCCTCGATGCCGCCGTGGATGAGCTGCTCGACCGAGGCTACGCTGGCCTGACCACGCCGGCCGTGGCGAGGCGGGCGGGAGTGTCCCGGGGCGCGCAGCAGAACTACTTCCATAACAAGGCGGCGCTGGTCGTGGCCGCCGTGCGTCACCTCGCGGCCCGCCAGCTGGGCGAGCTGCGCGACCAGCTGGCTGATGTGCCGAACGGACCGAAACGCGTCAAGGCCGGCCTCGACGTCCTCTTCGAGCAGTACAGCGGCCCCCTGTTCGCGGCGATGGTCGAGCTCTCGCTGGCCTCGCGCGCCGACCCCGAGCTCGGCGAGGTGATCGCAGCCGAGACCCAGAGCATCATCGACACGGTGCGGACCACCGCGGTGCTGATCTTCGGCGAGGGCTTCCCGGCCAGCCGCGACGAGCACACCCGCTGGGCCACGATGCTGGCCGCGATCCGCGGCTTGGCGCTGATGAAGCTGCTCGGCCACTCTGCCGCCAGCGTCGACCGCCAATGGCAGGCCACGCGCGATCAGCTGCTCGATCTCCTGCTCACGCGCGGGTCCTAGCGCGGGTGGCTTCAGACGTGCTCGAGCAGCCAGTCGTACACGCGGTCGATCCGGCCGAGCAGGCTGAGGTGGCCGTCCTCGTCTGAGAGCTCGGCCTGCACGCCGGGAATGTGGCGGGCGAGCCATTCCCCGTGGGCGAACGGCACGAAGCGGTCCTGGCGGCCGTGGAGCAGCAGCACCGGGGTGCGGATCGCGCCGAGCTCGAACCCCCACGGCCCGAGCTCCGCCACGTTGTCATCCCACCAGCCGTCGGCCCCAGGGGCCAGTCCCTCTCTGGTCGTGGTGACGAGATACTGGGCGAGTTCCGGCGTCAGCTGCTCGCGGTCCACCGGGGCCAGCAGCGTTTGCAGGTACTCGGCGAGGTCGTCGGCTTCGAGCGCCAGCGCCTCGAGGCGGTCGGCCTCGCATTTGGCTCTCGCGGCCGCCTTGTCACTGATGATCAACCGGATGTCCTCCGCGTTCAGCTCGCCCATGCCGGCCAGGTAGTCGAGCCCGTCCGCGTCCCAGGGTGCGCCCGAGGCGATCACCCCGACCGCGGGTACCAGCTCTGGCAACAGCGCGGCGCATGCGAGCGCGTGCGGCCCCCCGCCCGAGATGCCCCACACCGGCAGCCGCTCGAGGCCCAGCGTCGAGGCAATCGCGATGACGTCATCGCAGCAGTCGGCGACAGTGCGATTCGGGCGCCGGGACGAGCCCCCGTAGCCGGGCCGGTCGTAGGAGATGAGGCGTATCCCGCGCGCGGTCGCCTTGGCGATCACCGGGCTCGGCATGCGGCGGCAGTTCGGCGTGCCGTTATGGGCGAGCATCGGCGTGCCCCGCGGATCGCCGTCCTCGAGGACCTGTAGCCGCCGACCGTCCGGCGTGTCGACCACATGTTCCACCATCCGCAGGCAATCCTCGCCGCAGGCCCGAGCCGCTGTCAACTACCGTTCTCCACATGCGCGAGGCCGCCTGCAGCTGTGGGCAACTGCGTCTGGAAGTCGAAGGCGATCCAGTCCGTGTGGGCGTCTGCCACTGCCTGGCCTGCCAGCGCCGTTCGGGCGCCCCGTTCGCACAACAGGCGCGGTTCCCGCGCGAGCGCGTCACGATCAGCGGTGAAGCACGGGACTACGTCCGCTACTCCGACGAGGACGGCGCGCCGCGGACGTTCAGCTTCTGCCCTGAATGCGGATCCACGGTCTACTACCGCAACCACACCGAGCCCGGCGTGATCGCGATCGCCGTGGGCGCATTCGCCGACCCCAGCTTCCCACCGCCGCAGTACTCGGTGTGGGAGGAGCGCAAGCACCCCTGGGTGACCCTCCCGGACGGCATCGAGCGCCCTGACTGAGGCTCCTGGACGGCATCGAGTCCCCTCGCTCAGCCCCTAGACCAAACGCGCATCAGCGCGCTTGTGGGCTTAAGGCTGGGGCCGTGATGCCGACCTTAGTGGCAAGGAGCCGTTCGCCGGGATCGGAACATGCCAGCCGCCTTTGTAGCTCGACAGCCCATCTTCAACCACAAGCTTTCGGTTGTTGGCTATGAGCTGCTGTTCCGCGGCGGCTACATCCACGACGCGCCCATCGCAGATCCGGAGAAGGCGACGGCCACCGTCGTCCTCAACGCGCTCACCGAGCTCGACCTGGGACGCCTGGTCGGCGGTAAGACCGCCTGGGTCAACGTCTCGCGCGAGTTCATCCTCGGCGGGCTCGTGGCGGCGGTCCCGCCCGGCGTGGTCGGCTTCGAGATCCTCGAATCCGATCTCGTCGAGCAGGACATGGTCGAAGCGCTGCGCGACCTGAAGGCCAAGGGCTACAAGCTCTCGCTCGATCACTTCTTCAACCGTGCCGAGTCCCAGCCCCACCTCGACCTCTTCGACGCCGTCAAGCTGAGCATGCTCGACCTCGGGCACGAGGAGCTGGCCACGCAGCTGCAGCGGCTGCAGTCCTTCGAGGGCAGGATCGTCGCCGAGAAGCTCTCGACCCGCGAGGACCACGAGGCTGCTGTCAATGCCGGCTTCGAGTACTTCCAAGGCTTCTTCTTCTGCAAGCCGTCCGTGGTCGCCACCCGCGGCGTGTCGGCCAATCGGCTCGCGCTGATGCAGGTTCTGGCGGCGCTACAGAATCCCGACATCGAGCTGAACGAGGTCGAGGCGCTGATCCGCCACGACGTCGCGCTCAGCTTCCGGCTCCTTCGCTACGTGAACTCGGCCTACTTCGGGCTGCGCAGCGAGGTCCGCTCGATCGGGCAGGCGCTCGCCCTGCTCGGCACCGAGAACGCCCGGCGCTGGGCCACCCTGAGCGTCCTGGCCAGCATCGACGACAAGCCGACCGAGCTCACGCTCACGGCGTTGACCCGTGCCCGCTTCTGCGAGCTGGCGGGCGGCCGCCTCGGCATCGCCAGCCCGGCGGAGATGTTCACCCTCGGCCTGTTCTCGGTGATCGACGCGATGATGGACTCGCCCATGCACGACGTCGTCGAGTCGCTGCCCTTTGCCGAGGACATGCGCGAGGCGCTCGTCCTGCACCGTGGCTCGCGCGGGATCCTGCTCGACACCGTCGAGGCCTTCGAGCACGGCGACGACGAGAACGCCCGGACGGTCGTCCCCCAGGGCGGCGAGATCTACCTCGACGCGATCATGTGGGCCAACTCGACCGCCGAGTCGCTGTTCGGAGGTGGCGGCGGCACGGCCACCGCGACGCCGGCCCGCACCCGGACGAGCGCCGCCTCCGCCGAGAGCAAGGCGCCGCCGGCGGTGCCCCTGAACTCGAAGGCCCCTCCGGCTCCCGCTCCCGCTCCACCAGCCGCCCCAGCCGCCGCCGTCGCGGACGCGAAGCCCGGGTTCTTCGCTCGCCTGTTCGGGCGGCTGTTCCCGTCGCTTCGCCGCTCATAGCCCCTAGCGCCTGAGGATCTCGGCGAGCGGGCGCGTGTTCAGCACGTCGGCCGCCGTCGCCCAGCCGCGGCGCGCCGTGGCCACCGAGAACGGCATGTTCCCGAGCCCGCGCACGGAGTGGGCGTCGGTCGAGCAGACCACGCGAACGCCCGCGGCGAGCGCGTCGTGGACGTGCTCGCCCCGTAGGTCCAAGCGGTCGGGAAGGCCGTTCACCTCGACCGCGATGCCGCGCTCGAGCGCCACCTCGAACACCCGCTCCAAGTCGAGCGCGTTCTCCGGCCGGCGGTTGATGTAGCGCCCCTTCGGATGGCTGAGACAGCGAACTGCCGGGTGCTCGAGCGCTGCCAGCACGCGTGCGGTCATCTGCCGCTCGGGCATGCGCTGACCTCCGTGCACGCTCGCCTGTACCCAGTCGAGCTCGCCCAGGATGTCGTCCGGGAGGTCGAGGCGACCGTCCGGCAGGATGTCGCACTCAGTGCCCCGCAGGACACGAAACGGCGCGAGCAGCTCGTTGGCGGCCGCGATCTCCTCGGCCTGCCGGCGCAGGTCATCGGGGGTGAGGCCCCGCACAGCGCCCACCGCCGGAGTGTGATCGCAGATCGCCAGGTACTCGTAGCCCCGGTCGATCGCGGCCCGGGCCATCTCCTCCACGCTGGCGCGCCCGTCCGACCAGGTCGTGTGACAGTGCAGGTCGCCGCGGATCTGATCGAGCCCGAGGAGGGCCGGCGGCTCCCCGGCGAATGGCGCCTCGCGAAGCTCGGGCGGGCACCAGGGAATGCCGAGCGCGCGATACACCTCCTCCTCGCTGGGCGCGTCGGGCAATGGCTCGAGCGCCGCCACGTAAGCGTGGGAGCCGGTGCACCGGACCAGCGTGGTGCCGAAGGCGCCCGGCTCGGGGACGACGACTTCCACGGGCACGCCGTCGACGGTCACGCCCACGGCCCGGCGCTCGTCCTGGTCGATCACGGCCACGATCTGCGCAAGCCCGGCGAAGCGCGCCAGGACCTCGGCGGAATCGGCGGCCTCGCAGACCACGGCCAGCCGCTCACACGAATCCCGCCAGCGCCGTACGTCCCCGGCGGGCACCGCGTCAAGCGCGGTCGCGATGGCGCCGACGAGCTCCCATG
>DATGJM010000087.1:0-2790 GCA_035295205.1 Solirubrobacteraceae bacterium | reverse complement strand
ACCAGCCGGGAGTCCGATGCCGAGACCGCGCCGCTCGAGCACCCCGAGGACTACCCCTACGACCTCGACCTGACCGCCGTGACCGAGGTCTGGCGGCGCGGCAGCGTGATCGCCTCCTGGCTGCTGGACCTCACGGCGTCCGCGCTGCTCGAGTCCCCCGAACTTCAGGACTTCTCCGGCCGGGTGTCTGACTCCGGAGAGGGCCGGTGGACGGCGATCGCCGCCGTTGAGGAAGGGGTCCCAGCACCGGTGCTGCTGACCGCGCTGTTCTCCCGCTTCGCCTCCCGCGAGCTGGATCACTTCGCCAACCAGGCGCTCTCGGCGATGCGCAGCCAGTTCGGCGGCCACGTCGAGAAACTCGCCCCCTGACCATCGCCTGGAGACCTGACATGCCTGAGCGCATCGCGATTCTGTTTGACATCGACGGCACGCTGATCATCACCGGCGGGGCCGGCGCCGCCTCGTGGCGGCTGGCGTTCGATGAGCTGTACGGGATCCCGGCCGACATCGGTGAGTTCACCGACACCGGTATGACCGACCCGGACGTGGGGCGCAGGACGTTCGCGGCGGTGATGCACCGCCAGCCCGTGCGCAAGGAGTTCACGCGCCTGCTCGAGCGCCGGCTGTTCTACCTGCATCAGACGGTCCAGGAGTCCGAGGGATATCGGGTGCTGGCCGGCGTGGAGGAGCTGCTGCCAAAGCTGATCGAGGACGGTTACCTGCTCGGACTGGTCACCGGCAACCTCGAGGCCGCAGCCCACATCAAGCTCCACCGCGCGCAGCTGAACCGCTTCTTCTCCTTTGGCGGGTACGGCTCTGACTCGACCGACCGCGGCGAGCTGACCAGGATCGCGCTGAAGCGAGCCGCCCTCGTCTACGGCGAGCCGGTGACGCCCGATCAGGCGATCGTGGTCGGGGACACGCCCCACGACGTCGAAGGCGCCCATGCGGCCGGGATGAAATGCGTGGGCGTCGGCAGCCACCACTTCAACGTCGACCAGCTCCGTGACTCCGGCGCCGACTACGCGATCGCCTCGCTCGAGGAGGCGCTGCCGCTATGAGCGCCTCAGAGCCGTGGCCGCTCTACCTCCTCTCCTTCGACCACCGCGGATCGTTCAAGACGGGGCTGATGGGGATCACCCGGGAGCCGACCGGGCAGGAGCGCAAACGTATCTCGGAGCTCAAGGCGATGATCTACGACGGATTCGAACGCGCGATCGCCGACGGCGCCCCACGCGAGTCCTGCGGGGTGCTAGTGGACGAGGAGTTCGGCACCGACGTCGCGCGCGCAGCGCGGGGCGAAGGGTTCACCCTGGCGATGCCCGTCGAACGCTCGGGCCAGGACGAGTTCAACTTCGAGTTCGGTGAGGAGTTCGCCGAGCACATCGAGGCATTTGACCCTGATTTCGCGAAGGTGCTCGTCCGCTACAACCCCGACGGTGATGAGGAGCTCAACCGCCGGCAGGCCAGGCGGCTTGCGAGGCTCTCCGGCTGGCTGCACGCGCACGATCGCAGGTTCCTGTTCGAGCTGCTCGTCCCCGCGACGGCCGCCCAGCTCGACCAGGTCGCCGGCGACAAGGACGCCTATGACCGGGACCTGCGAGGAGCGCTCGTGGTGCGCACGCTGGCCGAGCTTCAGGACGCCGGCGTCGAGCCGGACATCTGGAAGATCGAGGGACTCGAATCGCGCGAGGACTGCGAGCGCGTCGTCGATCAGGCGCAAGCCGGCGGGCGAAAGGACGTGCGCTGCGTGGTGCTCGGCCGCGGAGCGGACCTCGCCCGCGTCGCGCACTGGCTGGAGGTCGCCGCTCCCGTCGCCGGTTATGTGGGTCTCGCGATCGGCCGAACGAACTGGTTGGAGGCGCTGAGCGAGCATCAAGCCGGCCGGCTCGAACGCGAGGCGGCGATCGCGCAGATCGCCGCCAACTACCGCCAGATGATCGACGTGTACGCCGACGCCGCCGCGAGCGCCCGCGAGCGCTCGGCCCACGCGGCACACACGGCGTGAGATGACCGCGACCGCCGCCACGGCGGAGCTCACCGAGCAGAACTGGTCGCCATTCGTCGCTCCCCACCGCTGGCACCTGCCCCACGGCGAGCACCGTGATCGAGAGTCGGCGATCGAGGTTATGACCGGCGGATGTTGATGAGCACGGGGCCTTGGATGATCGCCAGCACGGTGCACCCAGCGCGTCCCACGGCCCCCTCGAAGCGATCGCGACGCAGGTAGAAGCCGACATCCTCGACGCGGTCGCCGTCGCGTTGGAAGTGAACGTCGGAGTCCGCTGCAGTGGGGAGATCCAGGCTGACCGGCCAGAAGAGCGCAGGGGCTTTGACCTCGCTCAGCGCTCCGAGCGTGCCGATGAAGGCGCTCAGGAGCATCTCGGGGTCGCCGCGTTCGATCACGCGCACGGCCACGCGCGATCCTTTGAGTGCCCGCAGCGCCTGGTGGACCTGCTCCCAGGTGAGATCTATGTCGTCCGGGTGCCGGGCGGTATGGACTGTGTGGATTGCGCTCATCGTCTTACACCTTGGCCTTCGGTGGGCCGCTGGCAGGAGGTGCCGTCCGCGTACCGACCAGTCCAAGCAGGCGTCGTCTCGCTGCGGTCGCGGCGGCGATCATGCGGGCGCGGCGGCCCCTCGCTGCCTGGTCACGCGGACGGTCCGAGGCCTCCATCTGATCCTGGGCGGTCTCGTCGATGTGACGGACCCCGCGGGGGTTGGTCTGGGAATCTTGCAGTGAAGGATGCTTCGGAGGATCAAACGAGCCCCGCTCGGGATCGCGGTGGC
>DATGJM010000086.1:0-8859 GCA_035295205.1 Solirubrobacteraceae bacterium | reverse complement strand
CAGCTGCCTGCTCCACCGCGTGAGCAGCGGCATGTGGTCGGGAACCCACTGGAGCATCGCGTTGCTGATCAGCACGTCCACGCCGGTGGCGTCGAACCCAGCGGCGTCGCCGACCTCGAACGTCGCGCGCGGGTGCTCGGGAGCCTTGGCGATCATCTCGGGCGAGGAGTCGATCCCGCGCACCCGCGCGCCAGGCCAGCGCTCGGCCAGGGTAACCGTGAGCTCGCCCGATCCGCAGCCGAGGTCGACCACCGACCCCGGGTCCGATGCGGCCACCCGGCCGACCAGGTCGAAGAACGGCCGGCTGCGCTCGTCGGCGAAGCGGCCGTACTGCGCGGGGTCCCAGCGCATCAGCCGATCATCAGCACGCTGCGGATGCCATCCTGGCGCTCCATCAGCTCGAAGCCGTGGTTCACCTCGTCCAAGGTCAGCCGATGGGAGATGAAGGGCTCGACGTCGAGCGTGCCGTCGAGGTAGAGCTGGACGAGCTCGGGCACCTGGTCGCGGCCCTTGACGCCGCCGAACGACGAGCCGCACACACGCCGCCCCGTGATCAGGTAGCGCGGGACGATCTGCAGCGTCTCGCCCTTGCCGGCCACGCCGCAGACGGTGCACAGGCCCCAGCCCATGCGCGCGGATTCGACCGCCTGGCGCATGACCTGGACGAGGCCCGTGGCCTCGAACGTGTAATCCGCACCGAAGCCCCGGGTCTCCTCGAGAACGCGGGTCACGGTCTCCGGGCCGCCGATCCACACGTCGGTGGCGCCCTGGCCGCGCGCGAGCTCGAGGCGGTCCATCGAGAGGTCGACACAGATGATCCGCTCGGCGCCCTGCAGGCGGCAGCCGGCCACCGCGCCGAGCCCGACCATGCCGGCCCCGAACACCACGCACGTCGAGCCTGGCTCGACCTTGGCCGTGTTCATGGCGGCGCCGAGGCCCGTCGAGAGCCCGCAGGCGAACAGGCAGGCCCGGTCGGGCTCGGCGTCGGGGGAGACCTTGGCGAGCGCGATCTCCGGCATCACGGTGTACTCGGCGAACGTGCTCGTGCCCATGAAGTGACGGATCGGCTCCTGGTCGCGGTGCAGTCGCGTCGTGCCGTCGGGCAGGTAGCCGAGGTTCTGCTGCTCGCGAATGGCCAGGCAGAGGTTCGTCTTCGGGCTGCGGCAGTGCTCGCACTCGCGGCACTGGGGGGAGAACAGCGTGACCACGCGGTCGCCGCGGGTGACGCTGGTGACGCCGTCGCCGACCCGCTCGACGATTCCGCACCCCTCGTGTCCGAGCACCGTCGGCGCGTACCCGGACGGATCGGCGCCGGAGGCGGTGTACATGTCGGTGTGGCAGACCCCGCAGGCTTCGACCCGCACGAGCACCTCGCCGGGAGCGGGCTCAGCCAGTTCGACCTCGGTGACGTTCAGCGGGGCTCCGAACTCTTCGAGCACGGCGGCGCGGATCTTCACTCTGGGGACTCCTCTTTCCTCGGGGGCCGGTCAGGACGGTGGACGCTAGACGACAAACGTCACCGCCGATGTCCGGCTGGGGTCGATGGTGACGTTTGCCGTCTCTGGGACGCGTTTCGTTACCAACGTCGTCGCCGCGGTCGCGACGGTGACGTTTGTCAGCGATCGTGGACGGTGGCGTAGCCGAGCGCGCCGCCGAACCCCAGCAGCCCGAGACCGGCCACGAGCTCGGCCGCCGCCAGCGCCCGCTCGCCCACCCTGCGCCGAACGAGCGCGATCGCGCTGGCCAGCAGCGTCCCCCAGCAGGCCGAGCCGACCGCGACCCCGCCCACCAGCAGCACCTCGGCCAGCCCCGTCCGCTGCACGGCGCCGGAGGCGTTGGCGGCGGCGAAGATCGCCGCCCACGAGGCGATCGTCAGCGGGTTCGAGGCCGTGCCCGCGAGCGCGGTCAGGAATGTGCGCCCCGGCGAGGCGACCTCGAAGTCGCTCTCGCCGCCGAGTCGGACCCGGAACGCGTCGCGCAGGGTCCGCAGGCCGAGCACGATCAGCACGAGCGCGCCGAGCAGCCCGAGCGCCACGCGCAGGAACGGCGCGCCCAGCAGCGGCGTCACGCCGGCGGCGCCGGCGGCGGCGTAGAGCCCGTCCACCACTGCGATTCCGGCGGCGACCGCCAGCCCGGATCGCCAACCCGCGCGCAGCGTCGAGCGCATCAGGAACAGAGTCATCGGCCCGACCTGCAGCGCGACCAGGAAGCCGAGACCGAATCCCACCACCGCCGCGTGCATGTCGAGAGTGTCTCATCCCACGTTCGGCTGGCCAGCCAGCCAGTAGGATGGCCGCCTCACAACCACGCCCGGAGGAGGGTCCGGTGTCATCGACGAAGAGCAACCTCGAAGGCGTCCTCGTCACCGAGCGCGAGCTCTGGCTGGACGGCCCGCCACACGAGCTCTTCCGCCAGCTGCGCCAGGAGTGCCCTGTGCACTGGACCGAGCGGATCACCGAGTACCCGAACGAGGCCGGGTTCTGGTCGGTGACCCGGCCCCAGGACATCCACACCGTCAGCCGCGACTTCCGCACCTACTCCTCCGAGCTCGGCGGCGTGACCGCGGTGATGGACGTGTTCCCGCTCGAGCTGATGCGGGCGATGTTCATCGGCATGGACCCGCCCAAGCACGACCGGCTGAAGATGCTCTTCCAGGCCGGCTTCACGCCGAAGCGGATCGCCGCGCACGAGCCGGCGATCCGCACGATCGTCACCGACGTGCTCGACCGCCTCGAGGGCCGCGAGCACGCCGACCTCGTCAGCGAAGTCGCCCAGCCGATCGTCTCCCGCGTGATCGGCTCGTTCATGGGCATCCCGCCCGAGGACGACGCGGTGTGGGCCGGCCTCATGAACTCGGCGCTGGCCGCCGGCGACCCCGACATCAACCCGGAGGGCATGCTCGCGGTCGTTCAGAAGGACATCCCGGAGATCTTCGCTCGCTGCACCCGGATGATCGCCGAGCGCCGCGAACATCCGACCGACGACCTCACGAGCGTGCTCGTGCACGCCGAGATCGACGGTCAGCGTCTCGAGGAGCACGAGATCGTGATGGGCTTCTTCCTGCTCGTCGCCGCCGGCAACGACTCGACGAAGGCCACGTACTGCAGCGGCATGCGCGCGCTGATCGAGAATCCCGACCAGCGGGGGCTGCTGCTCGAGGATCCCGCGCTGATCCCGGGCGCGGTCGAGGAGTCGCTGCGCATGTTCCCAGCGTTCGCCCACTTCCGCCGGACCGCGACCTGCGACACCGAGCTCGCGGGCCAGCAGATCCGCGAGGGCGACAAGGTCGTGATGTGGTACGTCGCCTCCAACCGCGACGAGACCCGCTACGAGGACCCGGGTCGCTTCGACGTGCGCCGGAACCCCGAGCACCAGGCCTTCGGCGCCGGCGGGCGCCACTTCTGCCTGGGCACGGCGCTCGCGCGACTCGAGCTGCGGGTCATGTTCGAAGAGACGCTCGCCCGCTTCCCGGCGATGCAGATCGCAGGCCGGCCGGCGTTCGTGGAGTCGGCGTTCCTCAACCAGCTGAAGACGCTGCCCGTGCGGCTAAATTAGGCTCCGTAATATTGGCACCACAAACCATCTCTGGTAGCCTTTGATGTGTCAACCTTTACCAGGGAGTGGGTATGCGCGCGGAGCGCCTCGGATCCGAATCGGATGTACGACGCCGCCGGCCCGAGTGCGACCAGGCGCTGATCCGAGCCGGGGGCCGACACGCAGAGGCGGACGAGATGGAAGCCGCCCCCGTCCTCCCGTCGCCCGGAATCGCAGCACCCGCCCCCGAGGGTGACGCTCGCCGCCTGCGCGCCGGACTGCTGTGGGCGGGCGGCCTCGCGCTGCTCGCGCTGGCGATTGCGCTCGCGGTCCCCGATCTGCGCGAGGTTCTCGCCCGGGCCGGTCGTGCCCAGCCGGCTTGGCTGATCGCCGCCGTCGCGCTCGAGCTCGCGTCCTGCCTGGGCTACGTCGCCGTCGTGCGCCTGGTCCTGGACTCCGGCCCGCGGCGCGAGGTGGGCTGGCTGGCGTGGGCCGAGATGGCTTTCGGTGCCGTCGTGCCGCTGGGCGGGGCAGGTGGCCTCGCCGTCGGCGCGTGGGCGATGCGGGCTTGGGGAATCCCCTGGGGCCGGGTGGCGAACCGCTCGGCGGTGATCTTCCTGCTCACGAGCGGCGTCAACGCCGCGGTGCTCGCGCTCTCGGGAATCGGCGTCCTGGCCGGGCTGGGCTCGCCCGGCACCGCGCTCGAGTACGGCCTCGCGCCGGCGCTCGCGGGCATCCTCTCGATTGCCGGGTTCCTATCGCTGCCCGCGCTCGCGCGCGCGCAGCCGCGCCGCCTCGCCGGCCGCCGGGGTTGGACGACGGTTGAGCGCCTGGCGGCCTGGGTCACCGACACCATGGCAGTGCTGCGCAAGCCCGACCGCCGCCTCCTCGGCGCGCTGCTCTACCTCCTGGCCGACATCGCGGCGCTGTACGTGTGCCTGCGCGCGGTTGGCGTCTCGCCGTCGGTGTTCGCACTGATCACCGGCTACCAGATCGGCTACCTGGCCAACCTGATCCCGATTCCGGGCGCGATCGGCGTGCTGGAGGGAGGCCTGCTCGGCGCGCTCGTTCTCTACGGACTGCCCGCAGCTCCGACCGCGGCCGCGGTCGTGCTCTATCACGCGATCGCTCTCTGGCTGCCCGCCCTCGGGGGCTCGTTCGGTTTCGTCGCCCTGCGGCGCGTGATCACCGGTAATTCGCCCACGGCGATTGCTGCTGCGCCACTGCCTCGTCAGCTCGGATCACGTGCATGATCGCGTTGATCAGCGCGAGGTGAGTGAAGGCCTGAGGGAAGTTGCCGAGGTGGCGCCCGGTGCGAGGGTCGACCTCCTCGGCGTATAGCCCGAGCGGGCTCGCGTAGCCGAGGATGCGCTCGCACAGCTCGCGGGCGCGATCGATCTCGCCGATCTCGCAGAAGGCCGAGACGAGCCAGAACGAGCAGATCAGGAACGTTCCCTCGCGACCGGTCAGGCCATCGTCCGTCTCCTCGGGCCGGTAGCGAAGCACCAGCCCGTCCTCGGTGAGCTCCTGCGCGATCGCGAACACGGTGGCGCGCACCCGCTCGTCGCTCGGCGGCAGGAATCGCAGCAGCGGCGTCAGCAGCAGGCCGGCGTCAAGCGCCTCGGTGTCGTAGTGCTGCACGAACACGCCGCGACTGTCGACGCCGTTGGCGCAGATGTCGGCGTGGATCTCCTCCGCGGCCGTGCGCCACAGCTCGGCGTGCTCCCAGTCCTCTCGCAGCGCCGCCAGCCTGGCGCCGCGATCGCAGGCCACCCAGCAGAACATCTTCGAGGTCGTGAAGTGCTTGGGCTCGCCGCGGACCTCCCACATGCCGCGGTCGGGCAGCCGCCAATGCTCGAGCGCCGCGTCGACCTGGCGCTTCAGGATCGGCCACACCCGCTCGTCGAGGGTGTCCCGAGAGCGGGTGTGCAGGTACACCGAGTCGAGCAGGCCACCCCAGACGTCGTTCTGAAGCTGCTTATAGGCGTCGTTGCCGATGCGGACCGGGCGCGCGCCTTCGTAGCCGCTCAGGTGGTCGAGCACGCGCTCCTCGAGCCGGCGCTCGCCACCGACCCCGTACATGACCTGCAGGTCGTCGTTGCCCCCGGCCACGTCGGCGATGAAGTAATAGAAGTCGTTGGCCTCCCAGTCGAAGCCGAGCGTGTACAGCGCCCAGAGCATGAACGTCGAATCGCGGATCCAGCTGTAGCGGTAGTCCCAGTTGCGCTCGCCCTGCGGAGATTCGGGCAGCGAGGTGGTGGCCGCGGCGAGCAGGGCGCCGGTGGGAGCGTAGGTGAGGCCCTTCAGCGTCAGCGCGCTGCGCTGCAGGTAATGGCGCCACGGGTGATCGGGGAAGTTGCCTCGGTCGAGCCAGTGCTGCCAATGATGCGCTGTCCATACCAGCCGCCGGTAGGCCTCCTTGAAGCTCTGGGGCGGCGGATGCTCTGACCAGTACAGCGCCGCGAAGATCTGCTCGCCCTCCTTCATCCGGTGCCTCGCGGTGGCCCGCGGCCCCTCGAAGCCGAGCCGGATGTCGGTTCGCAGGCGCAACTCGAGATCGACCCCGTCCGCGCGCGCGACGCCCTCGTGGTAGCTCTCGCCCGTGTACTCCCAGCGTGGCCGCTTGCTGGCATAGTCGAACGCGGGCTCGCAGTCGAGCACGATCTCGACCTCGCCGTTCACGCAGCGCACGGTGCGCAGCAGCACGTGGTCGGCGTCGTAGTCCGTCGGTGCGCGGCGGTGGGTGTGGGAGCGATCGCGCGGGTGATGCCAGGGCCCGATCAGGAGGGCGTCGCGGACGATGATCCAGCCCGAGCCCGTGCCCCAGCTCGTCTCGAGCACCATCGTTCCCGGCAGGTAGCGCCGGGCGGCGGGGACCGACACGCCCGAGGGGCCCAGCCGGAAGTAGCCGCCGTCACGATCGAGGATCGCCCCGAACACGCTGGGGGAGTCCACCCGCGGCAGGCACAGCCACTCGACGCTGCCGCTGGGCGCGACCAGGGCCACCGTCTCGCAGTCGGAGAGGAAGCCGTAGTCGGCGATCGGCGGGAACGGGCTGCCGCCGAGCGGCACGTCGGCGATCAGCGGCGGCGAGGTGAGCGTCCGCGTATAGGGCGTCAGCGCGTGGGGTTCACCGTCGACGGCGTCCATGTGGCTCAAGTATCGCCCGATCCAGGCGCTGCTGTTACAAGATTCCAGCCAGCACCAGCGCCCCGATCACGAGCAGCACGGCGGCTCCGGATCTGATAACCGCCAACGGTGGCAAACAGCGTGAGTCCCAGCATCGTCGCGATCGTGACCGCGGCGAAGGCGATCAGCGCCCCGACCGCTGCGGCCAGGAACACGGGCAGGATCGTCAGGTCCGGTGAAGCGGCGGCTCCGAACGGCACGACCACCGTTTGGTGCTCGTGCGGATGGTCGTGGTCGTGGGGGTGATCGTGAGTGTGGCCACGCCCCCCAGAGCTGAAGCCCCACGAAGGCCACTCCGGTCGCGATCAAGCAGGCCGCCGACGACGGCGTCCTGAACGTGGGAAACCGCCCCGCGCAGTCCGATCCCGATCGCGATCGTGACCGCGCCCAGGATCACGCCAGATCGGTCACGCCGGCGGCGGCAGAGAGCTTGGCCACGCGCGAGGGCGGATAGCGCTCGGTACGCGCCACGACGGCCAGCGGCACCTGGTGGTCGGGCAGGGCCGCGTGGCCGAAGCCGACCCCGGCGGCGGCCAGGGCAGCGGCCGCCGGGGGTCATCGCGCGGCGCGTCGCACCGACAGGGCGAGGAGGCCGATGGCGGCCACCGGCATCACCCACCACGCCGCAGCGCCCGCCGCGGCGATCAGCGCCGTGATCCCGAGCGCGACCACCACGCCGACGGCGGCCACCCAGTCGTCGCCGGCCACGAACTCCCAGATCCCCAGCAGCACGCGTTTCATGCCGGCTCGCTCGCCAGGCGCCGCCGCCCGGTGGTTGCCCTCATCCAGCGCACCATCCCCACGGAGGCCAGGATCACGCACGGCACGATCACCAGCAGCGCGGCGTCGCCGCCGGGCCAGCTCGCCCCAGCGCCCTCGGCTCCCCAGAAGCAGCCGAACGAGGTCAGCATCACGCCGACCGAGAACTTCATCGTGTTCTCGGGCACCCGGGCCAGCGGGGCGCGCACCGCCACCCCGGCCAGCACCACCGCGGCCACCGCGGCGCCGGCGGCGATGGCGGCCAGCCCGACGCGGTGCTGGTTGGCGCCGAAGGTGAGCGCGATGAACACGACCTCGAGCCCTTCGAGCAGCACGCCCTTGAAGGCGATCGTGAACGCGTAGCCGTCGAACGCGTCGGGCGCGGTTCCGCCGGCCGCGCGCGCGGCGGCCGCTTCCTGCTCGAAGGCCTGTTGTTCGTCGTGCAGCGCCTTCAGCCCCGAGGCGCGAAGCACGGCCTTGCGCAGCCACTGCAGGCCGAACGCGAGCAGCAGCCCGCCGACCACGAGCCGCAGGACGTTTATCGGCAGCGAGGTGAGCGCCGGGCCGAGCGCGGCGACGAGGACCGCGAGCACCAGCGTCGCGGCTGCGGCGCCGAACAGCGACCAGCGCCAGCTGCGCGTGATCCCGACCGCGAGCACGACGGTGAGCGCCTCCACGGCCTCGACCGCGCAGGCGAGGAACACCGAGAGGATGAGACCGATATCCGCTCCGGACATGAACCCTCAGTATGGCTTGTCATCATGGAACCGGTATGAGCAGTGGCTTTCGGTTCGGAGCGGCGCATGGCGCCCCACCAGGTTCGATGCGCGGGCTCCACGGTTCCCGGCCGGAGCCGCCGCCCCTGATGGATCAGACGCGCCGGCGCGACCGCCACCGCATCCTCGCGCTGTTCCGCCCGTATCGCGTGCGCCTCGCCGCGGTCATGGGGCTGATCGTCGGCTCCTCGGGGCTGAGCATGGTCTCACCGTTCCTGCTCAGGGCGGTGCTCGACAAGGCGCTCCCGCACCGCAACGGCACGCTGCTCACCGAGCTCGTGCTGGGGATGATCGCGATCGCCGTGGCCACCGGGGCGATCGGCGTCTGGCAGACCTACATCTCGAACGTCATCGGCCAGCGCGTGATGCACGACCTGCGGGCGGCCGTCTACCACCACCTGCAGCGGATGTCGCTGGCCTTCTTCACGCGCACGCGCACGGGGGAGGTGCAGTCGCGGATCGCGAACGACATCGGCGGCATCGACAGCGTGGTGACCACGACCGCCACGTCGGTGGCCCAGAACGCCACCACGGTCATCGCCACGATGGTCGCCATGGTCATCCTGAACTGGAAGCTGGCCCTGGCCTCGCTGATCTTCGT
>DATGJM010000085.1:0-12515 GCA_035295205.1 Solirubrobacteraceae bacterium | reverse complement strand
TCGCCAACTTCGTGCTGCCGCTGATGATCGGCGCGCCGGACATGGCGTTCCCGCGGCTGAACGCGCTGTCGTTCTGGCTGCTGCCGATCGCCGGCCTGATGCTGCTCGGCTCGTTCTTCGCCCCGGCGGATCGTTCGCCTCGGGCTGGACCGCGTACGCGCCGCTCTCGACGAGCGCGCCGATCGGGCAGGTGTTCTTCACGCTCGGGGTTCAGTTCGCGGGCGCGTCGTCGATCGCGACGGCCCTGAACTTCCTGGTGACGATCATCACGATGCGGGCGCCGGGCATGAGCTTCTTCCGCATGCCGCTGCTCGTCTGGGCGAACTTCTCGACCTCGCTGCTGGTCGTGATCGCCACGCCGTTCATCGCCGCCTCGCAGTTCTTCGTGCTGCTCGACAAGGCGCTCGGCTTCCATTTCTTCGATGCCTTCGTGGGAGCCGGCAAGAACGGCAACGTGATCATGTACCAGCACGTCTTCTGGTTCTACAGCCACCCGGCGGTCTACATCATGATGCTGCCGGGCTTCGGGATCATCAGCGAGATCATCGCCGTGAAGTCCCGCAAGCCGATCTTCGGCTACCGGATGATGGCCTTCTCGCTGCTGGCGATCGTCGTGCTCGGCTTCACGGTCTGGGCCCACCACATGTTCGTCTCGGGCATGCAGCCGTGGATCCGGATCCCGATGATGATCACCACCGCGATCATCGCGATTCCCACCGGCATCAAGATCTTCTCCTGGCTGGCCACGCTGTGGCGAGGGGTGCTGCACCTGGACACGCCGATGCTCTTCGCGCTCGGCTTCCTGACGATGTTCACGCTCGGCGGGATCAGCGGCGTGATGCTGGCGATGATCCCGTTCGACATCCATGTCAGCCAGACCTACTTCATCGTCGCCCACATCCACTACGTGCTGTTCGGCGGCTCGCTGTTCACGATCTTCGCCGGCGTCTACTACTGGTTCCCGAAGATGACCGGTCGGATGTTCGACGATCGGCTGGGCAAGCTGCACTTCTGGCTGACGTTCATCTTCTTCAACCTGACCTTCGGGCCGATGCACATCATCGGCCTGCAGGGCATGCCCCGCCGCGTGGCCGAGTACGCCCAGCGCTTCGCGGCCTGGAACCTGTTCATCTCGATCTCGGCCTTCATCCTCGGCCTGAGCACGCTGGTCTTCATCTACAACATCCTCGCCAGCTGGCGCGGGGGCCCGCGCGCCGCCGCCAACCCCTGGCGGGCGCTCACGCTGGAGTGGCAGGTCTCATCGCCGCCGCCGGTGTTCAACTTCGACGCCGTCCCGACGGTCGTCGGCGGGCCGTACGAGTACGGCGTCCCGGGCGCCGTGCACGGGATCTTCAAGCCCCCGGCAGTCGCCGAACCGGTCGCGGTGGGGGCGCGATCGCCAACTGAGAGCCAGGAGACCCATACGTGAGCGTGAGAGGACCGGATCCGGTCACCAAGACCGTTCTCGTCGTAGCCAACGAGACCCTCGGCGGCCGCGAGCTGATGGAGGCTGTGCGTGAGCGCGCGGCCGGCGACGTGCGCTTCGTGCTGTGCGTGCCGCAGAACCGGCCGAAGGCCGGGCTCGTGATCTACGACGACGCGGTGTTCGAGGCCGCCCAGGTCAGGGTCGATCTGGCGCTCGAGGTGATCCGCTCACTGGGGATTCGGGCGATCGGCGAGGTTGCCGACCCCGATCCGTACACGGCGGCTCTGGATGGCGTGCGCGAGTACCGGCCGGCCGAGATCATCATCTCCACATATCCGGAAACGCGCTCGGGCTGGCTGCGCCGGGACCTGATCGACCGGGTGAAGGATGCCACCGGCCTCCCGGTGACCCACATCGTCAACGACATCGACAGCGAGGGCCTTCCGTTCCACACTACGCTGGCGGTGGCAAACCGGACGGCGGCGGGCGACGAGCTGCTCGAGGCACTGCGCACCCGGGCCGAGAAGTTCACCCACGACGAGCTGCGCCAGCTGTTCATCGTGGTCGTGCCGCAGGAGGGCGGCGACGGCAGCGCCACCCGCCGGGCCCGCACGAGGCTGAAGCTGGTGCTGGACCGCCTGCGGGTGCGTGGTCTGTTCGCCGCCGGGATGATCGGCGATCCGGATCCCTACACGGCGATCATGAACGCGCTTCAGTACTTCCGGGTCGACGACATCGTGATCTCCACCTTCCCGGAGACGAAGTCCGGCTGGCTGCGCGCCGACCTGATCGAACGGGTCACGCGCAGCACCGGAAAGCCGGTCGAGCACGTGGTCCACAGCGACGCCGCGGACGCGGCGGCGTAGAGGGTTCGGGTATGGAAGCCGCCGCGATCGCCCACGCCGAGCACCACGGACCGCCCCCCGCGCACCGCTCCTCGCGGGTCGAGGCCCCGACGCTCGGAATGCTGCTTTTCATCAT
The DNA here is from genome assembly GCA_035295205.1 of Solirubrobacteraceae bacterium. GTDB lineage: Bacteria > Actinomycetota > Thermoleophilia > Solirubrobacterales > Solirubrobacteraceae > Palsa-465. Next base: position 10,108 of record DATGJM010000085.1, on the reverse strand, counting down.
GTCCGAGATCATGATCTTCGGGGCGTTCTTCACCGCCTACTTCTTCATCCGGATCGTCACCCACAACCCCTGGCCGGCGAAGGGCACCACGGTGCCGGAGGCCGTGGCCGGCGTGAACACCGCGATCCTCGTCTCGTCGTCGTTCACGATCCACTGGGCGCTCGTCTCGATCCGCAAGGGGAACCGGTTCGGGCTGAAGGCGGGCATGGTCGCGACCTTCCTGCTCGGCCTGTGCTTCCTCACCGTCCAGATCAACGAGTACATCCACGTAGGCTTCGCCCCCCACGACAGCGCCCAGGCCACGGTCTTCTACTCGCTGACCGGCCTGCACGGCGCCCACGTGTTCATCGGCCTCTGCCTGCTGGCGATGGTCACGGTGCGCTCGTTCCGCGGCCATTACTCGGCCGAGCATCACCAGGGGATGGAGGTGCCGGGGATCTACTGGCACTTCGTCGACATCATGTGGCTCGTCGTCTACACGACGGTCTACGTGCTCTAGTGCGACTTCCGCGCACGGAGGCCGAGGTCTTCCGCGTCTTCATGTGGGTCGTGGCCGTGGTCGCCGTGCTCGTGATCGCCGGGATCGTGATCCGCACGGTCAGCTGAAGTACCGCGCGGGCGTGCTTCCATTGGTCTCGTGCCCGTGAGCGCGCTGTCGCCTGCCGCCGTCGGCCCCGTAGAGGGCGTCCTGCTCCCGCTGCTCGCGCTGGCCTGGTGGATCCCCTATCGGGCCCGCGTGCGGGCCCTGGACGGCACGCCACGCGCGGTCCCGGGCTGGCGGCAGGCCTGCTATGCAGGCGGGCTCGTCGTCCTCGCGGTCGCGCTCAGCCCGCCCGTGGACAGGCTCGCCGACCAGCTGCTCGTGGCCCACATGGTCGAGCATTTGCTGATCGGGGATATCGCCGCCCTGCTGATCGTGCTCGGGCTCACGGGCCCGCTGCTCGCGCCGGTGCTCCGAAACCGCGTGATCGCACGGCTGCGCGTCCTGACCCACCCCATCGTCGCGGTGGCCGCCTGGGGCACCAACTTCTACGTGTGGCATTCGCCGGTCCTCTACCAGGCTGCGCTGCGCCACGACCCGATCCACGCCCTCCAGCACGCGACCTTCCTCGGCTTCGGGATCTGCGTGTGGATGGCGCTGCTGGGCCCGCTTCCCAAGCCGGCCTGGTTCACCAACAGCGCGCGGCTGGTCTACATCATCGTCGTACGCCTGATCGGCACGGTGCTCGCCAACGCGATGATCTTCTCGGGCACCGTCTGGTACCCCTACTACAGCGGTGGCGACGCCCGCTGGCACATCGGCCGGATGGCGGACCAGATCAGCGCCGGCGGGGCGATGATGGTCGAGGAGAGCATTCTCACGATCTGCCTGTTCGCCTGGCTGTTTTTGAAGGTCGCCCGCGAGGGCGAGGAGCGCCAGCAGCTGCTGGACTTCGCGGCGGCGCAGGGCGTCGAGCTGGACCCGCAGCGGGCCGCCCGCGCCGTCGCCGCCGGACGCGCCGATGAGCTCTGGGAGCGCGTGCGAGCGCGCGGATCGTCGCCGCGCGAGCCGTCCCCACCCCCAGGCCCGGCGGCGCCTATTTCGTGACGCTGACCAGGTAGGCGACGAGCGCCTTTATCTGGCTGGCGCTCAGCTGCTTGCCGAACGTCGAGGGCATGATGCCCGCGGCGTACCCGGACGGCAGGTAGGCGTACGGCTTGACGATCGCCGTCTCGATGCACTTCGCCAGCGTGGCGCCACGGATCTTCTGCGAGGCCGGGTTCGAGCAGTCGCTGGCCAGGCGGGTGCTCAGGTTCGGGCCGGTCTGCCCGGTGGTCCCGGCGTCCGCCAGCGCGTGGCAGGCGCCGCAGCCGCCGACGCCGACGAAGACCTTCTTGCCCTGAGCGGGCGTCACCGCAACGGTCTGCTGCACGGCCGTCGCCAGCGCACCGGTGTCCACGCCGGGCACCGCCGCCACACTGGCCACGTACGCGGCCACGTCCTGGGCGTTCTGGCCGGTGATCAGCTTCGCCGGCATCACGCCCTGGCTGTTCGGGTACTGGATCCAGTAGTCGATGAGGCCCTGGATGGACGTGGTCTTCTCCCCGTCGATCCGGTCCTCGCGGAAGGCATCATCGAGGTTCGGCCCCACGGTTCCGGTGCTCCCGGCGTGGCTGAGCGTGTGGCAGACAGCGCAATGGGCGACGAACAGCACCTTGCCGTGGACGAGATTGACCACTGGGTGCTTGAGCGTGCAGCCTCCAAGCGCCAGGGCCGAAAGCGCCCCTGCCGCCAGTAGTGCCAGCCGTGCCAGTGCTCTCTCCATGCCTGCGCGGGGCACTCTATCCGAGCAGGCGGCGAGACGATGTCCCGGCCGAGATGCGGTCAGAGCGCTTCGCTGGGCGCCCTCCGGACGGGCCTGCCGCCAGGGCCGCTGGTACCATCGCCCGCGATGAGGACCCGTCAGAGGTACCGCATGCGAACCCCGTCGACCGGGCGCGAGGTGATCATCGAGGCCGAGCCTGGCCACGTCTACCGCGACCGCGACACGGGCGAGGAACTCGAGGTCGTGGCGCAGCTGCTGCCCCTGGCACCGACGGTGTCGGAGCTTCCGTGGTCGGTTGACAACCTCAGGTTCTGCAACTGGTGCGACCAGCTCGCGCCGAAGGACCTCAACGACTGCCCGCACTGCGGGCGCCGGATGGAGCCGCTCGAAGTCTGAGCTTGCCGATGGTCAGCGCCACTAAACGAATGCTGGGCACGCTCGCGGTGCTCGGGGCGAGCGTCGCCGTTGTCGGCTGCGGGAGCTCGAGCACGCCCGTGGCGGCCGACACCGTCGATGCGCCGCCGCTGACGGTCCCGAGCACCAGCATCGCGGCTCCGGCCACGCAGACCTCCAGGACGGCGACGACCGCCAGCACCCAGACCACGAGCACGACCGCGGCTGTCAGCTCCGGGTCGAGCCCGTCCAGTTCCGTGAGTTCCTCGTCGAGCAGTTCGAGCGGCTCGACGGCGGCCAGCTCCGGCGGCGCCAGCGCAGGCGGAGGAACGACGGGTGGCGGCTCGAGCGGGGGCGGAGGCGCCACCGGTGGGGGCGGCGGGACGACGGGTGGCGGCACGAGCACTGGCTCGAACAGCGGTGGCGCCGGCCTCGGCGGCAGCCAGTTGTTCTGCTCGCAGAACCCGGGCGCCTGTCAGTAGGCGCGCCCGCGGCACCGCCAAGCTCCTCGCGCCCCCGGCACCATCGAGCTCCTCGGGCCCCGGGGGCGCTTCCAAGCTCCTCGGGCCCCGCGAAAAGGTGCGAGCCTCGGCTCCGCGCCGGTTCGTCTTCACCTTTAGGGCTCTCAGGAAACGAAACGTGAAGACAAACGGACCGCCGACTGAGACTTGCGCCTTCTTCGGCCCACAGCCGCGCGGGGTCGCCTCGCCCGCGCCTGCAGCGCACACCCCCGCTCACCGGGCGGGGGCAGCCGCCGAGGGCTAGCCGCGTGGGGCCGTAGAGCGGCCAGCCGCGTGGGCTGGACCGGCGGACTTAGCCTACGTCGCGGGCGTGGATCGGGTTGGCTGCCACCGGGTTGGAGATCTCGGTGGCGCTGTACTCGAGCCGGGTGCCCGGGTAGTCGCACTTGTAGACGGTGGTCTGCCCGACCGTCTGCGCGGCGTTCGGGTTCGGAGTGCCGGCGCAGTTCGTCCGGCTCTGGCGGTAGGCGAACTTGCTCGGCGTCAGGTCGATCGAGAGCACCGGCGCCCACGTCGGCGTCGTCAGCGCCACCACCTCGCCGGGGAGCACGGGCAGGGTCGTGGTGAGCGGAAACTGAACCACCTGGCCCAAGTAGGGCTGGACCTTGAACACCGGGCTCTGGGCGACCGTCTTCCAGCGCCACTGGTTGGCCTTCCCGACCCGCTGCAGGATCGTGATTCCCAGCCGCGTGGTTCCGCCAAAGGCGCTGTCCAGCAGGTGGATGTCGTTATGGGCGGTCGTCCGGTCGGTCGACAGGCGTGAGAGGCCGACCGTGAAGGCCACGATCCGGCCCGCCTGCTTGACCGTGGTCGGGTAGGCCACGCCGTCGCGCAGCGTCTCGACCGCGGTGACCCGCGTGAGAATGATCGTGCAGTTGGTCGGAGAGATGCCCTTCGGGCAGGTGGGGGCCACGAGCGGAGTCGAAGGGACGCCGAGTTCGATTACCCCCGCGAGGGCGGCAGCCGGAACCAGGGCGGCACACGCAAAGGCGACCGCGGCCGTGATCAGTTTCCGTTTCATGTGGTCAATTGAACACGAGCCAGCGCGCACAGTTGCGTCCCGTCAAGCGGGGCCCTGTGCCTGCACCCCGCCGCCCAGCGCCCGCCCGCGCCTATACCTTGCTTACGTTGACGGCCTTCGGCCCCTTCGGACCAGCCTCCTCCTCGTAGAAGACCTTCGACCCCTCGGCCAGCGAGCGATAGCCATCGCCCGTGATTCCGGTGAAATGCACGAACAGGTCGCGCCCACCGTCATCAGGGGTGATGAAGCCGAAGCCCTTCTCGTCGCTGAACCACTTGACCGTACCCGTTGCCATGTACTTCCCCTTCGACTACCTCATCGTTCGGACACATCGGGTAGGCGGTCCCGAGGCCCCCAGTAAACGCGGGAAACCTAGCAGGCTCGGCGGCTGATGCGGTAATCAGCGCCCTTCGAAGCTCGCCTTGCCGGGCCCGCGCTCGAGGAACGAACTGACGGCGCCGCGCAGATCCGCGGTATCGAAGAGCGCCCCGGCCACCCCAGCGACGCGCTCGTTGGCCCCCTCGACACCGCCTTCGAGGTAGTCGCGCAGCACCTGCTTGGTGGCGGCGTGGGCCAGCGTCGGCCCCGCGGCCAGCTCGGCCGCGAACGCGCGGGCAGCTCCGTCGAAGCCCTCATCTGCAAGGACGCGGTTGACCACGTTCCAGCGCTCGAGCGTCGCCGCGTCGTACGGCACGCCCGTCATCACGAGCTCGCGCGCACGGCCGGTGCCGGCGCGCTCGGCCAGCCGCTGCGTCCCGCCCATCGCCGGCGTCAGCCCGACCACGCGCTCGACCAGGCCGAACGAGGCTGACTCGGCCGCCAGGATCAGATCGCACGCGAGCGCGAGCTCGAACGCCCAGGTCAGGCACAGGGCGTGGGCGGCGAACACCGTCGGGCAGGGCAGCCGATCGACCCTCCGGGCGAGGTCGACCAGGCGCCCGAACAGCGCGGTGGCCGCCTCTGAGCTCTCCTGCGCGGCGAAGACCGAGACGTCCACTCCCCCGCTGACGACGCGTCCGTCGGCCCGGAACAGCACGCCGCGCGTGGCGCCGCGCTCGAGCTCGTCCACCGCCGCGTGCAGGCCTTCGTCGAGCTCGGGGTCGTAGAGATTCAGCGGCGGGTGATCGAAGCTGACCACTGCCAGCGGCCCGTCGCGTTCGAGGCGGACCGCATCGCTCATCGGCTCGAGAGCCTAGTAGGTCGCCGCGCGCATCGCGTCTACGGACTGCCCGTCAGCTCGCGCGCCTTCTCAAGCGCCTGCTGGCGCGAGTTGATCTCGCCGGCATATGCGGCCTCTTCGAGCTCCTGCAGGATCTCGCCCACCTGCGGGCCCGGCCGCAGCCCGAGCTCGCGCGTCAGCTCGTCGCCGCGCAGCGGTGGCCGCGGGCGCTCGGCTTGCCACCGCAGGCCGGCGTCGAGCAGCTCGCGGGCGAGCTCGAGGTGGCGCTCGATCGCCCGTTCGGAGCCTGACCCGCGCGTGGCCAGGCGGTCGGCGATGCTCAGCACGGTGACGTCGATCTCGACCGGCTCGCAGGTGCGCAGATAGCGGTACACCGCACGCTTGGGCAGGGGCATCTGGTGGACCAGGAACCCCAGCCGCAGGTGATGCCGGGCCAGCGCGGCGACGTGCTCACACAGCCGCTGGCTTGCCCGCAGGCGCCCGAGCACGGCCGCCGCCATCTCGGCCCCGGCGACGTCGTGGCCCATGAATGTGATGCGTCCCTCGGCGGTGATCGCGCGCGTCTGAGGTTTGGCGATGTCGTGGAACAGCGCCCCGAAGCGCATCGCCTCCCAGCGCGTCAGCTCGTTGGCGAGCGGCTCGGTGAGGAAGCTGTCGAGCTCGGCGGCGTGGGCGCCGAGGTGGTCGCCCGGCGCACGCTGGAGCTCGATCGTGGCGGCCAGCACCGCGCGGGTGTGCTCGTGCACGTCGAGATCGTGGTAGTGGCTCTGCTCGACGCCCCGCAGCGCGCTCAGCTCCGGCAGCACGACCGCGGTCGCCCCCAGCTCGTCGAGAAGCGCGAGCCCGTCCACCGCCCGGTCGCAGGCCACGATCCGCTTGAACTCGGCGAACACGCGCTCGGGCGAGACCCGGGCGAGCTCGGGCACGCTGGCCGTGGCGGCAGCGACGGTGCCCGCCTCGGCCTCGAAGCCGAGCTCGCACGCCAGCCTGACGAGGCGCAGGATCCGCAACGGGTCAGCCGCGAAGGCTCCCGGCGAGACCATCCGCAGCCGCCGAGCCTTCAGATCGCCCTGCCCGCCGAACGGGTCGATCAACTCCCCGCCGCGAAGCGACTCGGCGATCGCGTTCACGGTCAGATCGCGAGCCGCGAGGTCTGACTCGATCTCACCTCCCTGTAGCGGCAGCGTGTCGAGCTGCCAGCTGTGGTCGCGGGCCACGACGCGCCACACGCCGAAGCCCTCGGACAGCTCGAACGCGTGGGCGTCGGCGAGGCGGGCGAGCTGGCGCGCCACCTCGCGTGACTCGCGTGGCAGCGCCACGTCGTAATCGAGTGTCGCCCGCCCGAGCAACCGGTCGCGGACCGCCCCGCCGACCAGGTAGCCCTCGACGCCCAGATCGCGCAGAACGACCAAGGGATCACGGCTCACAGGGCACCCCGTCGCGGTGATAGACGCGCGGCACCCGCGCCGAGATCCCGGAGACGACCTCGTAGTTGATCGTTCCGAGCCGGCGGGCGAGATCCTCCGCGGTTTGGCGCTCGGCGCCGTCGCGGCCGATGAGCGTGGCCCGCTCACCGATCCGGACGGCGTCCGGTCCGCCGACGTCGACCGTGATGTTGTCCATGCTCACAGTGCCCACGAGGGGGTATCGCGACCCGCCGATCAAGACGTCGCAGTTGTTCGTGAGCAGGCGGCGAAAGCCGTCGCCGTAGCCGATCGGAACCGTGGCCAGCCAGGTCTCGCGCTCGGCCACGAACCGGCGGCCATAGCCGGCGCTGTCGCCGGGCTGGGCCCGCTTGAGCGCCGCGACGTAGCTCGTCAGCTCGAGGGCGGGCTCGAGCCCGTAGGGCTCTGGATCGGCCTGCATGGGATCACAACCGTAGATGGCGATGCCGCAGCGCACGAGGTCGAAGTGCGTCTGTGGCGCCCGCATCGTGGCGGCGCTGTTAGCGGCGTGCACGACGATGTCGGGGCTGAGCCGGCGCAGCTCGGACGCGAAGGGAGCGAATGCCTCCAGCTGGGCGGCCACGAACTCGAGATCGTCGTCAGCGGTGGCGAAGTGGGTCATCGCTCCGGCCAGGCGCAGGCGTGGCGTGGCCGCCGAAACGCGCTCGGCCACGGCCAGCGCCTCGATGCGATCGCGGGTTCCGAGGCGGCCCATCCCGCTGTCGAGCTTGACGTGCACCGCCACGGAGCCCTCGTCGGGCACGCGGGCGAGCAGCCGGTCGACGAAGGGCTCACTCCAGGCCACGAGGTCCCCGCGCGCGGCCAGCGCGATCTCGAGCTCTTCCTCTCCGAGCGCGCCCATCACGAGGACCGGCCCCTGCACTGCGCCCTCGCGCAGCGCGAGTGCCTCCTCGGCGGTGGCAACCGCCAGCCAGCTCGCCCCCCCGGCCAGTGCGGCACGGGCCGTCGGCACCGCGCCGTGGCCGTAGCCGCCGGCCTTCACCACGGCGCAGAACTCGGTGCCGGGGCTCAGGTCGCGGCGCAGGTGGGCGACGTTCCGCTCGATCGCCGCCAGGTTGATGCCGGCCAGGGCGCGGCGCACTACCCGGCTCGCGGACGCTGCAGCGGTGGAAGCGCGTGCGGTAGGCGGGCGATCACGTCGCTCGCGATCACGCCCTCGGAGCCGATCTCGCTGCCCGCGAGCCTGCCCGCGGCGGCGTGCACGAACACCCCCGCGGCTGCAGCGCGGAAGGGATCCATGCCCTTGGCGAGATAGGCCCCGATCACGCCCGACAGCACGTCTCCGGTGCCGGCCGTGGCCAGTGCCGGCGCGCCACCCTGGCTGACCGCGACGGTGCCGCTGGGCTCGGCCACGAGCGTGTCGTCTCCCTTCAGCACCACGACGGCGCCGGCCCGCCGCGCCGCGTCGCGCACGGTGGCCAGCCGGTGCGCGGCGATCTCCGAGCTTGGACGTTCGAGCAACCGGCCCAGCTCGCCGGCATGCGGAGTGAGCACGGTCGGCGCAGTGCGCCTGGCCAGCCGATCGAGGCTCTTGGCATGGGCGTTCAGCCCATCGGCGTCGATCACGAGCGGCTTGCGGAGGCTGGTCGCGAGGCGGCGCGCGAACTCGAGCGTGTCGGGCTCGCGCCCGAGCCCCGGTCCCAGCACCAAGGCATCGGCCCGCTCGGCCCGGTCGCGAATCGCGTCCAGCGCCGCGGGCGTGAGGTGCCCCGAATCATCGTGCAGCGCGAGCGTCATGACCTCGAGCAGCCGGTTCTCGAAGATCTGGCTGAGCGCTCCGGGCACGAGCGCGGTCACGTAGCCGGCTCCGGCCCGCATCGCGGATTCCGCGGCCAGGCACACCGCGCCCGTCAGCCCAGGCGAGCCGCCGCAGACGAGCACGCTTCCCGCGGCGAACTTGGTCGAGTCCGACCCCCGGCGGGGCACCCCGTCTGTGACCTCAGCCACGATCAGGCCGACGTCCGGCTGCACCGGACCGCCGGACGGGATGCCGATGTCGATCACGCGCACCTCGCCGGCGTGCGCCTTGCCGGGCGCGATCCACAGGCCGGGCTTGGCGGCGTGGAAGGTGACAGTCAGCTCGGCGCGCACGGCCGGCCCCGCGACCTCACCGGTCGAGGCGTCCACGCCGCTGGGGACGTCGCAGGCCACAACGCGCGCGCGCGTGTCGTTGATCGCCTCGATCGCGGCGGCGTACCGCTCACGCACCTCGCCCGAGAACCCGGTGCCGAGCAGAGCGTCGATGATCAGGCTCGCGCTGCGCAGCGCATCCGCCGAGAACGGCTCCGGAGCGTCACCGGGCAGCCGCTCCAGGTTCGTCAGCGCGTCGCCGCGATACTCCTCCGGCTCGCCCAGCAGCAGCACGCTCACCTCCCATCCGCGCTCGCGCAGCACGCGCGCGGCCACGAAGCCGTCGCCGCCGTTGTTGCCCTTGCCACACACGACCGCGACGGGGGCTGAGGGAGCGATCGACTGCACGCAGTCGGCGAGACCGGTTCCCGCCCGTTCCATCAGCTCGAGTCCCGCAATCCCGAGTCGCTCGATCGCCCAGCGATCGAGCTCGCGCTGGCCCGCGGCGTCGGGCAGAGGCGTCGCCCAGCCGGGAAGCGTCATCTCGCGATCGCCACCGCGGCGGCGTCGCGGCGGCTGTGGGTGAGCGACACCGACACGTGCACTCCGAGCTCCTGAGCCCGCGCCGCGGCCGCGCCATGCAGCGTCACCTGGGGCGGACCACCACCGCTGAGGACCTCAATCTCCTGCCAGTTCAGGCTCTCGAGCGCCAGCGCCTTGGCCACCGCCTCCTTGGCGCAGAACCGCGCCGCCAGGTGCTGGATCGGCCGGGCCATGGCGGCAGCATAGGCACGCTCGGCGTCGGTGAACAGCCGCTCGGCGAGGCGCGGCGTGCGCCGCAGCGCGCGATCCAGTCGCTCGATCTCGAGCAGGTCGATTCCAACTCCGGTGGCGGACCGCACCGGCGCCGGGCCGCTGCGCTGTCCGGCCTCGCTCACTCTACGGTGACCGTCTTGGCCAGATTGCGCGGTTGGTCGACGTTCAGGCCGCGCTCGCGCGCGATGTGGTACGCGAGCAGCTGCAGCGGGATCACCGCCAGCAGCGGCGCGAGCATCCAATCGGTGTCGGGGACCCGGATCACGTCGTCGGCGTGCTCGGCGATCTGCGCGTCACCCGCGGATGCGATCGCGACGACCCGCGCGCCGCGAACC
>DATGJM010000084.1:0-8506 GCA_035295205.1 Solirubrobacteraceae bacterium | reverse complement strand
CAGACCAGGCCGTAGCGCCGCGCGACGTTCTGCAGCACCTGCATCGTCAGCATCTGGTGGTCGCAGCCGACGTTCGTGCCCTCGAAGACCGGCGCGATCTCGTACTGGTTGCGCGACCTCGTTGTGGCGCGTCTTGACCGGCACGCCGAGCTTGGCCAGCTCACGCTCGCTGTCGAGCATGAACGCCAGGATCCGCTCGGGGATCGAGCCGAAGTAGTGATCGTCGAGCTCGTGGCCCTTCGGCGGCTTGGCGCCGAACAGCGTCCGCCCGGTGGTGATCAGGTCGGGGCGCTCGAAGTAGAACTGCTCGTCGATCAGGAAGTACTCCTGCTCGGGCCCGACGGTGGTGAACACGCGGTGGGCGGTGGAGTCGTCGAACAGCCGCAGCGCGCGGATCGCCGACTTCGAGAGCGCGTCCATCGAGCGCAGGAGCGGGATCTTGTGGTCCAGCGCCTCGCCCGTCCACGACGCGAACGCGGTCGGGATCACCAGCACCGCACCGTTCGGGTTCTCGAGGATGAACGCCGGAGACGTCGGATCCCAGGCCGTGTAGCCACGGGCTTCGAACGTGGCCCGGATGCCGCCGGTCGGGAACGACGACGCGTCGGGCTCGCCCTGGATCAGCTCCTTGCCCGAGAACTCGGCCAGCGCCGTGCCCTCGCCGGTCGGCCCGTAGAAGCTGTCGTGCTTCTCGGCCGTGGATCCGGTCAGCGGCTGGAACCAGTGGGTGTAGTGCGTGGCGCCCCGCTCGAGCGCCCACTCCTTCATGGCCAGGGCCACCGAGTCCGCGAGCGACGTGTCGAGGGCCTCGCCGCGCGCGAGGGTCTGCTGCAGGCGCCGGAAGATGTCCCTCGGGAGCCGCTGGCGCTGGACGGCCGGGCTGAACACGTTCAGCCCGAAGATCTGGTTGTCGGCCAGGGTCAGGTCAGGCGCACCGAGTGCCCCGCCGTTGGGAGCCCACTGAGCGGCAAGTACGTTCTGCTGACGAATTCGGGGCATGCGTGTTTCGTTCCTTTGTTGCTAATGGGCGCCTCGGCGGCGGAGGCGCGTACCCAGAGGTGGCCTCGGGGGTTCCGAGGCCTGCCGGGAAGCCTAGGCGATCGCCCAGTGGGCGAGCACTATCCACGTGGACAAATTGCCGCACGGTGCGACCCGCCGTGCGGCCAAGTCAGGGCGTCGTGACGATCTGTCCCGAGTCGGTGACGTAGGACTGCTGCGGCCGGTTGGAGACCGTCACCGCGAACGTGCCCGCGGGCTGCCCGCCGGAGGCAAGCGTCGCCTTGGCCTTCCCGTTCAGGCCGGCCGCGACCTGCCAGGCGAGCACGAAATGTCCGGCGTGCACGGCGGTCACGCCCCACTTGAACACGACCGTGGCTCCCGGAGCCAGCGGGCGCCCAATGGCCCACGTGTTCGAGTAGGCGGTCGCGTACTGGCCGGCGCCGCCGCTCTGGCAGCCCTGTGCCGGCGCGGTGCACGGCCCGGGGCCGGGCGGGCGATCGACGACCCACACCGGTCGCGACGGATTCGCCAGCGTGGTGTCCGACTCATTGCTGGCGAACGCGGCGGCGCTCGTCCCCTCGCCGACGGGGGCGGGGTAATGACACGTCACGTTGCAGATGGTCACCGCGAGGTCGGGGATCGCCTGCGAACCGGCGTTACGGACGGCGAGCGTCAGCGTGACGTGGCTCGATAGCTCCTGCCTGGCCGGAAAGCTCGCCTGGGTTATCTGCACCTGGAAGCTGCCGCTGGGCTCGGCGGCGTCCTGGCGCGCGGCGCTCCCGCAGCCGGCCAAGAGCAGCGCCAGCACAGCGGATGAGGCGATCCTCCTCACGGGCCGCGAACATACCAGCTGACAGCGCCGTCCACGCCGGTTCGATTCCCCGCCGCGACGGGCTTTGCGGCGCGACGGTTCCCATTTGTGCTCCGGCCATGGGCTGCCGTAGGCTGTGTGACAGCGATGATCCGCGCAGTCGCCGATCGAACGTTCCTGCCCACCAAGAACGTGCTCGAAGAGGTGGGGAACATGATGATCCTCACCGGCAAGACGCTGGTCTCAGCCGTCCGGCCGCCCTACCCCTACGGCGGCGAGTTCGCCGGCCAGTTCATGTTCGCGCTGAAGCTGTGCTGGTTCCCGCTGCTGGTCTCCACCGTCGCCTTCGGCTACGGAGCGCCGGGCCTCCAGGCGGCCAACTTCCTCGTGCTGTTCGGGGCTCTGGACCGCGAGGGCGGGTTCTTCGTGCTGGCCTCGATCCGCGAGTTCGCCCCGTTCGTGGATGCGATCGTGCTCGCCGGCGTGGCCGGCACTGCGATCACCGCCGACCTCGGCGCGCGCAAGATCCGCGAGGAGCTGGACGCCCTGCAGGTGCTGGGCGTCGACCCGATCAAGAACCTGGTCGTGCCGCGTTTCCTGGCGCTGATGCTGGTCACGGGCCTGTTCGACATCTATGCGCTGCTGTTCGGCGTGTTCGGCGGCATCCTGGCCACGCTGGTCAACCACGCCCCGCTCGGGCCGTTCTGGGCCACCTTCTTTAACAACGCGTCGACCACCGACCTGTGGGGATCGGTCGTCAAGACCACGCTGTTCGGCGCGATCATCGCGATCGTCTGCTGTTACAAGGGCATGACCGCCTCGGGTGGCGCCGAGGGCGTCGGCCGCGCGGTCAACCAGGCCGTGGTGATCGCCTTCCTGGGGATCTTCGCCTTCAACTACGCGTTCACCCAGACGCTGCTGGCCACCCATCCGGAAATCACGACGATCGTCAAGTGATGGAGAACATCGCCGCCGTACCCAAGGGTTGGCTCGAAGCCTTCGGCGAGATGGTCCAGTTCTCGGCGAAGGTCGTGGGCGAGGTCTTCACGCTGAAGGTGCTGCGCTTCTTCGGCGAGGCGCTGCGCCAGTCCGGGATCCTGATCATCTCCTCGACGCTCGTGATCTGGGGCCTCGTGTTCATCATCGGCCTGCAGTGCGGGATCGAGGGCGCCTACTTCGACCATGCCAACGGAGTCGACGCCTACGCCGGCGTGTTCTCGGCCTGGTGCGATCTGCGCGAGCTCGTCCCCTACGCGTTCGGGTACATGATGGCCGCCAAGGTCGGCACCGGCCTCGTCGCCGAGCTCGGCTCGATGCGCATCTCCGACGAGATCGACGCGCTCGAGGTGATGGGCATCAGCGGCATCCGCTTTCTCTGCGCCACGCGGCTGCTGGCCTCCTGGATGGTGCTGCCGTTCGTCTATCTGGCCTCGATCGGCGCGGGGTTCTTCGCCAGCTACCTCGCCGTCGTCGATCAGATCGGGTACGTCTCCTCCGGCGGTTACGAACGCATCTTCTGGGAGTTCCAGAACCCGCCCGACCTCTTATACAGCCTGATCAAGGCCATGGTGATGGCCACGATCATCGTGCTCGTGGGGTGCTACTACGGATATAACGCCAAGGGCGGTCCGGTGGGGGTGGGCACGGCCACCGCCAAGTCGATGGTGGTCAACATCGTCGCCGTGCACCTTGTGGGAATGCTGGGCACACAGCTGTTCTGGGGAGCCAACCCGAGAGCGCCGATCGGAGGATGAGAGATGACCTTTGACGAGGAGGAGCGCACCCGGCGCTGGATGCCCGGAGGCGCGAACGGGGGTCAGGACGAGCCGGCGCCGCTGCAACGCGACGACGAGGAGCCGGTACGGCAGCATCGCGGTAGCGAGGACCTGCAGCAGATGGCCGATGAGCAGCGTGAGCGCCGTCCCGATCTGCCGGACGGGCCGGACCCCTCGAGCTACGAGACCGCCTCGGGCACCGACATCGAGCCCACGCATCACCTGCCGGGCAACGCGCCCCAACAGGACACCGAGCAGCAGGCCTCACGCGTGTCGGTGGTCAGCGAGCAGCCCCGACCGCAGCCCCCCGACGGAGCCTCCGAGGACGAGTACAAGTTCCACACCTACAAGGTCTATCCCTCAGGCCGCCCCGACGCGGTCGAGTTCATCGACGTCTATAAGGCCTTCGGGCGCGCCCGCATCCTCCGCGGCCTGAACATGGGCCTGCCGGAGGGCATGGTTTCGATGATCCTGGGACCGTCGGGGACCGGCAAGTCGGTGTGCATCAAGCACATGGTCGGGCTGCTCTATCCCGACCGCGGCGACATCCTCGTGCACGGCCAGTCGGTGCCGAACATGCCCGACGAGGACCTGTTCGAGATGCGCAAGAAGTTCGGTCTCCTGTTCCAGGACGGCGCGCTGTTCGGCTCGATGAACCTCTACGACAACGTCGCCTTCCCGCTGCGTCAGCACACCGAGAAGGGCGAGGACGAGATCGAGGACATCGTGATGCGCCGCCTGGATGAGGTCGGTCTCGGCGATGCCCGGGAGAAGATGCCCAACGAGCTCTCGGGCGGGATGCGCAAGCGCGCCGGCTTCGCCCGGGCGCTGGTGCTCGAGCCGGACATCGTTCTCTTCGACGAGCCCGACTCCGGGCTGGATCCGGTGCGCACCGCCCTGCTCGGCGAGCTGATCCTCGAGATCCACCGAGACATGATGGATGACTTCAAGAAGGCGGAGAAGGAGCATCTCCCGACCTTCGCGGTCATCACCCACGACATCATGAGCGCGCGCCGGGTGGCCGACTACATAAACGTGCTCTGGCGCGGCCGGATCGTCGAGGCCGGCCCGGCCGAGGACATGCTGAACTCGGAGAACCCGTTCATCCGCCAGTTCCTCGCCGGAGAGTCGCAGGGCCCGCTGTCGATGGACTGATGGGTCCCGCGATGGGTCCCGCCGCCCGGGTCGTCGGATTCGCCACCCGACGGCCGCTTCTCGCCCTGGCCGCGGTCCTGGCGCTGGCCCTCGCCGGGGGCACGCTCGCGCTCGGGCTGCAGCCGAGCACCGGCAGCGACACCTTCGTCAGCCGCTCGTCGCCCAGCTACCAGGTCACCGCCGACGATCACGCCCATTTCGGCGGCGACCCGGTGATCGTGCTCATCCGCGAGCCGCTGCCAGATCTCGTCCTGACCCGCGAGCTGGCCACGATCACTCAGCTCGAGGCCTGCCTGGCTGGGCAGACTGTGGTCGCCAACGCCAAGCTCCAGGCGTTCACCACCGCGACGGGCACGCCTTACGGGGGATGGGGGAGCCCGTGCGGGAAGCTGATGCGCTCGCGCGCGGTGCAGGTGGTCTACGGGCCGGGCACGTTCCTGAACCGGTCGGTCTCAGCGGTCAACAGCGAGATCGCCGCGATCGAGGCCCAGGCGCACAACCAGGTGATCAGCGACGGCCGCGCCGCCGCCGCGCTCGCGCTGTCCAAGGGCATGAGCACCAAGCAGGCCCTGCAGGCCGCCGAGGCCGCGGCCACGCTCTCCCAGCAGCAGGAGGCCAACCGGCTGGCGATCCTGGCGCTCCAGTCCGGGATCACGGGGCCGGTCAGCATCGATGACTCGCAGTTCATCTCTGAGGTTGTGTTCGATGCGACGCGGGGCGTCTATCAGCCGAAGGCGCGCTTCGCCTACCTGTTCCCGACCAAGAACTCGGCGCTGATCCAGGTCCGTCTGCGGGGCTCGCTGTCGGCGGCCCAGCAGTCGCAGGCGATCGCACTGATCCGCCAGGCCGTGAGGATGCCGATGTTCGGGCTGCGCTATGGCGGGAGCTACACGGTCAGCGGCGCGCCGGTGGTCGTCAACGACCTGGCCGCTCAGCTCACGCACTCGATCGCGATCCTGCTGCTGGCGGCTGTGGCGGTGATGGCGCTCGTGCTGATGCTCGTCTTCCGCAGCTCGCCACGGTTGCTGCCGCTGGCGATCGCGCTCGCAGCGGCCGGCATCACCTTCGGGCTGAGCGCGGTGCTCGGTGCGTCGCTGACGATGGCCTCGATCGCGGTGCTGCCGATCCTGATCGGCCTGGCCGTGGACTACGCGGTGCAGTTCCAGTCGCGGGTCGGCGAACTGCGTGCCGGGGAGGACCCGGTCTCGCCCGCCACCGCCGTGCTCCGCGGAGCGATGGCCGGCATGCCGACGATCGCCGTAGCCGCCCTGGCCACCGCCACGGGCTTCCTCGTGCTGCTGCTCTCGCCGGTGCCGATGGTGCGCGGCTTCGCGGTGCTGCTGGTTCTGGGGATCGCGGTCGCCCTGGCCTGCGCGCTCACGGCGGGCTCGGCCGCGCTCGTGCTGGGCGCTCGCGAGGGCGGAGCGCTGGCGGCCTCGGTGCGGGGCGCCGGCGAGATCCTGAGACGCGGGCTCCGACACGAGCGACCGGCCCCGAGGGGCACGCGGCGCTTCCCGGCTGCCAGGCTGCTCGGCTCGGTTTTCCGCTCCCCGGCCCGCGTGCTGGCGATCGGCGCGCTGCTGGCCGTGCTCGGCTGGGCCGCCGACACGCAGACAGCGGTGCAGTCGGATGTCACCAAGCTCGTCCCCTCCAACCTGCAGGCGCTGCGCGACCTGCGCACGCTCGAGCAGGTGACCGGTGTCTCGGGCGAGATCGATGTGGTCGTCCACGCGCCCGACGTGGCCACGCCCCAGACGATCGGCTGGATGATCCACTACGAGCAGGCCCTGTTCGCGCACTACGGCTACACGGAGGAACGGGGCTGCTCGAGATCGACCGTGTGCCCGGCGCTGTCGCTCCCCGACCTCTTCTCGGCCGGGAGCCAGTCGAACCAGAGCGCGGCGGCCTCGCTGACGCGGACATCGATCGACGGTCTGCTGAAGGCGGTGCCGAGCTACTTCCGCCAGGCGGTGATCACCTCCGATCGACGCGAGGCCACGCTCGCCTTCGGAATCCGGCTGATGCCGCTCTCGCGCCAGCAGGGAGTGATCGACTACATGCGCTCCCGGCTGCACCCGCCGCCAGGAGTCACGGCCGCGCTGGCGGGGCTGCCCGTGCTGGCGGCGCAGGCCAACTCCGCGCTCGCCTCCTCTCCGCGGCGGCTGCTCACGCTGCTGGCCGGACTGCTCGCCGTGGCGCTGGTGCTGGGAGTCGTGGTCCGCGACCCGCGAAGGGTGCTCGTTCCGCTCCTGCCGATCGTGCTGGCCACCGGCTGGTCGGCGCTGATCCTGTTCGCCACCCGGATCCCGCTGAACCCGATGTCGGCCACGCTCGGCGCGCTTGTGATCGCGATCTCGACCGAGTTCAGCGTGCTGCTCTCCGAGCGCTACCGGCAGGAGCGCCGGGCGGGGCTGGCCCCGGTGCAGGCGCTCGAGCGGACCTACCGGTCGACCGGCGCGGCCGTGCTCGCCTCCGGGCTCACGGCGATCGCGGGGTTCGGCGTGCTCGTGCTATCGAACATCACGATGCTGCGCGACTTCGGCTTCGTGACCGTGGTCGACCTCGCGGTCTCGCTGCTGGGCGTCCTGGCCGTCCTGCCGGCCGCCCTGGCCCTGTCCGAGCGCCGGCGGCTCGGCGCCGAGCCGCGGCCGGGCTCGCGGGCGGCGACGCTGCGCCCGCCGCGCTGGCGAGTCCCCGTGGCGGGGGAGCCGGCCACGCCGTCTCCCTCGGGAGTTCCGCTGCGCGGAACTCCCGCAGGCACAGGTGCCCGTGAGCCCTGATGGCGGCGAGGACCGGCTCTCCCGGCTCGATCCCGATCTGGCCGCGGCTTCGACGCACGACGGCGCCCCCCCTGCCGCCCCGCCGCACATAGTCGAGCGCCCCCGCTGGGGCTCCCGCCGCTACCAGCTGGCGGCGATGCTGCTCGCCGTCGCGCTCCTCCTCGTCCTCGTGCTGCTGGCGCTCGGCGGACACAGCACCGGCACGGTCGGCATCCCCGCCGGCAAGCCACTGACGCTGTTCGCGGCCCCGCTGGCGGGCTCGACACTGGTCGGAGACGCCAACCTCCACCCGCCCTGCACTGCCGCGCGACACGACCGACGGGCGCTGAACGTCTGCCTGCTGCTCACTCGCGGTCCGCTGGCGCTCGTCTTCTTCGACCCTCAGAACAGCAAGTGCGCGCGCGCGGTGAGCACGCTCCAGGCGCTCGCCGGGCGCGGCGTCCAGGTCGCGGCTGTGGCCATCGACACGGGGCCGCGTCCGGCCGCGGCGGCCGTGCGAGCCCACCGCTGGACGATCCCGGTCGCCTACGACCGCGACGGCGCGGTGGGCGCCGCGTACGGTGTCGTGATCTGCCCGCTGATCGAGCTCGCCCGGCGAGACGGCGTCGTGTTCGAGCGGCTGATCGGCAACCGCTGGCTGAGCCCCGCCGCGCTCGGTGCCCAGCTCTCGCGCCTGAGGAGCGGATGAGCGCGGGCGGGGAATCGGGGACCGGTCGGATCGAGCCTCGGCTGGCGGCCGAGTTCCCGGGCCTCGAGCTGCGCTGGCTCACGTTGGGGGTGCGCCCGGGACCAAGCACGCCAGCGCTCCGCCGCCGCCTGCACTCCCTCTCGGATCGCTACACGGGCGGGCGCGTCGTCGCGATGCGCGCGCAGCCGATCGCCCACGCCTACCGGGCCTTCTACCGCCAGGTCGGGCTCGACCCCGACACCACCCGTGTGCCGAGCGAGGCCCTGGCGCTCGAGCGCCTGAAGCTCGGCGGGTTCCC
>DATGJM010000083.1:0-2821 GCA_035295205.1 Solirubrobacteraceae bacterium | reverse complement strand
CTCCTAGTCGACGGGGCCGCGCTGGCCAAGGTTGCGCACGACGTCGGGGCGCTCGCCATCGCCTGCGTGGACCCGATCAGCCTCGGCCTGCTGCAGCCGCCGGGCTCCTACGGCGCGGACATCGCCGTCGGCGAGGGGCAGCAGCTCGGGCTGTCGCCCTCCTTCGGAGGCCCGCACCTGGGCTTCATCGCGACCCGCCCCGAGCTCGTCCGCCGCCTGCCCGGCCGGCTCGTGGGCCAGGCCCACGACGCCGAGGGACGGCGCGGCTACGTGCTCACTTTGACGGCGCGCGAGCAGCACATCCGCCGCGAGAAGGCAACCTCCAACATCTGCACCAACCACGCGCTCTGCGCCCTGGCCGCGTCTGTCTACCTCACCTACCTCGGGCCGGACGGGCTGCGCCAGGTCGCCGACGTGTCGTTCCGCCGCGCCCATCACCTGGCCGAGCGCCTGGCCGAGCTCGACGGGTTCGAGCCGGCCTTCCCGGGCGTTCCCTTCCTGAACGAGTTCCCGATGCGAGTTCGCGACCTGCCTGGCGCGCTCGCCCGGCTGCAGGATCGCGGGATCCTCGGCGGGCTGCCGGTCGGCCGCTGGTACCGCGATCTAGGCGATGTCGCCACGTTCTGCTGCACCGAGCTCAACGACCCCGCCGCGATCGACACCCTGGTGGAGGCGCTGGCCCCGGTGCGCGCCGCATGACCGAACCGCTCAGCTACGAGAAGAGCCGGCCGGGGCTTCCCGCGCCACGATTGCCGCAGGCCGGCGTTCCCGGCCCGGCGCCCGAGGCCGTGCTGCCGCGCTCGGCGCTCCGCGAGCGGCCCGCCGACCTGCCGAGGCTCAGCGAGCCGGAGCTGATGCGCCACTACAGCCGCCTCTCCGCCATGAACTACTCGATCAGCGAGAACTTCTACCCGCTCGGCAGCTGCACGATGAAGTACAACCCGGTCGCGAACGAGCAGGCCGCCCGGCTGCCGGGGTTCGCCTGGCTGCACCCCTACCAACCGGAGGAGACCGCGCAGGGAGCTCTCGAGCTCATGTGGAGGCTGGAGCGAGCCCTCTGCGAGATCGTCGGCGTCGACCGGGTCTGCCTGCAGCCGGCGGCGGGCGCACACGGCGAGTGGACCGCGCTCCGGATGATCCAGGCCTACCACCGCTCACGGGGTGAGAACCGCCGGCTGGTGCTGGTTCCCGACTCGGCGCACGGCACCAACCCGGCGAGCGCGGCCCTGAGCGGCTTCCAGGTGGTGGAGGTTCGATCAGGTGCCGACGGCCGGATCAGCCTGAGCGATCTCCACGCGAAGCTCGGGCCCGATGTCGCCGCCCTCATGCTGACGAACCCGAACACGCTGGGACTTTTCGAGCGCGAGATCCTCGAGGTCGCCGAGCTCGTGCACTCCAGCGGCGCCAAGCTCTATTACGACGGCGCCAACCTCAATGCCCTGATGGGCGTCTGCCGTCCGGGCGACATGGGCTTCGACGCCGTCCACCTGAACCTGCACAAGACGTTCACCACACCGCACGGCGGTGGCGGCCCGGGCGCCGGCCCGGTCGGCGTCGACGCCGATCTCGTGCCGTTCTTACCGATGCCCACCGTCGAGCAGGTGGACGGCGAGTTCCGGCTGAAGTACGACCATCCCGACAGCATCGGCCGCGTCCGGAGCTTCTACGGGAACTTCGGCATGCTCGTCCGCGCCTACGCGTACATCCTGTCGATGGGCGGTGACGGGCTGACGCAGGCCTCGCTCGACGCCGTGCTCGCTGCGAACTACGTGCGGAGCCGGCTCGAGAACGTGCTCGAGCTCCCGCACTACGGCTACTGCCAGCACGAGTTCGTAGCCTCGGCTCGCAACCTCGGCGCCTACGGTGTGCGAGCCCTCGACGTGGCCAAGGGCCTGCTGGAGCGCGGCTTCTACGCTCCCACCATCTACTTCCCGCTGATCGTGCCCGAGGCGGTCATGATCGAGCCGACCGAGACCGAGAGCAAGTCGACCCTGGATGCCTTCGTGGCCGCCCTCCAGGAGATCGTCGAGCAGGCGCGGACCGATCCCGAGGCGCTCCACAGGCAGCCGACGAACCTGCCGGTGGGCCGACTTGACGAGGTTGCCGCCGCCCGGCGGCCGGTGCTGCGCTGGGAGAGTCCCGGCACCGCTGTGGAGGCAGGGTCGCAAACCCCTTCTTAACAGCCCCAAAGACGGTTGGAACACCCCTGTTCGGGTAAAATTCGAATAGGAGAACGACGTTTTTGCAGCTTCTGAGCCCGCCCGTCAGGGTGGGCCGTTGACCGCTAGCAAAGCAGACGACAAGACGCCCCAGCAACCCCCGCGCGGTCGCTCCGTGAGACCCCGCCCCCTGGGAGCGGATGTCGCCTACACCGCCGAGAACATCCAGGTCCTCGAGGGCCGGGAGCACGTCCGGCGGCGTCCGGGCATGTACATCGGCAGCACCGACTCGCGCGGACTGCACCACTTGGTCTGGGAGATCGTCGACAACTCGGTCGACGAGGCGCTCGCGGGTGAGGCCGACCGCATCGTGGTGACGCTCCACGGCGACGGCTCGGTCAGCGTCGAGGACAACGGTCGCGGCATCCCGGTCGACAACAAGAACCACAAGGGCCAGATGCGCTCCGCCCTGGAGCTCGCGGCCACCGAGCTGATGGCCGGCGGCAAGTTCGGCGGCGGCGGCTACAAGGTGTCGGGCGGGCTGCACGGGGTCGGCATGTCCGTCGTGAACGCGCTCAGCGAGCGGATGGAGATCTGGGTCCACCGCGGCGGCAAGGTGCACTACCAGGCGTACGCGCGCAGCATCCCGGAGGCACCGGTCA
>DATGJM010000082.1:0-4358 GCA_035295205.1 Solirubrobacteraceae bacterium | reverse complement strand
TTATGGATCGATCGATCTGCTCGACCGGCTGGCGGGGGTCGCGCATCCTGTGCTCGTGCTGGCAGGCCGCCACGATCGGACCTGCTCCGTGCAAGCCGCGGAGGCGACCGCGCAAGGCGTTCCCGACGCCGAGCTGATCGTGTTCGAGAACAGCGGCCACATGATGTTCATCGAGGAGCAGGACGCGTATCTCGACGCCGTGCGTGACTTCCTGGCCCGCCGAGCGGGCTAGCGCTTCCCCGTCGCGTACTGCAGGATCGAGAGGTCGGTCAGCCACTCGACAGGCGCCTTGTCGTCGGTGAACACCGAGCCGCCGCCCAGCGGCCGGCCGGTGCGGATCGCGACCGTGCGAGCCAGCGGAGCCAGCTCGCCGCCGGCGCGCGCCCGCATCCTCGCCAACGACAGGGTGTCGGCACTCGCCACCAGCAGCGAATTGTCGGGGGACACCCGATCGCGCAGCACGGCCGGGAACACCGCCTTCAGGGTCGCCGTGACCACGCGCTCGAGCGAATCGCTCCCCGGGATGTGGCCGACGTTGATGATCAGCACGCCCCCCGGCTGCAGATGCCGGCGGATCAGCTCGAAGAACTCGCGCGTGACGAGGTAGAAGGGGATGTAGGGCTGGCGGTAGGCGTCCAGGAAGATCGCGTCGTAGTGGGCCTTGCTGGCTGCGAGCCACGGCCGTGCGTCGGCGGTGTAGGTGTGGAGGTCAGGGCCACGCAGCCCGAACAGCCGCCGCCCGATGCTTGTGAGCTCGCCATCGATCTCGACTGCATCGACCCGGGTGGACGGGAAGTAGTGACCGTAGGCCCGGGCCACTGTCCCGGCGGCGTCTCCGAGGATCGCGATCCGTCGAGGCGTGCTCCGCACGCCCGCCTGGGGGAGCACCAGGAAGTCGTCCCAGTAGCCGCCGGTGAGGTAGCTCCACGGACGGTAGAGCGAATGGACCGCCACCCCCTCGTTCAGCTGCAGCCACCGTTCCCCATCGCTGAACTGGACCACGCGCACGTACTGGTAGGGCGTCTCGGTCGAATAGATGACGCGGCCACCGGGGACGTTGGCGCCGATCGCCGCCGGAGGGATTGCCAGCGTCACGGCGATCGCGGCCGGCACGAGCCAGCCGAGCCGGAGGCCCAGCCAGGGTGCCGCCACGACGGCGAGCGAGAGCGCGAACAGGATGAACGTCCGGTGCGTTCCGACGGCCGGGATCAGCAGGAGCGCGGCGGCGAACGTGCCCACCAGCGAGCCGGCCGTCGACAGCGCGTAGAGCCCACCGGTGACGGTCCCGGTCTCGGTCACATGCCCGAGTGCCAGGCGCGCGGCGTAGGGCGCCACCGCACCTAGGAGCGCCACCGGGACGGCGACGAGGACCAGCACCGCGGCCAGCGAGCCGACGAAGCCCCCCACCGACAGCGAGCCGAGGGCGCGCGCCGCCGCGCTCAGGAACGGATCGGCCACGAACGGCACCGCCGCCAGGAGCACCGCCGCCAGCATCACGATCCGGGCGAGGCCGGCCAGGTCGCCTCGGCGGTCTGCCAGGCGACCGCCGTAGGCATAGCCGATCGAGAGCGCCACGAGCACGGTCGCGATCGTGTTGGCCCAGATGATCGTCGAGGCGGCGAAGTACGGGGCCAGGAGCCGCGCGGCGGCGATCTCGGCTCCGAGGCTTGACGCGCCGACGACGAACACGATGCTGCGCAGCACCGCTCGCGGCACTGGCTCGTGGCCTTCCGGCGGATCCGCGGAGGGCGCACGGGAGGGCTTGTGTACGGTGACGGCCACTGGAACCAGCTACCCAGGCGAGAGGAGATCGCTTGCTGCTCTACGACAACGACCTGTCGGGCAACTGCTACAAGGTACGCCTCCTCTTCGCCCACCTCGGCATCGACTACGAGCGCCGCCAGATGGACGTGCTCGACCGCTCGAACCGCCCCGATGTCCTCGGATCGCTGAACCCGGGGCTGCGCGTGCCCACGCTGGTCCTCGACGACGGCCGGCCTCTGGCCGAGTCGAACGCGATCCTCTGTTACTTCGCCGAGGGCACCCCGTACCTGCCAGAGGACCGCTACGAGCGGGCGCAGGTGCTCCAGTGGCTGTTCTTCGAGCAGTACTCGCACGAGCCGTTCATCGCCGTCGCGCGGTTCTGGCACCACTTCGGGATCGAGCCCACCGAGGCGGACCGCAAGGCCAAGCGAGAGGGCGGCCTGAAGGCCCTGGCCGCGATGGAGTCGCATCTGGAAGGCCGCGACTTTCTCGTCGGCGAGCGGTACTCGATCGCCGACATCGCCCTGTACGCCTACACACACGTCGCCGACGAGGGCGGGTTCGATCTCGAGCCCTACCCGGCGATCCGTTCCTGGCTGTCGAACGTCGCGACGCAGCCCGGGCACGTCCGCATCGACGCCTGAGCCAACCTTCTCATAACTGTGTCAAGGTTCTGTACCATGGGTTCGGATGCGTGACTTCCTCGCCGCCGTGCGTGACAGAGTCGTGCTCTTCGACGGTGGCATGGGAGCCACCCTCGAGCAGTTCGACCTGAGCCTCGAGAAGGACTACCGGCTCCCCGGGCGCTGCCACGAGGCGCTGGTCCTCAACCGGCCGGACGTGATCGAGCACGTGCACACCTCGATGCTCGACGCCGGCGCCGAGGTCGTCGAGACCGACACGTTCCAGGGGTCGCGGCTGAAGTTGGCCGAGTGGGGCCTCGAGCAGCACACCGAGGAGATCAACCAGAAGGCAGCCGAGATCGCCCGGAAAGCCGCCGGCGAGGCTCGCTTCGTCGCCGGTTCGATCGGGCCCACCGGCTACCTTCCGGCCAGCGACGACCCGACGCTCGGCCAGATCCGCTTCCGCGACCTCGTCGAGGTCTTCAGAGAGCAGGCGCGCGGCCTCGTCCGCGGCGGCGCTGACCTGATCATCATCGAGACCGCCCAGGACATCCTGGAAGTGAAGGCGGCTGTCTTCGGCACCCGGGAGGCGTTCAAGGAGCTCGGCCGCACGCTCCCCATTCAGTGCTCCGTCTCGCTGCTTCCGAACGGCGGCAAGATGCTGCTGGGAACCGACATCAGTGCCGTGCTGACCACGCTCGAGGCGCTCGACATCGACCTGATCGGCCTGAACTGCTCCACCGGGCCCGAGGACATGCGCGATGCGATCCGGTTTCTCGGCGAGTTCTCGCCCCTGCCCGTGCACTGCATCCCGAACGCCGGGATCCCCCACCAGGGCCCGAACGGCGAGACGATCTTCCCCGAGCAGCCCGAGCCACTGGCCGCGACGCTCGGCGAGTTCGTCGAGCGTTACGGAATCAGCATCGTCGGCGGCTGCTGCGGCACCACCCCCGCCCACATCGAGGCGATTCGCGAGCGCGTGGGACGGCCGACCCCGGCGCCACGGCCGCCACGACGCCCGCCCCACCTCAGCTCGATGATCGACGCAACCCCACTCGTCCAGGACCCCCGCCCCACGCTCGTCGGCGAGCGCGTGAACTCCCAGGGATCGCGCAGGGCCAAGGAGCTGCTCCTGGCCGACGACTACGACGGCCTCGTCACCGTGGCTGAGGACCAGGTCAACGGAGGCGCTCACGTCCTGGACGTGTGCGTCGCGCTGACCGAGCGCCAGGACGAGGACGAGCAGATGCGACAGGTCGTCAAGCGCGTGAGTCTGACCCAGCCGGCGCCGATCCAGGTCGACTCGACCGAGCCCGAGGTGATCGAAACGGCGCTTGATCAGATTCCGGGGCGCGCGATCGTCAACTCGATCAACCTCGAGGCCGGCCGCGCCAAGCTCGACCGCGTGGTCCCGATCGCCAAGGCCCACGGCGCGGCGTTGATCGCGCTGACCATCGACGAAGTCGGCATGGCCAAGACCGCGCAGCGCAAGCTCGAGATCGCCCAGCGCATCACCGAGCTGTGCACCGCAGAGCACGGCTTCGACCCGGAGCTCCTCATCTTCGACTGCCTGACGTTCACCCTGACGACTGGCGACGAGGAGTGGCGGCCGAGCGCCGTCGAGACGATCCAGGGCATCCGGGCGATCAAGGCCCAGATCCCCCACGTCAAGACCTCGCTGGGCGTCAGCAACGTCAGCTTCGGGGTCAGCATGACCGCCCGCGCAGTGCTCAACAGCGTGTTCCTGCACCACTGCGTCGAGGCCGGCCTGGACCTGGCGATGGTGAACCCGAACCACATCACTCCCTATGCCGAGATCCCGCCGGACGAGCGCGAGCTGGCCGATGACCTGGTGTTCAACCGCCGCGACGACTCGCTCGAGCGCTTCATCGCCCACTTCGAGGCCAAGGGCCCCGCGGAGGAGGCCGAGCAGGAGGACCCGACGGCACAGATGGAGCCCGAGGAGGCCCT
>DATGJM010000081.1:0-3765 GCA_035295205.1 Solirubrobacteraceae bacterium | reverse complement strand
GCCCCGGCCCCCACCCACGGGCCCCCGACCCCCGGCGACGGCAGCACCCCGCGTACGTCGACATCGACGGGCGATTGAGTTTGCTCCCGCATACGGGGCGCAAACTCACTAACTAAGCCCAGACCCGACGGCGATTGAGTTTGCTCCCGCATACGGGGCGCAAACTCACTAACGAAGCCCAGACCCGAAGCCCAGGTCCGACGGCGATTGAGTTTGCTCCCGCATACGGGGCACAAACTCACTAACCACCCCCAGGACGGACGGGCCGTCGCATCTCTCCGGCCGGTGAACCGCCATTGGGGTCAGCGCCCCGCCGGTGGCCAGTGGTTGATCGGGTGGTCGTTCAGTGCCCACAGGTGCTGGACGGCGTAGGCCCGCCAGGGCCGCCAGGCCTCGGCGTGGCGGAGCAGGTGGGCCGGCGCCGACGGGAGGCCGAGCGCGGCCGCGCCCCGGCGAACGCCGAGGTCGCTCGCCGGGAACGCATCGGGATCGCCCAGGCCGCGCATCGCCACGATCGCGGCCGTCCACTCGCCGACCCCCGGTAGCTCGGTGAGCGCTCGCAACGACACCGTCTCGTCCTCGAGCGCACAAGCGAGTGCCCGCAGCGTCCGGATCCGGCTGGCGGGCATCGCGAGCGACGCCTCCCGCAGGGCGCCCGGAAGCGGGAACAGGCGCGTCAGCTCACCCGAGGGATCGTCGACCGGCTCGCCGTAGGCGGCCGCCAGCCGCCCGGCGTGCGTTCGCGCCGCCGCCGTCGAGATCTGCTGCCCCAGCACCGCCCGGACCGCCATCTCGGCGCCGTCCACGCACCGCGGGACACGCCGGCCGGGAGCTGCCCGCACGAGCGGAGCCAGCTGCGGGTCGCGCGCCAGTGCGCGGTCGATCTCGGCGGGGTCGGCGTCGAGATCGAGCAGCCACCGGGATTGCGCCACGGCCGCCCGCTCATCGGCGGCCCTGCTCAGCAGCAGCCGGCAGTCGACGTGGTCCTCCCGGGGCGCCAGCGCGACGACTCCCGGGCCACCCGGCAGCCGCAGCGTGCGCCGGTAGAACCCGTCCCGGATCTCCTCCACGCCCGGGACCATCGTGGCCGCCAGATGGCCGAACAGGTTGTCGGGGCGCAGCGGCGCCCGGAAGCACAACTCCAGCTCCAGCTCCCGCAAGAAGGTTCTCACCCTCGTAAGGCGGCATCCACCGCGGCCTGGTCCACGTCCTCGATCCGCACGAGCTTGTCGCGCGCGTGCTCGCCTCGCACGACGCTCACCCGCGAAGGCGCGACGCCGAGACGGTCGGCGAGGAGCCGGCACAGGGCACGGTTCGCGCGGCCCTCGAGCGCGGGGGCGCTCACGCGCACGACGAGCACTCCGTCGCGCACCGCGGCGATCTCGTCGCGCCGGGCGCGGGGTTGTACGCGGACCGAGAGTGTCACGTCACCCACGCCGAGCATCATCGCCGAGCGGGCGCTCCAAGCGCGAGCGCAGCGCACCCGGCCGGTGGACAGCTGAGCGCCCCGCGGGTGCCACGCCCACAAATCGTCGACTGCAAACGTTTGCGGGCTCAAGGTCCCATCGGACTTGGCGAGCAACCCTTACATGGCTCCGATCTCCCTTGACCGTACCTACCGGCTCGTCACGCGCAGCGACTTCGACGGCCTTGTCTGTGCCGCCCTGCTCAACGAAGTGGGAATCTGCGGCGACGTCCTCTTCGTCCACCCCAAGGATGTCCAGGACGGCAAAGTCGAGCTGACCGCCGACGACATCACCACCAATCTTCCCTATCGCCCCGAGGTGGCGCTGTCCTTCGACCACCACGCCTCCGAGCGCCACCGCGTGAAGGAGGCGGCGCCGAACCGGGTGATGGTCTCCGACGCCCCCTCTGCCGCCCGCGTCGTCTATGACTACTTCGGGGGCGCCGAGCGCTTCGACCGAGTCGATGACTCGATGATGGAGGCAGTCGACCGCGCCGACGCGGCCGACCTGGGCCTGCAGGACATCCTCGATCCGCAGGGCTGGATCCTGCTCAGCTTCCTCATGGATCCGCGTACAGGCCTCGGACGCTTCCGGGACTTCCGCATCTCGAACTACCAGCTGATGATGCAGCTGATCTACAGCTGCCTCGACGTCACGATCGAGGACATCCTGTCCTCCCCCGACATTCGCGAGCGCACCGATCTCTACCAGGAGCACTCCGAGGCGGCCGTTGAGCAGATCCGCCGTTGCTCGACCGTCCACGGCTCCGTCGTCGTGCTCGACCTCCGCGATGAGCAGATCATCCACCCGACGAACCGGTTCATGATCTACGCGCTCTATCCCCAGTGCAAGGTCTCGATCCACGTGCTCTGGGGGCTGCGCCAGCAGAACACGGTTTTCGCCGTCGGGCGTTCGATCATCGACCGCTCGTCCCGGGTGGACATCGGCGCGCTGATGCTCCAGCACGGCGGTGGCGGCCACGAGGCGGCCGGCACCTGCCAGGTCGACAACGACCGCGCCAAGGAGATCCTGGGCGAGCTCGTGGCGTCGATCCTCGAGGGCGAGCGCGAGCCGCTCGCCGCCTGATCACCAGCAGCTAGGAGCGAATCGCGGATCGCGAGGTGCGTCGGATCGCGCAGCACCCGGGCGAGCCGATCGGCGGTCCACACCTGTCGCTTCAGCGCACGGGGTGGCAGAACGTGCCGAGCAGCGAGCAGTGCACGACCGTGCCGATGATCCACGCCGTCGGGACGGGTCCCCAGAAGCGGCTGTCGTCTGACACGCCCCGGTTATCGCCGAGCACGTAGTACTCCCCGGCGGCGAGCGTCACCGCCGTGGTGAAGGTGCACTCGGCTCCCTGACGGCAGGGCTTGATGTACGGATCGGCCTGGCGCACTCCATCGACGACGGCGTGCCCGTCGACGAGGGCCACGGTCTGGCCGGGTCCGGCCACGACGCGCTTGATGAAAGTGGAGCTCGACTCGCGGGGGATGAACACCGAGCACGCCGCGGCTGAGCCTTCGCCCTGTCCGGCTTGCCCGCAGCGCGGGTCGGACGGGTCGGCGCCCACGGTCGGATGAAAGGCGATGATCTGGCCGATCCTGGGCGTGCGCAGGTCGCGATCGACGGTGATCTTCTGCCCTACCCCCAGGGTCGGCTCCATCGAACCCGAGGTGACCGTGTAATAGCTCACGTCGGATCTCGCCGCGAACCACAGCGCGATCACAGCGACCGCGGCCACCCCGAGCAGCCGGCGCCCGTAGCGGTGCCGGATCGGCCGTCCGAGCGGTGGCAGGGCCTGCTCGGAGGTCGCGTCGAGGCTCATAGCCTGGAGTGATCGGCGTGAGCGCCGGGCGCTTGAAAGGCGGGCAGCGAAGGCGTGGGCTGTGGCTCGTCCGGGTTCATGGGGAAGCTCTGCTGTGTGGAGAATGCTGCCATTGCCGACCGGTTGGAGGCGTTCGCTGCGCTGCTCGAGCTAGCCGACGCCAATCGTTACACGGTTCGCGCCTACCGTCGCGCGGCTGAGACGATCCGCTCGAGCCCGGTGCCGGTGGCCGTGCTCGTGGGGGAGGGAAGGGTGAGAGAGCTGCGCGGAATCGGACCCGGGATCGAGTCTCGGCTGCGCGAGCTGGTCCAGACCGGCGAGATCGCGGAGCTGGCGGAGCTCGAGCGAGAGCTGGCCCCCGACCTGATCGGCCTCGGCCGTTATCTCGGCCTGACCGCCAGGCGCTCGCTCGACCTCGCGCGCTCGCTCAATGTCCGCACGGCGGCGGAGCTGCGGGAGGCGGCGGCCGAGGGA
>DATGJM010000080.1:0-33364 GCA_035295205.1 Solirubrobacteraceae bacterium | reverse complement strand
ACTGGTCCTCCTCGGCGTCGCGAATGGTCGTCCCGGTGTACGACATGAAGACGTCGTCCAGCGTCGGCCGCGAGATGCTGACCGAGCGAATCGGGATCCCGGACTCGGCGAACAGCCGCGGCACGAACTCCTCGCCGGACGGCACGCCGAACGTGACCGCGCCCTCGGCGATCCCGGCCTCGATCTCGAAGCGCTCCATGAGCGCGGCGATCGCGGCCTCGTCGTCGTCGGTATGGATCGCGACGCGGTCCTTGCCGACCTGCGCCTTCAGCGTCTCCGGGGCGTCGAGAGCGACGATCTGGCCGTGATCCATGATCGCGATCCGGTCGCACCACTCGGCCTCGTCCATGTAGTGGGTGGTCATGAAGATCGTGATCTCCTCGCGCTGCTTGAGCTCGCGGATGTAGCTCCAGATCGAACGCCTCGTCTGCGGGTCGAGTCCGATCGTCGGCTCGTCGAGGAACAGCACGCGGGGGGAGTGCATGAGCCCGCGCGCGATCTCCAGGCGCCGGCGCATCCCACCCGAGAACGTGGCCACCGGTGCGTCCCGGCGCTCCCACAGGCCGACCATCGTCATGACCTGGCGCATGCGCGGGGCCACCAGGTCCGATTGCACTCCGTAGAGCTCGGCGTGCAGCTTCAGGTTCTGGGCGGCGGTCAGATAGCCGTCGAGGGTCGGGTCCTGAAAGACCAGCCCGATGTGGCGGCGCACGTCGTCGCGCTCGCGCACGACATCGTGACCGGCCACGCTCGCCGCCCCCGCGGTCGGCTTGGCCAGCGTGCACAGCATGTTGATGGTCGTGGTCTTTCCGGCTCCGTTGGGACCCAGAAAACCGAACACCTCGCCGGTGGCGACCTCGAAGTCGACGCCACGCACCGCTTCGAGCTCGCCGAAGCGCTTGACGAGGCCCTGGACCGAGATCGCGGCGCCGGGGGTGCCGGCGCCGCGGTGGTTGTCTTCGCTGGTGGCTGACACCTGTCGCTGTACGTTACTCAGCGCCTTCGTCACCCTCGTCGGCCAGGATCCGGTACAGCGCCCGGCGTGCCTCGGCCAGCGTCTGGCGGGCCCTTTCGATCTGGCCCTCGTCCCCGGCGTGGGCGACCTGGCGCAGCGCCAGCAGAAGCTGCTTTCCGAGTGAACGGAGCTCCTGGATCGCCTCCTCTCCGGAGCCCTCGGGCTGCTCCCACGGGGCGGGGGCGTCCTCATCGCGGCCGGCGAGGTGCGCCCTGCCCGTGTCGGTGAGCTCGAACAGCTTGGTGCCATCCTGCTCGACGGCGCGGATCAGGCCCTCGTCCTCGAGCTGGGAGAGCGTGGGGTAGACCGAGCCGGGGCTCGGGCGCCACAGCCCGCCGCTGCGCTCCTCGATCGCCTGCATGAGCTGGTAGCCGTTACGCGGCTCCTCGTTCAGCAGGAGCAGGACGGCGAGGCGGACGTCGCCGCGGCGGCGCCTACCGGGGCCGCCCCAGGGCCCGCCGAATCCGGGACCGCCGAATCCGGGCCCACGGCCGTGGTGGCGATGGCGTCCCCGGCCCCTGCGTCCTTCGAACTGCTGTGCGTCGTCCCCCTCGGCGAACGCGAACCGACCGGGTCCGCACCATCGGGGGGCAAATGCTTGATGCGTCATTCTTGAATCTCCTATCGACTGTGTTGCGATAGGTAACGATATATCGCCGACTGTCGTCTGTCAAGTCGTATTGGCGGAGCCGACGACTGCCCCGCCTCCGCGCACATCAGCCGGCGGGGCGATCTGGGCTTAGCGCCCCGCGCGGCGCATCGGACCGGGGCGGGCTGCGCTCAGCGCCCCTCATGACCGAGCCTCTCGAGGTCAGCTGGGGGCTGGACGGAGGGGCCGGGGGGAACCCCTCCATGCCAGCCTTGTCGTCAGCCGGTGAACGTGACCGTCACGCTGCCGCTGGCGAGCGCGACTGAGGTCAGCTGCCGACCGAAGCCGTCGATGACCCAGGTGTCCCCGTTGACGGGGTCGCCCGACGGCACGTTCGCGCCGCAGCAGACCGCGCCCTGGAAGTGCACCGGGGTGAATGACGGCATCGATGCCACGCCCTCCCCACCGTCCGGGGTCTCCATGATCCACTCGGCGGTGTCACCGTCGAACGAGGCGCCCGGCGGCGGTGCGAGTGTGATCGAGAAGTGCTGGCCCGTCGTGTCGTTGGCGAAGTACAGATATCCCGCCGTGTTACTGATGTACTGGGCCGAGCAATAGACCTGCTGCCCCGGGCTGACCGGGAAGTTCGAGATGTTCGTCTGCCAGATGTAGCCGGGCGAGTTCGGCTGCTGTGGAGCGAACCACTCATACCAGGCGACGTACGAGGCATTCCCCTGTGCGTCAACCCGCTGCTCGATCCCCGCCTGGAGCACGTCGTTAGACCCGTAGCCGCCGTCGATTCCGATCCAGGAGGATGAATTCCACCCTCCCTCGGTGCCCTGTGGCTCGGTCGGCTCGCTGACGGTAGGGATCGTCCAGTACCCGACCGCGCCCGACCAGCTGTGGCCGGCCGGGGGACGAAGCGTCCCGCCCGACCAGTTGTCACTCGTGAACTGGCCGTCCGCGATCTGCTTGGCTCCGCGGAGCTGGTGGCTCACCCCGACCTGGACATCGAACTCGGGAACGATCCGGTCCTCCGGGCGCCACCCGCGTCGCGCGACCCGCTCCCAGGCCTCGATCAGCCGGGGATGGTCGCCCGGCCCCGGCCGCCGCCAGAAAATGCCAGCCTTCATCAGCATGGCATCGCTCGCGGTGAGCGGATCGAAGTCCGCGGGCGGCGCGGGCGAGATGAAAGCGCCCGGAAGGCTGGTCGGCGCGAGCTCGAACGGAAGCTTGCGTCCGAGCGCGTCTTGGACGTCGACAACCGACATATGTGATACCCCCTCCTGAGCAGGCGCGTACGCCGCTCAGAACGTATTTGCACGGTGCGCCCTCGGCCGTCCCGGCCACGCCCCGTGTGTACCGGTCCTTTGATACGACTCTAATCCGGCCGCGGGTTCAGCTGCGCCGATGCGTGCAACTGCGCACATTCGCGCTTCGAAGCTGTGCGCGCTACGCCGCCGCCGGGTGCGCGAGTAGAAAGGATGGGAAGCGATGGGGAAGGTGATCGTGATGAACGGCCTGACGCTGGACGGCGTGATGCAGAGCCCGGGCCGCCCCGACGAGGACACCCGAGATGGCTTCACGCACGGCGGGTGGGCAGTGCCGTACGGAGACGAGACGATGGTCGCGAAGATGGGAGAGCGCATGGGCGAGGATCGCGCGTTCCTGTTCGGGCGGCGTACCTACGAGGAGCTGCTGGCGAGTTGGAACGCTCGCGGCGGCCCCTTCAAGGACGCCTTCAACAGCGCCACCAAATACGTCGCCTCCAGCAACCCCGAGGCTCGCCTCGAGTGGCCGAACTCGGTCCTCCTGCACGGCGACGTCCCCGCCGCCGTGGCCGAGCTGAAACGGAGCTCGGACACGAAGCTCGTGATCATGGGCAGCGGAGTGCTCATCGGCTCGCTGATGGCCGCTGATCTGATCGACGAGTACCTGGTGATGATCGCCCCTCTCGTGCTGGGCACGGGGCGGCGGATGTTCGCCGGCGGCACGCAGGCATCCCTGCGCTTACTCGATAGCGTCACCTCGAAGACGGGCGTGGTGATCGCCACGTACGAGCGGGCGCGGTGAGTGCGAGGTTGGCTACTCGCCGTTCTCCGAGCCCGAGCCCGAGCCCGAGCCAGAACCACCGCCGCCGCGGCCCCGCAGCCAGTCGGCGACCTGCTCGGCTCCCTTGCCGATCTGGTTGCCGAGCTTGGTGACGTTGTCGCCGAGGTCCCGGAAGATCGCGCGGAAGCGCTCGGCATAGAACTCGAACGCGTCGCCTGCCTCTTCGCGGACAGGCGGCTCCTCACCGCGCTTGACGTACTCGCCGCGCTGGATGCGGTCGTACTCGCCGCTCTGCACCCACCTCATGATCTCGGAGACCCGCCTGACCGCGTACGGGTGCGTGCTGTTGATCTCGTAGAAGAACCGCCGCACGCGATCGCTCGGGTCGTCCCAGTCCTCGTACTCGCGCGCCTGGGCGAGGAAGGTATCGAGATCGAGGGCGTCGGCCTTCATGCCTCCCGCGAGCACCATCAGGCCCCGGCACACGATCCGCGGGTCACGGACCACCAACGCCTCGGCGCGGTCGCAGCTCAGCTCGGCTGCCCGCG
Organism: Solirubrobacteraceae bacterium; assembly: GCA_035295205.1. Lineage (GTDB taxonomy): Bacteria > Actinomycetota > Thermoleophilia > Solirubrobacterales > Solirubrobacteraceae > Palsa-465. The sequence continues at coordinate 29,160 of DATGJM010000080.1, read as the reverse complement.
ACCATTCCAGCAGCACGGCGCGCACGGCCAGCGCGGGAATCGCGAGCGGAAACGGAACACCGCCTCCGACTCTGAGCAGGATCGCCAGCGCGGTGTTGTAGAGCATGTGGTCGGACAGGATGTGGCTGACCTCGTGGGCGAGGACGGCCCGCTGCTCGCCCGGGCCGAGCCGGCCCAGCAGCGGCGTGCCCATGACGATCATCGGCTTCTGCGACCCGATCGCCATCGCGTTGGCGATGATCGTGTCCGTGACGTACAGGTCGTAGACCTCGGGCATGTCGAGGATCCTGCAGACCGCGACGTGGTGCGCCCACAGGTCCGGGAGCTGGCGCTCTCCGACCCGGACCGCGTTGCTCAGGAACATCTGCCGGACCGCTCGCTCGTATTGCCACTCGATCAGCTTGCGCACGACGGTGTCGAGCATCGGCACGGTCTTGAGCGCAGCCGTGGCGGCGCGATCGGCGGGGTGCTGGTACGCCTTGGGCGAGATCTGCGGGTACGGCTCGATGTTCTCCGGCAACGTCTCCATGCGGCCACCCTACCGGCTGCCACCGCGCGAGTCATGTGATTTTGGCCTCGGGTAGCTTTGGCAGCCATGTTCATCTTCAAAGTCGCCGTCGTCGGCGCCGGCACGATGGGCGGCGAGATCGCCCACACGGTCGCCGCCGCCGAGATCCCGGTCGTCCTCAAGGACGTCGAGCCGGATTTCGTCGATCAGGGGCTCGCCAAGGCCCGCTCGCTCTGGCAGGCGCGCGTGGATGCCGGCAAGCTCGAGGACGCCGAGCTCGAGCGCCTGATGGGGCTCATCACGGGCACGACGAGCTACGACGGGTTCGGCGACGTCGACTTCGTGATCGAAGCGGTGCCCGAGCGCATGGAGCTCAAGCAGGCGGTGTTCTCGGAGCTCGACGAGGTCACCCCCGGCCACGCGATTCTGGCCTCGAACACCTCGGCGCTCTCGATCACCGAGATCGGCATGGCCACCAGCCGGCCGGACAAGGTCGTCGGCTTTCACTTCTTCTATCCCGCGTCCGTGATGCGGCTGATCGAGGTCATCGAGGGCGAGGACACATCGCTCGAGACCGCCCAAGCCGCCTATGGCTTCGCCCAGACCATCCGGAAGATGCCGATCCGCTGCGCCGAGGCGCCGGGCTTCGTGGTCAACCGGATCCTGAACTCCAGCGTGTCCGAGATCTGGCGCTTGCAGGCGCGGTCGGGGGCCGACGTCAAGGAGATCGACAAGCTCGTCGCCGAGTCGAAGGCGGCTCCGATGGGGCCGTTCTTCCTGGCCGACCTGCTCGGATTGGACACGGTGCTGCACGTGGCGACGCATCTGGCGGAGGCCTACGGCGATCGGTTCTGCGTCCACCCCGGCATGAAGGAACTGGTAGCGGCAGGCCATCTGGGCGCCAAGACCGGGAAGGGCTTCTATGAGCACGGTTGAGATTGACGGCGCTGAGTTGGTCGAGCGCTTCACGCTGAAGGCGCTCGTCGAGAGCTGCCTCGTGCTGGAGGAGGGTGTCGCCTCGATGAAGGACATCGACCTCGGCATGATGGCCGGCGCCGGGATCATCCCGCCGCCGTTCGCGCGCGCCGACCAGACGGGCCTCGATGTGGTGCTCGAGCGCCTCGAGCGCGCCCACGCCGAATGGGGTGAGAGCTTCGAGCCTCCGACCGTCCTGCGCCGGCTCGTCGCCCAGGGTCGGCTCGGCACGAAGGCCGGCCAGGGGTTCTTCCCCTACGCCCGCCCGGACACGGGCTGGGAGGAGGGCCCGGTCAAGCTCGAGACGCGCGGCGAGGTCGCGATCGCATGGCTCGACCGGCCGCCGGCGAACTCGATCTCGCCGGATGTGGTCCGGGCGCTCGCGAAGGCGTGGGGCGCGGTCACCGATGCCGGGGATGTCCACGCGCTCGTATTCGCCTCGGCCAACCCGATGCTGTTCTGCGCCGGCGCCGACATCAAGGCGTTCACGCAGATGGACGCCGACGCCGGCCGGGAGCTGCTCGAGCAGATGCACGGCCTCCTGCGCGAGATGGAGCGCTCGCGGATCGCGACGATCGCGGCTGTGAACGCGCTGGCCTTCGGCGGCGGCTGTGAGCTCGCGATGGCGTGCGATCTGCGGATCGCGGCCGAGTCGGCCGTGTTCGGCCAGCCCGAGATCAGCCTGGGGATCATCCCGGGCTTCGGGGGCACCCAGCGCCTGCCGCGGCTCGTGGGCGAGGCGCGCGCGCTGGAGATGAACCTGACGGGGGAGCCGATCTCGGCCGAGCAGGCCGAGGCCTACGGGCTGGCCAACCGCGTCGTCCCGGATCACGAATTGCTCGACACCGCGCTGGCGTGGGCGCGCAAGCTCGCCGGGCAGGCGCCGCTGGCGGTCGAGCAGATCAAGCGAGTCTCGGCTGCCGGCGACCTCGACGCCGGGATCGAGGCCGAGAAGGAGGGGTTCGCCGCCGTGTTCTCATCCGAGGACGCGCGCGAGGGGATCGGCGCCTTCCTCCAGAAGCGCACCCCCAAGTTCAGGGGCCGCTGAGGATGGGGGCGGCGACGGCCGGCGCGGCGATTCGCACCCTCGCCGAGCTGATCCGGACGTCCGACCGCGTGGTGGCGCTCACCGGCGCCGGGATCTCGGTCCCCTCCGGGATCCCTGACTTCCGCTCGCCGAGAACGGGCCTGTGGGCGCACGTCGACCCGATGGAGGTGGCGCACATCGACGTGTTCCACCGCGACCCCGAGCGCTTCTGGCGCTTCTATGGCGAACGCTTCCAGTCACTCGAAGATAAGCGGCCGAATCCCGCCCATCAGGCGCTCGTCACGCTCGAGCGCGCGGGGCTGCTGCAGGCCGTGATCACCCAGAACATCGATCGCCTCCACGCGGCTGCGGGCACGCGAGAGCTCGTCGAGGTCCACGGCACGATCGCGCATTCGTCGTGTCTGAGCTGCGGCGGGCGCTACGAGCTGGCAGATGTCCGCGCGCGCCAGCGAAGCGCGGCCGACGGGATCCCGCGCTGCGACTGTGCGCGGCCGCTGAAGCCCGACGTCGTCCTGTTCGGCGAGTACCTGCCGGTCGAAGCGCTCGAGCGCGCCCAGGAGCTCGCCGCCGGCGCCGAGCTGATGCTCTGCATCGGCTCCTCGCTCGAGGTCTATCCCGTCGCCCAGCTGCCGGAAGTCACGCTCGCCCGCGGGGGCAAGCTCGCGATCCTCACCCAGGGCACGACACCGCTCGACCGCCGGGCGGCCATCAGGCTGACCGGCGATGTCGTGGATGAGCTCGACGCCCTGCTAGCCGAGCTCGGGCTGGTCTAGGTCCGGCCGAGCGCCCGCGCCCGCAGCGCTGCCTCGATTCGCTGCAGGGCCTCGGCGACGCCGGCAAGCTGCTCCGCGCTCGGTTCTCCTCCGAGGGCGGCCTGGGCGGCAGCGGCCACCGGCTCGCGATCGGCCCGCAGCTCCGCCAGCCGGCCGGCGAGGCGATCGTCGGGCGCGAGCTCGGCGATCGCCGCGTCCAGCGCGATCAGGATCTGCAGGGCCGCGGCACGGGTAAAGCTCAGGTCGAGGTCGAGCCTTGCGCGCAGCGCGAGTTCCTCGGCCACCAGCGGGCGATCGCGACCGGTGAGCAGCGCGGCGAGGCGACCCTCCGGGGCCATCATTCGCCGCCGTGGGCGGTCCGGAGCCTGCCAGGGCAGCTCGCGCGCGTCACTGAGCCGGCCGTTGGCGAGCTCCTCACCTGAGCCGTAGCCCAGCCGGCTGGTCTGAGCCTGGCGGCGATCGAAGATGCCGGCGAGCGGATCGGCGGCGGCGAGCCGGTGGGCCAGAAGCACCCGGTTGAGCGTGGCGATCCCGTTCTCGAGCTCTCGCTCGCCGGCGTCGGCGAGCCAGGCCGCGGCCGCGCCCGCGTCCAGGGGGGCGCCGCTGTCGATCACCGTGACCCGGCTGAGCCACCCGCCCGTGTCCGCTGGAGCGCCTCGCAGTCGCCGCGGCGCCGCCGGCCGCTCCAACGTCTGCACGACCACGACATGCGTGGGCGCGCCGTCGTGGGCCCGCATCAGATAGCGCCCGTCGGGCGGCCCGAGGGGCCAAGCCAAGTCCAGCTGGACGGCGCGGAAGACCCCCGTGGGAGCGGTCACCCCGCGAACGCTAGTGGCCGGGTACCTTGATGGCGTACTGGCTGGGCGAGATCGGCACCAGCGGCTCCGGGATCTGACCGATGCGGTTGATCAGGTCGATCCACTGGTTGGGCTGCAGGATGCTCTTGATCTCGGTCGAGAGCTTCTTGTTCTCGCCGAACAGCGGGGTGAACGCGACCTGGATGCGGTCGGCGTGGTCGGGCAGCGACAGGGTGTTGTTCTGGCCCTTGTAGCTCATCAGCGACACGATCTCATTCGGCTTCATCGCACCCTGGAGCGTGAGCAGGCGGCGGATCGCAAGGTCGACGATCGATCCCGGGCCCTGGTGCCCGAGGACCGGCACGTTGTTGATCGCCGAGATGTCCATCGAGCTGCCGGTCGCGCCGGCGGCGTCCACGCCCGTCGAGCCCGTGAGGCTGTGGCCGCACGCGAGGCCGCTGATCGTCGGGTCGAGCCCGGAGGCCGAGAGGAACTCGATCGTGGCCAGGACCCGGCGGTCGATCGCGCCGTCCTGGACATCGCGGCGGCCGCAGGCGTAGATCGCGACGTGCGGGTCGTTCAGCACGCGGTTCTGCAGCTGCTCCTTGGACATCAGGAGGATCTGGCCGATCGTCGGATTCTTGGCCGCGGGGCCGACAAACGGGTTGACGCCCGCCGCGCGGTACACCGCGGTGGCTTCGAGGAGCTTCCAGCCGTCGAGGATCGGCTTGGGATCGATATACGGGGCGTCCTTGCCGGCCGGACGGATCATGAAGTCCACGTGCGAGGCCAGCTGCGGGGTGCCGGCCGCGATCCGGCCGAGGATCGTGCCCGCGATCACGATCGAGCCCTTGCGCAGCGGCTTGAGCGTGTACTGGTTCTTGCCCAGGTGCAGGACCTCTGAGAAGTAGTTCTGGAAGCTGGTGAGGGCGGGACCAATCGACTTCAGCTGCAGTGCCCCGCCGGCGGCATAGGAGGCGGGCCGGGTCGGATTGGCGAACAGCCGCTCCTTGACCAGCGGCGCCGAGATCGTGGCCGGTGCGGCGGCCGGCGCCGGACTCACGGGCAGGGAGATCGGAGCCGCGGAGGCCGCCTTGCGCGTCGCCTGCTTGGTCGTCAGATGAACTGCATGCGTCTGGGTTCCGGCTGAGGCCGGCGCGCTCGGCTTCGGCGTGATCACGACCGACAGCTCCTTGGTGATCTGGGCCGCGGTCACGTGCACGGGCTTGGGCACCGGGTACAGATGCGTGAGGGAGCCCAGATGTGCGTAGGTGAAGATGTTGCCGGTGGCGTCCTGCAGCTCGACGTAGCGCCCGAGCTTGGCGTTCTGGCCGATGGCCACGATCTTGCCGTCGTTCACGGCGATCACGGGCGAGCCCTTCTTGGCGAAGATCGACACGGTCTTCGAGTGATCCGAGGCGACCGGCACGGCGGCGTTCGAGCCCTTCACACGGTCCTTGGCGCGGGCGACCACCGAGTCGTCGGCGTACTTGGCCTGCGCGGCGACCGGGAAGTCGGCCTGGACCAGGCCGGTGATCGCGTTCACGAACTCGTTCGGCAGGCCGCCGATCAGCTTGGCCCGCAGCAGCACCGACTCCACGTACCAGCTGGCGTGGTTATAGGCGAAGATCGCCTGCGGCAGATTGCTCGATGCGCCGGCGGCGTGGAGATAGCGGGCGGCGCTGAAGATCGCGTCCACCGGGTTATAGGGGTCGGCGACCCCGTCGCCGTTGGCGTCGAGGCCCCACTGCTTCCACGTCGAGGGCAGGAACTGCATCCACCCCACGGCGCCGGCCGTGGAGACCGACAGGTTCCGGCCATAGTCGGTCTCGATCTCGTTGATCGCCGCGAGGACCTGCCACGGGACGTTGTACTCGATGCCGGCGGCCTGGTAGATCGGCAGCAGGAAGGGCGGGATCCGGAAGGACTCGATGAAGAAGTTCGGAACGCCGATCGGCGCCGGGCCGGGAAGCGCGAAGGAGAAGGTCGGGTTGGCGGGGGTGGGGATGCCACCCGGGCCGATCGTGGGCGGAGTCTTGACCGGCGCAGTCTTGCCCTCGTGCGACTTCGCCTTGGCCGAACCGGATGTCGCGCCGTGGTGCGAGCCGGGCTGGGCGGAGCCGCCCGAGCTCTGAGGCGGTCCAGATTGGCTGGACCCTGACCCTGAAGTTGAGGTTGAGCCTTTCCGAGAGCCCGGGCTCGTCGTGTTGCTGGACGACGTCGGCGTGCTGGTCGAGTTCGTGGGGGTCGTGCTCGAGCTGGTCGTGCTCGTGCTCGTCGTGGTCGTCGTCGGCGTGGTGACGGTCGGCGTCGTGGGCGTGGTGACCGTCGGTGTCGGCGCCTGCGGGCACGACTCGGTGATGCTCTTGACCGGCTGAGTGATGTTCAGCGAGGACAGCGGAGCGCCCTGGGGCAGCTGGAAGTAGAGGACCTGCCCGGTCAGCAGCGTCACCGTGACGGTGCAGTCAGCGGCCGAGGCGGCAGGGATCGCGGCGACGCCGAGGAACGCGGCCATGACGGCCAGCGTGGCGAGCGCGGCTCGGAGCTTCCCACCTCTCAACACTGTCGCTCAGTCTCCTCCCGACCGGCCCGAGGATGCAGGCCACGACCAGAAGACGTCTGGGGTCCTGAAGGCAAGCTACTGACTGCCTCCAAGCTTTGCAACGAGGAACCGTCGGTGGTCTGGGCGCGTGTCATGAGTGTTCGGGACGGGGATCCACCGCCCGCATTCCCCATCCATCGGCCGATAACCCTCGCTACTGAAGTAACGGTCGCACCTGCCGAGTCTCGAGCCCGGCTCGAGGGTTGGGAAGAGGGGCGTAAGTCGAAGGTGCGAGGGTACAGTCTTGGACCGCCGTACGCGCCGGTAGCCAGCCTGCCAGGCGGCGCCGGCCGACCCGTCACGAAACCGTGAAAGCGAGAACCAGATGAGCGAAGAGAGGGGATTGCGCCGGCAGGGGGAGGAAGCGCTCGGCAAGCTCGCCCAGGAGCTGCTCGAAAACCCCATGGTCACGCGGGCACTGACCGCGGCCTTCGAGACCCGGGAGCGGGCGGCCCGGGCGCAGGAGATGGCGATGGGGGCGCTGAATCTGCCCTCGGCCAGCGACCTGGAGCGGCTCACGCGCCGCCTGCGCGCAGTCTCTCAGCGCCTCGAAGCGCTCGAGGACGGCCTGGACCGGCTCGAGGGCCGGATCGACGGCTTGGCCCAGGGCTCGGTCGTCGAGCAGCGCCTCACCGCGATCGAGCAGACACTGGCCCGGATCGAGGCGTCGCTGGGCGAGCGTCCCGCCGCGAAGGCCGCACGGCCGCGTAAAGCCCCGGGCTGAGCCGCTCACCGAAGCGCGCTCACCGCCAGCTCCCCGGCTCGGTACTCGGCCGTATGGAGGGCATCGGCCTCGATGCGCGCCGGTTCACCGCCGGCCAGCCGGTCTGAGACGATCAGCAGAGCGCCCGCGGGCAGGCCACGCCTGGCGGCGAGCACGAACAGGGTCGCCGCCTCCATCTCGATCGCCCGCGCCCCGGCAGCCGCCCACTTCGTCTCGAGGCCGCGGGCGTCGTAGAACAGGTCGCTCGAGACCACGGTGGCCGGCACCCCGGCGCGGACGCGCTCCAGGGCGTCCACGAGCTCCTGGCCCGCCGCCACCCGCTCACCCGCCCCGAGCGCCCGGCTCGTCCCGTCGGCGGCGATCGCCGCGGTCGCGATCAGGATGTCCCCGAGCTCGAGCGATTCGTCGAGCGCGCCGCAGGTCCCGATCCGCAGCAGCCGCTGCGCTCCCAGCCGCACCAGCTCCTCGATCACGATCGCCGCGCTCGGTCCGCCCATCCCCGTGCTCTGGATCGTCAGGAGCTCCCCGTCCGCAGCCGGCCCGGTGTAGCCCCAGAGGCCGCGATTGTGGTTGAACATCTTCGGCTCGCTCAGCAGGGCCTGGGCGAGCCGCAGCGCACGACCGGGGTCCCCGGGCAGGAGCACGCGCGGCGCGAGGGGCGCCGTCGGATGTAGGTGGACCGCAGCGGTCATGGGCGGCGCGAGATTAAGCGCTGGGTGGCGGATGTGTCGCCTTCCGCCCTTAGACTCCCACGATGTCGGGCAGCGATTTCCGGTCGCTCGCGGAGTTCCGCGAGGTAATCGATCGAACCTTCGAGCTGATGAGCCGCGACCCCGAGATGGGCCCGCGGATGCGTGACGCCGACACCCCGCAGCGCTTCGAGTTCACCGACGTCGAGCTCGTGGTCAACATCCGGCCGGGCGGCCCCGGCGAGCCGAACCTCGTCTGGGAGTGGTCCGACGAAGTCCCCTGGGAGCCCGTGGTGCGTATGACGATGAGCTCCGGCACCGCCAACCGCTACTTCCAGGGCAAGGAGAACGTGGCCATCGCGATCGCCCGCAGGCGGATCAAGACCGGCGGCGACGTCAAGGCGGCGCTCAACCTGATCCCGGTCACGAAGCCCCTTTTCGACCGCTACCGCGAGATGATCGCGGCCGAGTATCCCCATCTCAAGGTCTGATAAAGGTCGGTTGACAGCTTCGGCATCGCGGAGTAGACCTCCGGGCGCGACATAGGCAACAGGTCGGAGCGTGCGGCGGCTTACAGCCCCGCGCGAGGCGCCGCCGGAAACGTGACGAACGCCTACGACCGACGCAGCGGGCCGTTACGCCCGCAGGCGGCGGGACCTCGCTCTCCACGAGGCCCCGCCGCTGATCGTTGTCGAGGGATAGGTCCACAATGAGCAGCGTGACCGAGACCATTCCCCAGTCCACCAGCCTGTCGCTGCGCGAAGCCGCCGAGCGGGTCGGAGTGACCCCGGCGACGCTGCGGCGCTGGCTGCGCGAGGCGTTGATCCCGAACTTCGACGGCGAGTGGACGGCCGGGGCGGTCGGGCGTGCCCGGATGGTCGCGCGCCTGCGCGAGCGCGGACATTCGCTGGCCGAGATCCGCCGCGCGACCGAGGAGGGGCGGCTCGCCTTCGGCTACATCGAGGAGCTGTTCCCGAGCGGGGACGGCGAGCTGTACACGCTGCGTCAGGCAGCTCGCGAGACCGGCCTCGAGCCGGCGCTGATCGAACGGATCGTGACCGCGCTCGGCCTCAGCCCGGCGCGGGCCGGCCAGCTGCACGCCACCGACATCCAGCTCCTGCGCTACGTGGCCGCCGTCCTCGACGCCGGGCTGCCCCTCGTAGCGATGCTCCAGCTCGTACGCGTATACGGGCAGGCGCTGTCCCAGGTGGCCGATGCCGAGGTGAGGCTGTTCCATCTCTACGTCCACGAGCCGCTGATGCGCTCGGGGGCGACCGGTCTGGAAACCGCCGATGAGATGCTCGCGCTCACGCGCGAGATCCTGCCGCTGGCCTCGCCGGTGATGGATCACGTCCACCAGCGCTTCCTCCAGCATTTCGTCGAGCAGGACGTGGTGGGCCACATGGAGTCTGACCTCGGCGGCGAGGATCTGGACCTCGGGCGCCTGCGAGTGGCCATCGCCTTTGCCGACCTGGCCGGCTACACGCGACTCACCGAGGAGGCCGGGGAGCTCGAGGCGCTTGACGCGGTGGAGCGGTTCATGGACGCGGTAGAGGCGACGCTGCCCGACGAGGCTCGGATCGTGAAGACGATCGGCGATGAGGTGATGGTCGTGGGCTCCGACCCGGCGGCGATGGTGGACTGGGCGGTCGGGTTCGAGAGCCTGTGGCAGGACCGGCCGCAGCCGCGGATCGCCGTCCACTACGGCGCTGCCCTGTATCGCGACGGCGACTACTACGGCCGCGCGGTGAACCTGGCGTCCCGAGTCGCCGCGCGCTCCGCGGCCGGCGAGGTGCTGGTCACCCGGGAGGTGGTCGAGCACGGTGGCCCGCACCTCGAATTCGAGCGGCTGGGCGAAGTCCGCCTGAAGGGCTTCACCGAGGTGACCGAGATCTTCCTCGCCAGGCAGGCCCGTGAGCGCTGAGGAGATCGAGGCCGGGGTCCGGGCCGGCGGCCTGCTCGCGCCGGACAGGCCCGTGCTCGTGATGCTCTCCGGCGGCCGTGACTCGACGTGCCTGCTCGACCTCGCCGTGCGGATCGCCGGCGCCGACGCGGTGAGCGCTCTCCACGTCAACTACGGCCTGCGCACCGACTCCGACGCGGACGAGCACCAGTGCCGGGAGCTGTGCGCGGCGCTGGGAGTGGGGCTCGAGGCCCGAACGCCGAGGGCGCCGGCGCACGGGAACATGCATGCGTGGGCGCGAAGCGAGCGCTACGAGCTTGCGGACGAGCTGGCCGGCGAGGAGCGCGAGATCGCAGCCGGCCACACCGCCACCGACCAGGTGGAGACGATCCTCTACCGCCTCGCCTCGTCGCCGAGCCGGCGGGCGCTGCTGGGAATGGCCGCGCGCGAGGGCCGGCTCGTGCGCCCGCTGCTCGCCATCACCCGCGAGCAGACGGCTGCCTACTGCCGGGAGCGCGGGCTTAGCTGGCGCGAGGACTCCACGAACGACGCGCCCGCGTACGCGCGCGCGCGTGTGAGGAACGAGCTGCTGCCGGCGCTGCGGGGCATCCACCCGGCGGCCGAGGCCAACGTGCTCGCCCTGGCGACCCGGCTGCGTGAGGAGGCGATGGTGCTTGACGGGCTGGTCGACGAGGTCCTGGGCGGAGCGCCGGAGATCGAGCTCGCCCGGCTGCGCGCGCTGCCAGTGGGGCTCGCGCGGCTCGTCGTGCAGCGCCTGGCCGACAATACGGCCGGCCGGCCCGCCGCCGGGGTGGCCAGGCGGACCGAGGAGGTGCTGGCGCTGCGGGCGACGGGCAGCGCTGCGCTCGATGTCGGAGCCGGCGTGCGGGCGGTGGCCGAGCGGGGGATGCTGCGCTTCGAGCCTCGCAGTAGCGCCCCCACCTACACTTAGCCGAGGTGCAAGAAGACGACGCGATCGGCGAGATCCTCGTCCCGGCCGAGGACCTCGCACGCCGGGTCCGCGAGCTGGCGCTGGAGATCTCGCGCGACTACGAGGGCCGGGATCTACTGCTCGTGGGGGTCCTGAAGGGGGCTGTCTTCTTCCTGTCGGACCTCATGCGCCACCTCGAGGTGCCATGCGAGGTGGACTTCATGGCCGTGGCCTCCTACGGCTCGGCCACCAAGTCCTCGGGCGTGGTACGCATCCTCAAGGACCTCGACGCGGTGATCGAGGGCCGCGACGTGCTGATCGTCGAGGACATCGTCGACTCCGGCCTGACCCTGCAGTACCTGCTGCGCAACCTTGCCGGCCGCAACCCGCGCTCGCTCGAGGTCTGCGCCCTGCTGATCAAGCCCGACCGCCGCGAGGTCGAGCTCGACGCCCGCTACGTCGGCTTCGAGATTCCGAACAAGTTCGTGGTCGGCTACGGCCTCGACTACGCCGAGCGCTACCGCAATCTCCCGTTCGTCGCCGCCCTTTCGCACCTATGAACAGCGTCTTGCGCCGCAAAGTCGGGGAAAAACCAGCTGCTAGGCTTGAGCCTCGCCAGTTCGCGGCCGATGAGGGCCGTGAGACAGCGGGACACGTATGAGCCGGTTCTTCAAGAGCGCCCTGTTCCCGATCCTGATCGTGATCGTGCTGGCGTTCTTCGCCCAGAAGCTGATCGGGAGCTCGAGTCACGGGCCGAGCTACACGTTCGGCAACTTCATCCAGCAGATGCGCGCTCACGAGGTCAAGAGCGCGAACTTCGACCAGAAGTCGAACAGCGTCTCGGTCACGCTCCTGCCGCAGTACGGAGGCGCCAAGTACTCCGTCGGCTATCCCGACGCGGACACCCCGCAGCTGCTGAACGACGCCTATTCCTACATCGGGGCCGATGGCGTGCAGGTGCAGAGCAAGTCCTCGAGCGCCCTGCTCGGACTGCTGACCTACCTGCTGCCGTTCGTGCTGTTCCTGGGGCTCTGGGTGTTCCTGATGAACCAGGTCCAGGGAGGCGGCTCGAAGGTCATGTCGTTCGGGAAGTCGCGAGCCAAGCGCATGTCCGTGGACTCGCCGAAGATCACCTTCCGCGACGTCGCCGGCGTCGACGAGGCCGTCGAGGAGCTCCACGAGATCAAGGAGTTCCTCGAGAACCCGAAGAAGTTCCAGGCGCTGGGCGCCCGGATTCCGAAGGGCGTGCTCCTCTACGGCCCGCCGGGCACGGGGAAGACGCTCCTGGCCCGCGCCGTCGCCGGCGAGGCCGGGGTCCCCTTCTTCAGCATCTCCGGTTCGGACTTCGTCGAGATGTTCGTGGGCGTGGGCGCAAGCCGCGTGCGCGACCTGTTCGAGCAGGCCAAGCAGAACTCCCCCTGCATCATCTTCATGGACGAGATCGACGCGGTCGGCCGCCATCGCGGGGCCGGCCTCGGCGGTGGTCACGACGAGCGCGAGCAGACGCTGAACCAGCTGCTGGTCGAGATGGACGGCTTCGAGATGAAGGACAACATCATCTTGATCGCCGCCACCAACCGCCCGGACATCCTCGACCCGGCGCTCCTGCGACCAGGCCGCTTCGACCGTCAGATCGTCGTCGACCGCCCCGACCGCAACGGCCGTAAGAAGATCCTCGAGGTCCACACCCGCGGCAAGCCGCTGGCGCGCGAGATCGACATCGACGCGCTCGCCGGGCAGACACCGGGCTTCACCGGCGCCGACCTCTCGAACCTGGTCAACGAGGCCGCGCTGCTCGCCGCACGTAACGGCAAGCGCGAGATCACGCAGATCGAGCTCGAGGAAGGGATCATGCGCGTGATCGCCGGCCCCGAGAAGAAGACCCGCGTGATGTCGGGCAAGGAGCGGAAGATCACGGCGTACCACGAGATGGGCCACGCGATCGTCGGCCACTACCTGCCGAACGCCGATCCGATCCACAAGATCTCGGTCATCTCCCGCGGCCAGGCGCTCGGCTACACGATCTCGCTGCCGGGCGAGGACAAGTTCCTGACCACCCGCGCCGAGCTGCTCGACACGATGGCGATGACCCTCGGCGGCCGGGCGGCCGAGGAGATCATCTTCGGCGAGGTGACGACCGGCGCCTCGAACGACCTCGAGAAGGTCACGGCGACGGCCAAGCAGATGGTCATGCGCTTCGGGATGTCCGACAAGCTCGGCCCGCGCGTGTTCGGCCACGATCACGGGCAGCCGTTCCTCGGCCGCGAGTTCAGCGCCGAGCCCGACTACTCGGACGAGATCGCGCGGGAGATCGACGACGAGATCCGCCGCATCGTCGAGAGCGCCCACCTTCAGGCCAAGGAGATCCTCACCACGTACCGCCCCGGGCTCGAGAAGCTCTCCGAGATCCTGATCAAGCGCGAGACCATCGAGAAGGAGCAGTTCGAGGCTCTGCTCGATGGCCAGAGCGAGACCGAGGTGTTCGGCGCGGAGGCGCCGCCACCGCCCGAGGTCCCGCTGCCCCCGGCCACCGCCGAGCGGCCCGGCCGTGAGACCCCACGCCCGCTGCCTCGTCCGGGGCTGGCCGGCGGCGCCGCCGAATAGTCAGAGCGGCGGCGTAAGCCCGGCGGCTGTGCACTGCGCCAGGCCGGGCGCGAGCGCGGGCGCTGCCGGCAGCCGCGGTGGCTTGGCGAACGCCGGCGCCCGGAAGTCGAAGTAGTCGAGCATCGGGTCGGCGTTCGCGTCACGCCAGGTCATCGCAGGAAGGTTCCACTTGCGCTCGATGAAGGCCAGGATCGAGGTGTGGTCCTGGACCACGCGGGAGACGTGGCGAGCCCGGGCCCAGGGTGAGACGACGATCAGGGGGACCCGGAATCCGTAACGGTCGTAGGCGCCAGGGGCATCGCCGGACGCGGTCCGGGGCGCAATCGAGTCGGGCTTGATCGCCCGCGGCGGCGGGACGTGGTCGTAGTAGCCGCCGTGCTCGTCGTAGGTCAGGAACAGCGCCGTGTTCTTCCAGTTCGGGGAGCGCATCAGCGCGTGGCAGACCGACGCCACGAAACGCTCGCCGACCTGGATGTCCTGAGGGTTCTCCTCGGAGGTGGTGTTGTAGTCGGGATCGAGGATCGAGACCTGGGGCAGGCGGCCGGCGGCGGCATCGGCGTAGAAGCGCGAGATATGCAGCGCCCGGTGGGTCTGCGCGGGATTGCGGAGCACGTTCGGCAGGATGAACCAGCTCGGCAGGTTCTCGAAGTAGCCCCGATAGCTGATGCGATGAGCGTCCATGCGGTCGAAGATCGTGCCGTTGGCCGCCGAGATCGCGAACGTGGTGTTGTCGGTCGCGATCGTGCCCGAGGCCGTGCCCGTGAACAGGAAGCGGCGGTTGGGGTAGGTCTGGGCCAGGACCGAGCAGAAGTAGCGCTCGCCGACCGGGAAGTGCTTGGCCAGCGCGTATGTGAACGGCAGGTCGCTCTTGTTCCAGAACCACATCGCCGTCGGGCCGCTGGCGAGCACGAACCCGTCGTTGCGCCCGCCGTCGTAGGACTGGTGGCTGGCGTTCCAGCTCTGGCTGGGCACCTTGTCCAGCTGGCACGGGCTCGGCGCGTGGGTTGCGTAGACGCGGTTGCCGCCGGCATCGGGGTTCCAGTCGTGACCCGAGAGCCCGTCGACGCCCCGCAGCGACCCGAGCAGGTTGTCGAAGGAGTGGTTCTCGAGCATCAGAACGACCACGTGGCGGATCTCCGGCAGCGACTCGTGCCCGGCGGGAAGGTGGGGGAAGGGACGGCTGTCCGGCTTGCGCAGGGCGGTCAGCTGCGCGACCGGCCGCGCCCACGCGGGCAGCGCGCGGGTGAGAGCGCCGCCGGCGGCCAGCCCGGCGGCGCTCCGCAGCACCGTCCGGCGGGTGAGCTGGGTCTCCTCCCTCATTCCCCGGGAGGGTAACGTCACGCGCATGCGGTTGCTAACGCTCGCCGTACGCGTCGGGCTTCCCGTGGCCATCGCGATCGCTGGGGTCGTGCTGATCGTCGTCGGCCACGGGCGGACACACGGCACCGGAGCCACCAGCCTCGGGAACTCGCTGGCCGCGGGCGGGGTGGCCCTGCTGATCGTGGCGCTGATCGTGTGGATGCTCGGCTGGATGTTCAGGATGAGCGTCGACTCCAATCGCGAGCGCGATGAGGAGGAGGCGGCCCGCCGCTACTTCGACGAGCACGGGCGCTGGCCCGACGAGGAGCCTCAGCGGTGACGTTCACGATCATGGGGGTGGTCAACGTCACGCCGGACTCGTTCTCGGACGGCGGGCGCTACCTGGCTGCCGCGGCGGCAGTCGAGCACGGTCTGCAGCTGGCAGGCGAAGGGGCCGCGATCCTCGACATCGGCGGCGAGTCCACCCGGCCGGGAGCGCAGTCGGTGAGCGCCGAGGACGAGCTCGAGCGCGTGATCCCCGTGCTCGAGGAGCTTCACTCTCGCGGCTGTCCGGCGGAGCTCTCGATCGACACATCCAAGGCGGTGGTCGCCGAGGCGGCACTCAGAGCCGGAGCGACGCTCGTCAACGACGTGACGGCACTCAGAGGCGACCCCGACATGGCCCGGCTGGTGGCCGACCGCGGCGTCAGGTGCTGCCTGATGCACATGCTCGGGACGCCCCGCACGATGCAGCAGGACCCGCGCTACGACGACGTGGTCGGCGAGGTCAAGGCGTTTCTCGAGGAGCGCCTGGAGTACGCGGTCGAGCACGGGATCGCAGCGGAGAACGTCTGGCTCGATCCCGGGATCGGCTTCGGCAAGACCGCCGAGCAGAACCTCGAGCTCCTGCGCCGGGTGGATGAGATCGTGGCGATCGGCCGCCCGGTCGTGATCGGCACCTCGCGAAAGAGCTTCCTCGGGAGGCTGACCGGCCGCGACGTGGACAACCGGCTCGCGGCCACCATCGCCTCCAACGTGCTCGCCTTCGCGCGGGGCGCGCGCGTGTTCAGGGTGCACGACGTGGCCGCGGTGCATGACGCCCTCATCGTGGCGGCTGCTACGGTCACGGCGCCATGGACGAGCCCGACGAGTACGACGACGACGAAGTAGACGAGGACGGAGAGGACGAGCGCCTCGAGCCGGAGGTCACGATCGAGATCAGCGGGCTGTCGCTGTTCACGCACGTCGGGGTCACCGAGGCCGAGCGCGAGGTCGGCCAGCGGCTGCTGCTCGACCTGCGGCTCGACGTCACCGATTGCGACGCCACGCTCACCGACCGCATCGAGGACACGATCGACTACGGTGAGGTGTGCGAGGTCGCCAACCTCGTCGCCCACCAGCGCAACTACCGCACGCTCGAGCGCCTGTGCACCGCCATCGCCGACCGGCTCCTCGACCAGTACAAGGCGAGCGCGGTGTGGGTCAAGGCGGCCAAGCCCGAGCCGCCGCTGGCCCTGCCCGTGACCGAGGTCTCGGTCGAGATCTGGCGCGAGGCTGGTGAGGCCGGCTGATGCCCGCCGCATGAGCACCGGATACCTCGGGCTGGGCTCCAACGTCGGCGACCGGCGGGCAAACCTCCAGGCCGCAGTGCAGGCGCTGCGGGCGCACGGCGTGACGGTGGTCGCATCCTCGAGCGTGTACGAGACGGAGCCCGTGGGCCTGATCGTCGACCAGCGCGAGTTCTTCAACGCCTGCCTGCGGATCGAGACCGAGCTCGGGCCCGAGGAGCTGCTCGACGCGTGCAAGGCCACCGAGCGCGAGCTGGGGCGCGAGCCCGGCGGGCCCCGGCACGGCCCGCGCCCGATCGATGTGGACCTGCTCCTGCTCGGGGACGAGCCGTATGCCTCGGAGCGCGTGAGCCTGCCGCACCCCGAGGTCGCCTCGCGCAGGTTCGTGCTCGTGCCGCTGCTCGAGCTCGACCCCGACCTGACGCTTCCGGGCGGGCCACGGCTGGCTGACGCGCTGGAGGCCGTGAGGCCGAGCGGCCAGGACGTGCGGCGGGTCGGGAAGCCGCTCTGCTAGAGCCAGTCCCGCGGGAACGTCCCGGCAGGCACGTCACCCGGGAAGGACGGGAACCAGCGACTGGCCAGCCGCCCGCACGGCCGCCCTTCGAGCACGGGGCGCACGTCGCCGAGCGTCCGCAGGAGCGCCAGGCTCGACCCGATCTGCAGATCGGCGGCGTTTGGCTGCTCGCCCCCGACGAGACCCTCATCCACCCAGCCGTCCACCTGATCCAGCAGCCCTGGCAGCTCGCGCAGGTCGCGCCGTGCGGATTCGTCGGACACCGAGTTCAGTCGCCACTCGACCGGCGCGATCAGCGGCGTCAGTGCCCGGGTGACGAACGCGGGGAAGGGCAGGCGCGAGTCCTGCGCATAGGAGAGGATCGCGGCCGGGCGGCGACGCAGCGCCCACCAGGTCAAGCGGCGCGGGAGCGACTGGAGCGCCTCGTCACCCCAGCGGTCGAGCTCCGCGACGCGCTCGTCGGGATACAGCCTGGGCTCGGGGACCAGCTCGTCGAGGCGGCGCATGATCGCCCGCGAGCCGGAAACGCGGTGGCCGTCGAACACGGCTCCGGGGACGGTTCTGCTCCCGAAGCGCAGCTGCTGCATGGCCGCGTGCATGCCGGGCGGCCATTCGATGCGGCGGTACCCGACGCCCTTCAGCTCGAACGCCCGCGCCACCGCCCAACACGGGTGGGAGGCCGCCACCACGTACAGCTGCGCGCGCATCCGCGTGAACCATAATGCGGCGCCATGCTGCTCGTCGTCGACGTCGGTAACACCCAGACCCACTTCGGCGTGTTCCCGCCCGGCTCGGCCGAGGTCTCCGAGCACTGGAGGTTCGCCACCGTGCGCGAGTCCACGGGCGACGAGCTCGGCGCCGCGCTGTCGAACCTGCTCGGCCTGCGGGGCCTGTCCTTCAAGCACGTGTCGCGCTCGATCGTCTCCTCGACCGTGCCCCAGCTCTCGGAGCAGTGGACGGCGATGGCGGAGCGCTACCTCGACCACGAGATGCTCGTCGTCGGCCCATCGATTCGCACCGGCATGCCGATCCGCATCGACAATCCACACGAGGTCGGCGCCGACCGGCTCGTGAACGCAGTGGCCGCGTACGAGCGGGTGCGCGGCACCTGCGTGGTGGTCGACTTCGGCACCGCGATCACCTACGACGCCGTCTCGTCAGCCGGCGAGTACCTCGGCGGGATCATCACGCCGGGAGCGGAGATCTCGATCGACGCCCTCTACGACCGGGCGGCCAAGCTGCCGAAGGTCGAGCTCGCCGAGCCGCGTTCGCTGATCGGCAAGTCGACCGTGGACGCGATCCGCTCGGGCATCGTCTACGGCTTCGCCGCCCAGGTCGAGGGGATCGTGGCCCGCCTGCGCCGCGAGCTCGGCCAGGAGACGACTGTGATCGCGACCGGCGGGTTGGCCGGAGCGCTGGTGCCGTTCATCCGCGAGACGATCGACGCGGTCGACGACCTGCTGACGCTGACCGGGCTGCGGCTGATCTACGAGAAGAACGCGAGCTAGGCGGCCTGCGCCTCGGGGCGGGCCTCGATCGGAGCCGGACGCCCGATGTGGTAGCCCTGGGCGTGGTCGACGCCCAGGCCGCGGAGCATCACGAGCGCCTCGCCGTTCTCGACGCCCTCGGCGATCGTCTTCTTGCCCAGCTCCTTGGCCATGTGCACGATCGCGCGAACGAGGCGAAGGTCGGCCTCGTTGCCGGGGAGCTCGCGGACGAATTCGATGTCGATCTTCAGGTAGTCGATCGGGATGTGCCGGAGGTAGGTGAAGGTGCCGTAGCCGGTACCGAAGTCGTCGAGCGCGAAACGGCACCCCAGCTCGCGGAGGGCCTGGGCGAACCTGCGACCGCGGTCGACGTCCGCCATCACGGCCGTCTCGGTCACCTCGAAGACGAGCAGGCCCGGGTCGGCGCCTGTGCGCGCGAGCGCCTCGCGGATCGTCGCGAGCGTCTGAGAGTCGCCCACGGAGGCTGCTGAGAGGTTCACTTCGACGGGGATCCCGTCGGCCGCCAGCCCGACCGCCTGCTCGACGACCCACCGGTCGATCTCGGTGATGCAGCCATGGCGCTCGGCCAGCGGCAGGAACTCGCCGGGGGGCATGAGCTCGCCGTTCTCGCGGACCATGCGCACGAGCAGTTCCTGCTGGACGACCTGGCCGGTACGGAGATCGACGATCGGCTGGGCGTGCAGGACCAGGCGCTCGTCGGCGATGGCAGCCCGGATCTCCGCCAGCCGCGCGAGGTCCGCGGCCTGCTGCACGAGCGCGAGCTCGCGCTCCTTGTGCGCCGTGAGGTCGACGATCTGGGAGAAGAAGCCGCGGATCTCGCCCTTGGCCGAGTACACCGGCGTGACGTGCATCGAGCCCCAGACAAGGCTTCCGTCCGGACGGACGTAGCGCTTCTCGGTCTGGAAGTTGACCCGCGCGGCAGCCAGCATGGCCTCGCGCGCCTCCTCATCCGCGGTCAGGTCCTCGTCGTAGGTGACGTCGCTGCAGCACATCGTCAGCAGGTCTTCGCGACTGCGGGCCAGGAACTCGCAGAGGGCGTCGTTGACGCGCAGGAAGCGCTTCTCGCCCGGGGTGACGAGCGCCATCCCGATCGGAGAGGAGTCGAAGCCCTGGCCGAACAGGGCCTCTGACTCGCTTTGGGCCCGCTGCGCGTCCCGAAGGGCGGTGATGTCGATCGCGGTACCGGCGATCCGCGGATGCCCCTCCTGATCGTCCTCACGGCGGGCGCGGATGATCACGGCGCGCCGCTCGCCGTCGTGGCCGTGGAGATCGCATTCGAGCTCGGACTCGGCGCCGTCAGGCAGCGCGCCGAGGATGCTGGACACACGCTCGCGGTCTGAGGCGTTGACGTGCTCGAGGATCGAGGAGATAGTGAGCTCGGAGACCGTGCGGGGCAGGCCCAGGAGCGCCTGGGCGCCGTCGGACAGGGCCGCGGACCCGTCACTCAGGTCCGCCTCCCAATGGCCGATGCCGGCGACTTCCTCGACGCTGCGGCGCAGCTCTCGCTCGCGGTGAAGCTCGCTGGAGATGCGGTGGCGCTCGGTCAGGTCCTGGATCACCGCGGCGACCGCAACCGGGGTCTCTCCGCCCATGTAGATCGGGGTGATCTGGATCCAGGTCAGGGTGCCCCGCGAGGTCGTGTAATCGAAGGTCTCGACGTTCCCGGCGACCGCCGAGCGATAACGGGCGATCAGCATCGGCTGGCGATCCTCGGGGACGACGTCGCGCAGCCGGCGGTCCAGGACGGCGCTGTCGGTGCTGTCGCGGGTCAGGACCTTGCCCTCGGCGACCAGGATCCGTTCTTCGGTGTCGAGGATGATCACGGAGGCCTCGGGAAGGGCCGAGATGATCGCTCGGCTGTACTCGATCTTCCACTGGAGATCGGGCGGAATCCCTGCGTTGCCCGACTGGCTCGCGTGGGCGAGCTGCGACACAGCTTCCTCCTGCATTGACGACCAGGGCCGAACGCCAGCCCAGAGGTACATCGGCAGAACCCCCGGCTAGCTTGAAGATGCGCCCGGAAGGGGGACCTCGGGCGTGCGCGCGAGAGTGGCGGCGAGGATCAGGAAGGAGAGCCGGCGACGATCGTCGGGGTGCTCGGCGTCGTAGGCGTCGTAGGTGTCCAGCAGCTCGCGGATGGCTGCGAAGACCGGCGCGTCGTCGATCTCCTCGGGCACGTCGCAGGCCAGCCGGCCCAGCGCCAGCATCTCCGTGGGGTCGCCACCACGCATGGCCGCGATGCACGCCAGGAGCAGGAACTCGGTCACGCGATCGAGAAGCACATGCGGGGCTCGCTCGCGCTCGCCCACCGCGGAACCCACGGCCTGCAGCGGAGCGCCCGCGGCCAAACGCAGGGACTGCTCGGAGGCAATGCAGCGGATCTGAGCCTCCGACAATCCGGCCGCGAGAGCCAGGCGGAGGTGCAAGGCGGCCGAGAACCCGGTGTGGCCATATGGGGCGTCGCTCGCGAACAGGATCTGGCCGGGAGGTACCAGCGAGAACAGAGTCAGCAGGTCGGCTGGCATCCACCAGGCGGTGTCGAAGAGGAGGTTCGGGTGATCGGGCGCGACCCGCCAGATCCAGGACAGGTCGCAGATCCCGGCGTGGGCCAGGATCAGCCGGGCGTCGGGGAAGGCTCCAGCGAGCTCGACGGCGTGCAGGCCGAGCGCGGGGATGCCCCGCCCGGCGTGGATCAGCACCGGCAGGCTGCGCTCGTGGGCCAGCGCGACGAGGGCCCGCACGGCTGGGTGATCGAGCGTGAACCCCTCGGCGCGGGGGTGCAGCTTGATGCCCCGAGCGCCCGCGTCGAGCGCGCGGCGGGCTTCCGGCAGCGCGTCCCGGTGGGGATCGACGCGGCAGAACGGGACCAGCAGGCCGCCGGAGTCAGCCGCCGCGGCGAGCACCGCGTCATTGGCCCGCAGATAGCCGTCGGGCTCGTGGAACGGGAACACGAACACGCCGCGCGCCCCCACGTCGCGCACGTTGGCGATCAGCTCCTCGGGGCTCTGGCGCATGCCGTCGGGGTCGTTGAAGCCGACATGTGTGTGGGCGTCGAAGAGCTCGAGCCCCGGCACCATCGCACGCACCACGTCCGTGTAGGGCTGCAGGGCGGTTCGTGGGTCCATCGCTGCATTCGTACCATGAACGGGCCATGACCCGTGCCTTGACCGACAGCTGGGAGCTCGGCGGCCTGACGATCCCGAACCGGGTGGTGCTGGCGCCGCTGGCCGGAATCGGCAACTGGTTCGTGCGCCTGCAGGCCAAGCGCCACGGCGCCGGGCTGGTCGTCTCGGAGATGGTCTCGAGCTACGCCGTGCACTACCGGAACGAGCGCACGTGCCGCGAGCTCCTGCGGATCCACCCCGACGAGCACCCGGTGTCCATGCAGCTGTTCGGCAACGACCCGGACGTGATGGCCTCGGCCGCCGAGCAGGTCGCAGCCGCGGGCGCTGACCTGATCGACATCAACATGGGCTGCCCGGTGCCCAAGGTGTGCAAGACCGGCGCCGGCGCGGCGCTGCTCGAAGACCCGGCAAGGGCCGTGGCCGTCGCGGAGGCCGCCGCCCGGGGCAGCGGCCTCCCGGTCACGGTGAAGCTGCGCAGCGGCGTGAGGCCAGGCGACCTGAACGGCCTGGAAGTGGCGCGGCGGCTCGCCGACGCCGGAGTGGCCGGGCTGTGCATCCATCCTCGACACGCGTCCCAGCGCCACAAGGGCAAGCCCGACTACCGGCTCGTGCGCGAGCTGGTGGAGGAGCTGCCGGTTCCGGTGATGGTCTCGGGGGGCCTGTCGAGCCCGGCCGCGGTTGCGACCGCGTTCGAGCAGACCGGCGCCGACGCGGTGCTGCTGGCCCGCGGCTCGCTCGGGAACCCGTGGCTGTTCGAGCAGGTCCTCGGCCGGCGCCTCTCAGAGCCGACCCGGGACGAGGTGCTCGACGAGGTCGACTGGGTGATCGAGCGGGCGGTCGAGCACCTCGGGGCCGAGCGCGCGAACCGCTACCTGCGCAAGTTCTACCCCTGGTACGTCGAGCGACTCGGGGGTGGCAAGGCGCTCCAGCATGCGCTGCAGACCGCCGACTCGGTCGACCACGCGCGCGAGCTGCTGCACGCGGGCGAGGCGCTGGTCGCGCTCGCGGTCGGCTAGCTGAACCGGCGCGCACGCACCAGTTTGCGGTGTAGTGTGCCGCGCCGGTGTTCAGGTCTCTGTTACGGGTAGGCGTGGCTGTCGCTGCGCTGGCGCTGCCGGGCTCGGCGCTGGCCCAGGTGCAGCCGTACGGCACGAATGACTACGGCGGCTTTCGCAACGTGCTGCCGCCCGGCACCAACGGCTTCGACGACCTCGCCCAGGCGCTGCGGTTCGAGGCGACCAAGGCCTATCCGCCGCACGCGAACGACCAGCTCGGCATGTACTCGAGCCTGACGACGGCCGCCCCGAACATCCAGGCCTCTCAGATCGGCGCGTATTTCAAGGACGCCACCTTCGGCGTGCCGGCGGGCGACTTGGCCTCGACGGAGAGCCCCGAGCCCGGAGTTACGATCGTGCGCGACTCGCGGTACGGCGTTCCGCACATCTACGGAGACACGCGCGCCGAGCTCGAGTTCGGGATCGGGTGGGCCACCGCCGAGGACCGCCTGTTCATGATCGACGTCCTGCGCCACGCCGGCGAAGCCGACCTCGCGCAGTTCGCGGGCGGCTCGAACCTCAGCATGGACGAGGGGGTGTGGGCGAATGAGCCCTACACCCAGCAGGACCTCCAGGACCAGATCAACTACCTGGCCAGCGTGCCCTACGGCCAGCAGGTGATCGCCGACGCGACCAGCTTCGTGGACGGCATCAACGCCTACATCGCCAAGGCCGAGACTCCCCTGAACGCGCTGACGATGATCCCCGCCGAATACGCGGCGATCGGCCAGCCGACCGGCCCCAAGCCGTTCAGCCCGACCGATGTCGTGGCGATCGCCACGCTCGTGGGCGGGATCTTCGGCAACGGCGGAGGCCAGCAGCTCTCGAACGCCCTCCTCTACGAGCACATGCGCATGCAGTTCGGCCCGGAACGCCTCGCAGTGGCCGGCTCGCCCGAGGTTCCCGCCGCCCGCGCGCCCGCGGTGAAGCGCCGCGCCCGTCGCCACCGGCGCAGCGGCCGCGCTCGTGGCCGCCGGCGCGCCGCCCCTGTGCGGCGGCGTCACCATCGCCGCCGGCGGGCCCGGGCCGTCGCGCACCCGGATACCTCCGGCTTTGCCAGCTTCCTCAGCTTCGTAGACCCCTCCGATCCGGAGTCTCCGACCACGGTCGTGGGGCGGCGCTTCCCCTACCAGACGCTGCCCGCGCCGAGCGCGGCCGAGCGCGCGACGATCGCCCTGCCCGACCCCGGCAGCGTGCAGTGGGCCCAGACCGAGATGTCCGGCGGGCTCGCGGGTGGATCGACCCCGCTCCGTGAGCTGCTCGCGTTCCCCCGCTTCATGTCAAACGCCCTGCTGGTCAGCGCGGCTCACAGCGCGAGCGGCCACGCGCTCGCCGTCATGGGGCCGCAGGTGTCCTACTTCAGCCCCGAGATCCTGATGGAGGAGGACATCCACGGCCCGGGGATCGACGCCGACGGGGCTTCGTTCCCGGGGACCAACATCTACGTCGAGCTCGGCCATGGCCAGGACTACGCCTGGTCGGCGACCTCCTCGGGCCAGAACATCATCGACACCTTCGCGGTGCCGCTCTGCAACCCGAGCGGCGGGACGGTCTCGACGAGCTCGGACTACTACCTGCTCCACGGCCAGTGCGTGCAGATGGAGACGCTGATGCGCCGGGAAAGCTGGGTACCGACCGCCGCCGACCAAACGCCACCGGGCTCGGCGACGCTGCGAACCCAGCGCACCGCGTACGGAATCGTGATCGCGCGAGCCACGGTCGGCGGGCGCCCTGTCGCCTACTGCAACCTGCGCTCCACCTACATGCACGAGCTCGACTCGGCGCCGGGCTTCCTGCTCTTCAACGACCCGGCCGCGATGCGCAACCCCCAGGACTTCATGAACGCGGCCTACAGGATCGGCTACACGTTCAACTGGTTCTACGCCGACGACAGGCACATCGCCTACTTCAACTCCGGGGCCAACCCCGTCCGCGCGCCTCACACCGATCCCCTGTTCCCGTCCTGGGCCGCCGACGCCTGGCCGGGCCTCACCGGCGCCCCGCTGATGACGCCCGGGAGCCTGGTCGAGCAGGACACGCCTCAGAGCGAGCATCCCCAGGCCGTCGACCAGCCGTATCTCACGAGCTGGAACAACCAGCAGGCGCTCGGCTACAACGACGCCGCCACCGGCCAGCAATACGCCTCGATCTGGCGCTCGCAGCTGCTTGATCAGAACATCGACCGCTACCTGGCGGCCGGCAACGGCAAGATGACCCTCGTCGACCTGATCAACGCGATGGGCAATGCCGGCACCCAGGACCTGCGCGGGGTACAGGTGCTGCCGTACGCGCTGCGGATCCTCGGCCACCCAGCTGGGCTGACGCAGGTCATCTCAGAGCTTCAGGCGTGGGTGGCAAGCGGCGCGCACCGGATCAACCGGGAGCACCCGGGCGCTTCGGGCTCGTACGACCAGACCGACGCGGTCCGGATCATGGATGCCTGGTGGCCGCTGCTGGTGCAGGCCGAGTTCGGCCCGGTGCTGGGCTCATCGCTGCTCGGCGAGGTCGAGACTGACTTTCCGATCAACGACCAGCCCGGCCACGGCACGGGCCACGGCACCGGCAGCGAGCACCTGGGCTCGGCCTTCGACGTCGGCTTCTACGGGATCGTGCAGAAGGATCTGCGCGCGGTGCTCGGCCTGCGCGTCGCCGGCCCGCTGAACCGGGTGTACTGCGGACACGGCTCGCTCGCGGCCTGCCGAGCGGCGCTCGAGAGCTCCCTGAAGGCGGCTGTCGCCGAGTCCCCGCAGCAGGTCTATCCGGCCGACAGCGTGTGCAAGGCGGGCGACCAGATGTGCTCGGATTCGATCCAGTTCCGGGCCCTCGGAGTGATCACGCAGCCGCTGATCGAGTGGGTCAACCGGCCCACGTTCCAGCAGGCGGTCGAGGTCCTCGGCCACGGCCCCCGCTAGAACCGAATCCGGGCCGTCTATACTCCTGCGCCCACGAAAGCCTGACCACCCGTTATTCCCGCGCATCCGGCGGGTTTTTTCGGGTCTAGAACGCACCAGAACGCAGGTCTTCAACTATGCCCAAGGACGTCATCCTCACCCCCGAAGGACTCGCCAATCTCAAGGCGGAGCTCGACCATCTCTCCACGACACGCCGGCGCGAGATAGCCGCGCGGATCAAGGAGGCGCGCGAATTCGGGGATATCTCCGAGAACGCGGAATACGACGACGCGAAGAACGAGCAGGCGATGCTCGAGGCGCGGATCGCGCAGCTCGAGGACAAGCTGCGCTCGGCCACGGTCATCGACCCCTCCGACATGAGCACCGACACGGTGCGCGTCGGCTCGGTCGTTGCTGTCACCGATGAGGCCGGTAAGACGACGAAGTACACGATCGTCGGTTCGGCCGAGGCCAAGCCCGCGGAGCGCAAGCTGTCGAACGAATCGCCCGTCGGCAAGGCGCTGATGGGCCGCAAGCGCGGCGAGGAGGTCGTGTTCGCCACTCCCAAGGGTGAGCGCCGCCTCAAGATCAAGCAGATCGACATCGCCACGTCGTGACCGGCGAACCGGCTGATGCCGGTTCGCTCGGGAGTTCCGCGAGCGGAACTCCCCGGGAGCAAATGGCCGGAACGCCGGGCGGCGGGGACGTCCTCGCCGCGCGGCGTCAGAAGCTCGAGGCGCTGCGGGCGGCCGGAGTCGATCCGTTCCCGCACGAGTTCGACGGGGTCGAGCCCGTGTCCGAGGTGCGGGCTGCCCACGAGGGCCTGATCGACGGCGAGGAGACCGAGGTCACCCACCGGGTGGCGGGCCGCCTGATGGCCCGCCGCGGCCAGGGCAAGATGGCGTTCCTGGACCTCGTGGACCGCTCCGGCCGGATCCAGCTGCAGGCCCGGGATGACGTCCTCGGCTCCGAGGCGATGCGGGCACTGCTGGACCTGGATCTCGGCGATCTGCTCGGCGTGGATGGCACCGCCTTCAGGTCGCGACGGGGCGAGCTCACGCTGCGAGTCGACGGCTACACGGTGCTCGCGAAGTCCCTGCGGCCGCCTCCGGACAAGCACCACGGGCTGCGCGACGTCGAGGCCCGCTACCGCCACCGCGAGGTCGACCTGCTCGCCAACCCCGAGGTGCGCGAGCTGTTCATCACGCGTGCGCGGATCGTCAGCGCCGTACGGCGGTTCCTGGACGAGCGCGGGTTCATCGAGGTGGAGACCCCGGTGCTGCAGCCGCTGTACGGCGGCGCCCTGGCGCGGCCGTTCGTCACCCACCACAACCAGCTGAACCGGGACCTCTATCTCCGGATCGCCACCGAGCTCTACCTGAAGCGCCTGATCGTGGGTGGCCTGGAGCGCGTCTACGAGCTCGGCAAGGACTTCCGCAACGAGGGGGTCGACAGCACCCACAACCCCGAGTTCACGATGATCGAGTGGTACGAGGCCTACGCCGACTATCTCGACGTCGCCGCCCGCTTCGAGCAGCTGATGGCCTACGTGGCCTCCGAGATCGGCTACTCGGGCGAGTACGACTTCACACCGCCGTGGCCGCGGCTGCGGCTGGTGGATGCGATCCGCGAGCGCACCGGCATCGACGTGATGGCGCTTCGCGAGCAGGACGCCTTGGCCCGCGCGATGCGGGAGCGCGGCATGCAGGCCCCGGAGGAGGATTCCTGGCCGCAGCTCGTCGACGAGCTCGTCGGCAAGCACGTCGAGCCGACGCTGATCCGGCCCACCTTCCTGATCGACTACCCGGTCGAGCTCTCTCCGTTCGCCAAGGACCACCGCACCGACGCGGGCCTCGTGGAGCGTTTCGAGGCCTACGTGGGCGGGACCGAGATCTCAAATGCCTTCACCGAGCTGAATGATCCCGACGAGCAGCGCCGGCGCTTCGAGTCCCAGCGGCGGCTGGCCAGCGAGGGCGACGAGGAGACCCAGCCCTTCGACGAGTCCTTCCTCGCCGCGCTCGAGCATGGGATGCCGCCGACCGGCGGCATCGGGATCGGGATCGACCGGCTGGTGATGGCTCTGACGGGGCGGCGCTCGATCCGCGAGGTCGTGCTGTTCCCGGCCATGAGAGATTGAGGAGGCGGCTGCGCCGCCTCGTCTAAGGGAGTTCGCTGCGCGAACTCCCGGCGGTGTCTTCGTTCCGCGGAGATTGAGGAGGCGGCTGCGCCGCCTCGTCTAAGGGAGTTCCCCCGGCGGTGCCTTCGTTCCGCGGGGTCGTCCGCGCGCACGCTAGCCTGGGTTGAACCAGCGCCCCGCGGGGAAACGGCAAGTCAAAATCCCGTAAGAACCGCGTTGGTAGACTGGAATCCAGGCCCGGCGAAAGGAGACCGTTCTGCTCATCATTTCCGGCAAACTGGCCGAATATATGGGTAAGCGGATCCTTCGCTGTCCCCGCAGCTGTTCTGTTGACCGTTCAGCCTAGGAGACCAAGGAGACTCGGAAAACACCTCGACCGATAGCCCAGTTCCCCGCCGCACCTGAAGAGAGAGACCCATGTTCGAGCGATTCACAGAGCGAGCCCGCCAGGTTGTAGTTCTGGCCCAGGAGGAGGCGCGCACGCTCAAGCACAACTACATCGGCACCGAGCACATCCTGCTCGGGCTGCTCCGTGAGGAAGAGGGTCTGGCGGCGCGTGTGCTGGAGTCCCTGGACATCACGGTCGAGCGCGTCCGCGCTCAGGTCGTCCGCATCGTCGGCTCTGGTGAGGAGGTCACCTCCGGCCAGATCCCGTTCACCCCGCGCGCCAAGAAGGTCCTCGAGCTCGCACTGCGCGAGGCCCTGAGCCTCGGCCACAACTACATCGGCACCGAGCACATCCTGCTCGGCCTGGTGCGTGAGAACGAGGGCGTGGCCGCTCGCATCCTGCTCGACTTCGACGCCGACTCCGAGAAGATCCGCAACGAGGTCATCCGCATGCTCTCCGGCCCCGGAAGCCGCCAGCGCGGCTCGGGCGCGGGCGCCGCCGCCGGCGCCGCGGCCCAGGGCGAGGGCAAGAAATCATCCAAGCTGCTCGACCAGTTCGGCCGGAACCTGACCAAGCTGGCCGCCGAGGGCAAGCTCGACCCGGTCGTGGGCCGCGAGACCGAGATCGAGCGGATCATGCAGATCCTCTCTCGCCGGACGAAGAACAACCCGGTGCTCGTGGGCGAGCCCGGCGTCGGCAAGACCGCCGTCGTCGAGGGCCTGGCCCAGCGCATCACCAACGCCGACGTGCCCGAGCTTTTGAAGGGCAAGCAGATCTACACGCTGGATCTCGCCGCCCTGGTCGCGGGCTCCAAGTACCGCGGCGAGTTCGAGGAGCGCCTGAAGAAGGTGATGAAGGAGATCACCCAGCGCGGCGACATCATCCTGTTCATCGACGAGCTGCACAATCTCGTCGGCGCGGGCGCCGCCGAGGGCGCGATCGACGCCGCCTCGATCCTGAAGCCGGCGCTGGCTCGCGGTGAGCTGCAGACGATCGGCGCGACCACCCTGGAGGAGTACCGCAAGTACCTGGAGCGGGACTCCGCCCTGGAGCGGCGCTTCCAGAAGATCACCGTCGACCAGCCCACCAAGGAGGAGACGGTCCAGATCCTCAAGGGCCTG
>DATGJM010000079.1:0-3687 GCA_035295205.1 Solirubrobacteraceae bacterium | reverse complement strand
AGTTCGCGGGCTTCGGCACGGCCGAGGAGACCAATGAGCGCTTCAAGTACCTGCTGGACCATGGTCAGACCGGTCTCTCCACCGCGTTCGACATGCCGTCGCTGATGGGTCACGACTCCGATCACCCCCGTTCGCTGGGTGAGGTCGGGCGCGAGGGCGTGGCCGTGGACACGGTCAAGGACGTGGAGACGCTGTTCGAAGGCATCCCGCTGGACGAGGTCACGGTCTCGATGACGATCAACGCCCCGGCCGCGATCATCCTCGCCTTCTACGTGGTGGCGGCCGAGCGCCAGGGCATCCCCAGCGAACGGCTGGGCGGCACGATCCAGACCGACATCCTCAAGGAGTACATCGCTCAGAAGGAGTGGTGCTTCCCGGTCGATCCGGCGATGCGGCTGGTCACCGACATGGTGCAGTGGTGCAGCGAGCACATGCCCCGCTGGCACCCGATCAGCATCAGCGGCTATCACATCCGCGAGGCTGGGGCGACCGCCGCTCAGGAGCTCGCGTTCACCCTCAAGGATGGCCTGACCTACGTCGAGCACGCCGTCGCCCGCGGCCTCGACGTCGATGACTTCGCCCCGCGCCTGAGCTTCTTCTTCAACGCCCAGATCGACTTCTTCGAGGAGATCGCCAAGTACCGCGCAGCGCGGCGGATCTGGGCCCGGGAGCTGCGGGACACCTACGGCGCGCGGAACCCCCGCTCGTGGCTCATGCGCTTCCACACCCAGACCGCAGGCGTGTCGCTGACCGCCCAGCAGCCGCTGAACAACATCGTCCGCACAGCCATCGAGGCTCTGGCCGGAGTCCTCGGGGGCACCCAGTCGCTGCACACGAACTCCTATGACGAGGCGCTCGCCCTGCCCACCGAGGAAGCCGTCCGCATCGCGCTGCGAACCCAGCAGATCATCGCCCATGAGACCGGCGTTACGAACACGATCGACCCGCTCGGCGGCGCCTACTTCGTCGAGGCCCTGACCGATCGGCTCGAGCAGCAGGCCTACGAGTACTTCGCCAAGATCGACGAGCTCGGAGGGATGGTCGAGGCGGTCAAGCAGGGCTTCCCGCAGCGTGAGATCGCCGACGCCGCCTTCCGGCTGCAGATGGACATCGACGCGGGCCGCCGCGTCGTCGTCGGCGTCAACGCCCACACCGAGGGCGATGAGGCCAAGACCCCCACCCTGCGCATCGATCCGGCGCTCGAGCGCAAGCAGGTGCAGCGGCTTCACGCGGTCAGGGCCACCCGCGACGACGCCGCCGTCCAGGACGCGCTGGCCGAGCTGAGGCGAGCCGCCGCCCGGGAACAGAACCTGATGCCGCTCCTGCTCGCGGCGACTCGCGTCCATGCCTCCGAGGGCGAGATGGTCGCGGCCCTCCAGGAGGTCTGGGGCGACTACCGCGAGCAGCCGGTCTTCTGAGCCCGCGCTCAGCGGGTCAGAACGGCGCAGGCGCTCACTCCGGGCGCGCCGTACACCTGCGTGAAGCCGACCCGGCGCGGTCCCGGCGCCTGCCGCGCGCCGGCCTCGCCGCGCAGCTGGAGCACGACCTCGTGCACCTGGCGCAGCCCGGAGGCTCCGATCGGCTCCCCGTTGGCCAGGCAACCGCCGTCGGTGTTGACGGGCAGCGAGCCGCCGATCTCGGTGGCGCCGCTCTGGATGAGCCGTTCCTGCTCGCCGTGCTGGCACAGCCCGGTCTCGGCGAGGTGCATGATCTCGGCCCCCGACTCGGTGTCCTGGAGCTGGGCGATGTCGACGTCCTCGGGGCCTACCCCGGCGGACTCGAAGGCGGCCGCCGCGGCCTCGGAGGTGGGCGAGGGTGCCGACTCGATCGCGACCGACGGGCTGAAGACCTCGAACGTCCCGAACCGCCGCGTGCGGAAGGCCACCGAACGCAGGTACACGGCGCGGTCGCTCGCCTCACGCAGCCGCACGCCGCGGGCGAGCACGAGCGCCACCGCGCCCTCACCGGGCGAGCAGAACATGTACTGGGTCAGCGGGTGGTTGACCATCCGCGAGCCGAGGATCTGCTCCTCGCTCAGCGGCGTGCGGCGCCACGCGGTGTCGCAGAGCGCCCCGTTGCGGAAGGCCTTGGCCGCCACCTTGGCCAGCGATGAGGTGCTGACGCCGTGCTCGCTCATGTAGCGCTGGATCTTCATGGCGAAGAACTGCGTCGTCAGCATCAGCCCGGTCTCGCCGTACCAGGAGCCGAGGCCCCAGTCCTCGGGAATGGGGTTGAAGGCGCCGGGGGGATGCTTGTCGAAGCCGACGACGAGCGCGAGCTCGGCGGAGCCCGCCGACAGCATGGCGTGGGCGGTGGTCAGGGCCGAGCCTCCGGTGGCGCAGCCGTTCTTGACGTTGATGAACGGGACGCCGGTGAGCCCGAGGGCGGCCACCGAGGTGTCGGCATTGCCCGCCGCATCCGATCCGCCCGCGGCGAAGTCGATCTCCTCCCAGCTCACGCCGGCGTCCTTCAGCGCCGCCCGGGCCGCCGTCGCGGCCATCTGCAGCCCGGACACCCCCGGGTGGCGGCCGAACGGGTGCATGCCGATGCCGATGATCCCGACGCTCACAGGTCCGCCTCGATGGCTGGGGCGAACGCGTATGTGACGACGCCGGTGTCCTCGCCTCCCGGCGCCGGCACGAGTGTGAGCTCCATCGGCATGCCGATCCGCAGCTGCTCGGGGTCGGCCACGGTCAATCGCGCCTCCACCCGAACCTCCCCGGGAAGCTCGACGTAGCCCACACCGTAGGGCTCGAAGTCGTCGGCGTCAGCCACGGCGTAGGGCGGCGACTTCGGCGGGAAGCACTGGATCGTCCACGACCACAGCCTCCCGCGACGAGCCAGCCGCCGCTCGGCGACCTCCAGCGTGGTACAGCGCGGACAGGAGGTCTGACGGGGGAAGGCGACCACACCACAGCTTGTGCACTGCGATCCGATCAGGTACGGCTCGCCACCCTCCAGGATGAACAGGCCCTCGGCGACCGGAACGACGCTCGTCGAGCTCATGCCGCGAGGTTGTGGCGAACCAGCTCGGAGCTCAGGCCGACCATGGCCAGGATCCGCCCGACGTAGAACTCGGCCGCCCGCTCGAGCGCCACGGTGCCGCTCGGGCGATACCAGTGCCAGATGCTGTTGTAGAGGCCGAGGATGGCGCGCGTGAGCAGACGGGGGTCGCCGTCGGGAATCGCCTTCTGTTCCATCGCGCGGGCAAGAAACGTCGCCCACGCGAACTCCAGGTCGCGCACCCGCTCGCGCACGGCCTGACGGGCCTGCTCCTCGCGGGGGGATTCGCGCTGACTGCCAAGCAGTCCCTGCTCGGCGACGAGCACCCGGTTGCGCTGGATGTCGTGCTCGGTGAGGCGGAAGCAGTCCCAGAGGATCGCCAGCAGCGCGTCGAGGTGAGTGGCGTTCTCCTCCGCCAGTCCGACGAAGCGAGTGTGGAAGTGGTCGATGGCCTCGTCCATGATCACGAACAGACAGTGCTGCTTGGACTCGAAGTAGTGGTAGAGCGCCGTCGGCCCGACCCCGACGTCGGCGGCGATATCCGCCCACTTCGTGTCCTCGTAGCCGTCGCGACCGAAGCGCTCGGTGGCCGCGCTCAGGATCTCGGCCCGCTTGGCGCCCTCCAGCCGGCGTTGGCCGGGCAGTCGTTCCACCGAACCATTTGACTGAGACGAATTCATGTCA
>DATGJM010000078.1:0-16760 GCA_035295205.1 Solirubrobacteraceae bacterium | reverse complement strand
TCGCTGGCAAGCTGAAACGTCCGCACGAGGCCGCCGCGCGCGCGACGGTACGCAGGGAGGGCCGTGATGTCCTCGTCCCGGTAGACGATCTGTCCCGCGGTCGGCTGCAGTGTGCCGGCGAGCATCGCCATCGCGGTCGACTTGCCGGCGCCGTTGGGGCCGATGATGCCCGTCAGGCGCCCGCGCTCGAACGACATCGAGACGCCGTCGACCGCACGCACCCCGTCGAAGGCGCGCGTCAACCCCGAGCAGCTGAGGATCACCTTCCCTGTGTAGGCGGGCCGGCGGAGCGATACTGGCAGCGGCCCGGCGTCGCGGCGCGCGGGCCCAGGCTCGGGCGGGGATTCATCCGGCATGGGGGGCTGGGGCGTCACCCCGAGGATCACCCTCCGGCGCTCGGGCAGGATCCCCTGCGGGCGAAACCACAGGAAGAGCACGATCAGCAGCCCGATGACCACCCATTGCAGCGCCGGGACCAGGCCAGGGTGTCCGGGCACGTCCGGGATGTAGCGCGTCGCCTCCTCGAAGGCCACCGGCACGACGACGGCGCCGATCATCGCGCCGCGATGGTTGCCCAGGCCGCCGATGATGACCGCGGCGAACAGGACCACGGTCTCGGCGTAGCCCCAGGCCTGCGGGTCCCAGAGGTTGATGAACCCGACGAGCACGCCGCCCGAGAGGCCCGCGATCGCGCCGCCCAGCACCAGAGACGAGAGCCGCAGCGAGCGCAGGTCCTTTCCCAGCGCGTCCGCGACCGCGTCGTTGTCGCGCATCGCCCGCAGCGCGCGCCCGTACGGCGAGTTCGTCAGCCGGCTCACGAACAGGTATGTGGCCAGGGCCAGGCCCAGCGCCACCACTCCGTATCCCCACTGATAACCCGTGGACTGGGGGTTGAAGTCACTCTGGAGCGGCGAGGGGATCAGTGACAGTCCCGCCGCGCCGTTGACCAGCGGCTGATAGTTGGTCGCCAGAAGGTTGAACATGACCGCGGTCACGAGCAGACCCACGGCTGCGAAGTCCCCACGCAGGCGCTTGCCCAGGATCGCCACGAACGGCACCGAGATCAGCCCGCCCACGATCGCCGCGCCGATCCAGGGCAGCGGGAAGGGCAGATTGAGACCGCCGATGTAGGTCTGAAACCCTCCATTCGAGCTGTCCGGAGGCAGCGACAGCACGGCGGCCGCATACGCGCCGGCGGCCTGGAAGATGATGAAGCCGAAGTTCGTCACCCCGGCGATGCCGAACTGCTGGCTTAACCCGAGGCAGGCGATCGCATCCACGCCGGCGTAGACCAGGATCGTGGTGATGTAGTAGACCATCGCGGCGGCTTGCTAGGCCCGCGCTCCGAGCAGTCCGGTCGGCCGCGTGGCCAGCATCGCAAGCAGGATCACGAAGGCGATCACGTCCTTGTAGTCCGAGACGATGATCGACGCGCTGATCTCCGTGGCCAGCCCGATCACGAGGGCTCCGAGCATCGCCCCGTAGGGCTCGCCCGGGCCACCCAGGAACACAGCGGCCAGGATCAGCACGAGGAACAGGTCGGTGCTCGTGGCACCGAAGGTTCCGGAGTCCATCGCGAAGACGACGCCCGCGAGCCCGCACAGCGCGCCGGTGATCGCCCAGGTGAGGGCGACGACGCGGGCGGTGCGGATCCCGCAGTTGCGGGCCAGGTTTCGGTTGGCCGCGGTTGCGCGCATGGCCTTGCCGAGGCGGGTGTAGCGGATCAGCACGTGCACTCCGACCATCACCGCGAGGCTCAGCGCGATGATCACGAATTGCACCACGGTGAGCACGATCGAACCTGCGGTCACCGTCGCGCCCTGGCTCATCGTGTAGGAGACGTTCGTCGGCCCGGCGGCAGCCTGGGTCCCGAACACGAGGATCAGCGTCATGCCGAGCGACACGATCACCATCCCGATCGGCGAGGTGCCCCGGCGCTGGAATGGCGTGTAGATCACGCCGTTCAGGATCAGAGAGAGCAGCGCGCCCGCGGCGATGCCGGCGAGCGCGCTGATCCACACCTCGACCCCCTGCTGGTTGACCTCATACGCCGCGTAGGCGCTGACGACCATCACCCCTCCGTAGGCGAGGTTGAGCACGCCGGAGACCGCGAACTGCATCGTGAAGCCCACCGCGGCAAGCGCCAGCACGGCCGCTGTGACCACGCCGAAGCCGATCGACTCGACGAAGACGCTGACCGCGAAGACGCTCACGGCGGCTACTCAGAGGCCGAGCGCACGCAACTGACTGGTGGGGATGTTGGCCACCACACCGACGGTGCCGTTGGCGCTGTAGTTGTCGACCTGGAAGAGGCCGGCCGAGTCGTGGTAGGCATCGAAGCTGGTCGGTCCGCCCGGTCCTTCGTAGCGGATCTGCTTTCCCTGCTTCAGTGCCGCCACGCCCTGGGCGAACGAGTTCACAACGGTCGCGCCCGGCACCCCGTTGCCGATCTTCTCGATGTAGGACTTGAACACGTTCGGATCGGTGCTCTTCGACTCGATCATCGCCAGCGCCGCGAGGTTGATGCCGTCGTACAGATGCACGGCGCCGGGTGCGGTGAGATAGGTCGAGAAATCGCCCGTGCTCCCGACCTTACCCTTCTCGGCGTAGATCGCCTTCGAGAAGGCCTGGAAGGCCGGGCCACTCGTCTCGGTGATCAGGTTGTCGGCCAGGAAGTTCGAGGCCAGCGTGCTCGCGCCCACGGCTGCCGACACCGACTTGAACCAGTCCGGAGAGATCGTGGCCGAGGTGCCGATAACCGGCGGGAGCTTCCCGCCGTTCAGCTGCTTGACCTCGGACAGGAACGCCGCTTCCGGGGGCCCGAGCGCCTCGGTGAGGATCACGTCGGGTTTGGCGGCGACGATCTTGGCCGCCTCGGTCCGGAAGGTCGTGGCGTTCAGGTCGAGCGTCTCGTTGGCGACCAGTGTCTCGCCGGCGGTCTTGATGGCCGCGATCGCGGGTCCGATGAACGTCTGCGAGCCGATGTCGTTTCCGAACGCCAGCGCGACTCGCTGATAGTGGCGAAGGGAGTGCGCGATCCAGATCATCGCGTAGGACTCCGACAGGTCTGGCGGAACGAGGCGGTAGAAGTAGGGGAACTTCACGTGGTCGAACTCCGCTTGGCCGGTCATGCAGAACGACACGGTCTTGTTCGCGGTGAAGACCGGGACCACCGACGCCGCCTCGTCCGAGGTGCAGCCGATGATCAGCGCCAGATTCGAAGTCGATGCGTACATCTGCCGCACGGCCGGCACGGCGTCGGCCGGGTCGCCGCGCGTGTCCACGGACTTGCAGGCGAGCTTGTGCCCGAGCACGCCGCCGGCGCTGTTTATCGCGTTGACCGAGGCGTCGCAGGAGACGAGATAGGTCGGGCCGAGGGCCGCGTCGGGGCCGGTGAAGGGCGCGACGTCCGCGATCGTCAGCGTCGAGCCCGAGGCGCTGCTGGAACTGGAGCCGCCGCCTCCTCCTCCGCTTGTGCTGCTGCTGTTCCCGCAGCCAGCGGCGGCGAGGCTCAGCGCCACGAGGCCCACTGTGAGTGTGCAGGCGGCTCGCCGTCGGTGTCCACGTGGTGATCCTGCTCGGAACATGTCCTCTCCTCTGTCCTCGTTGCCGTGTGAACCCTCGCCGCGTCGCCGGCTAGAGCCCGGCGACCTGTACCTCGGGCGGATTCCACGGCCATGCCGTGCTCCCGTCGCCGTCCTCGGCAACCACCTGGTTCTCGATCCTGCCCACACCCTCGACCGTGACCTCGATCACATCTCCGGGTTGGAGCCACACCGGGGGACGTCGCGCGAAACCCACGCCCCCTGGCGTCCCGGTGGCGATCACGTCACCTGGGCGCAGTGTGGTGAACGACGACAGGAACTCGATCGTCCGGGGAACGTCGAAGATCATCTGCGACGTGCGCGCGGACTGCATCACCTCGCCGTTCAGTCGTGTGGTGAGCTCGAGGTCCGACACGTCCACCTCATCCGCAGTGACGATCTCGGGTCCGATCGGCAAGGTCCTGTCGAAGTTCTTTCCCGCCGTCCACTGGGTTGCGGCGCGCTGCCACTCACGTGCCGTCCCGTCCATGACCACCACATAGCCGGCGACCGCGGACAGGGCGTCCTGGGCCCGGATGTAGCGACCACCACGCCCGATCACGACGCCGAGCTCTCCCTCGTAGTCGAAGTTCGCGCTCAGCGCGGGCTTGACCAGTTCGCCGTAGGGAGCCGCGACGGTGTCGGCGCCGCGTACGAACACCTCGGGCCAGGTCGTCCGCGCCCGCTGGGTCTCGGCGGCGTGCTCCGCATAGTTGACGCCGAGGCACAGGATGCGGTTCGGCGCCGGGACCGCTGGCCCGAACTCGGTCGTGGCGACCTCGCGACCCGCGTGCGCGGCGGCCGCCGTCAGCAGCTCGGTGAACGCGCCGTCTCCCTCGAGGAAGGCGCTGACGTCGCACAGCCTCTGATCGCCGGTCGCGCTCGCCGCGTCGACATACCCGGTGCGCGTGCGCACGTGGAGGCGCGGCCCTTCTGGGGTCAGCACGGTGGCAAGTCTCACTTGCGGCTTCCCTGTCTCGAGTCTGGAATTCGACCAGGCGACATCTTGGTCGGATTTATTCAGATTGGTCGTACGCTATACCCACCGAAAGCTCTCGTCAATCTAAGGAGAGTGTGACGTCTATCAGGAAATTGGTAGGATTGGTCGCGTGCAGCACGCAGCCTCGCACAGCCGGTCACCGGCGTACCGCGATGCGCTCGCCGAGCTCATCCTCGAGCGCTGCTCCGAGGCGTCCGCTCGGCCCGGCGGTCGCCTGCCGACCGAACGCCAGCTGGCGAGCGATCTCGGCGTCACCCGGACGATGATCCGCCACGCGCTGGCCGTGCTCGAGGCTGAGGGCCGCATCTCGCGCGAGGTTGGGCGGGGGACGTTCATACGCGACGGTGGTCCGCGGCGCAGCGGACTGGTGGCGCTCCACGCCGACGGCGCCGCGGACGACGTCGGGCCGGCGCACGTGATGGCCGCACGCAAGGTCATCGAGCCTCAGGTCCTCCCCCTGGTCGTCTCCTGGGCCACGGCTCGCGACTTCGATGAGATGCACAGGTGCATCGAGGGCGGCGCGGCGGCACAGAGCTACGAGGAGTTCGAGGTCTGGGACTTCGCGCTCCACCACGCGCTGGTCGCGGCCAGCCGTAATCAGCTGCTCGTGACGATGTACGCCCAGATCGAGCATGCTCGTAAGGGCCGGCTGTGGGGGAACCTGAAGCGCCTTGGTGACTCGCGCGAGCGGCGCGACGCCTATCAGTCGGACCACGTGCTTCTCGTGGAGGCCCTCGTGGCCCGCGAACTGCCCCGTGCGGTGGAGCTCATGGATATGCATCTGGACCGGGTGGAGGCGAATCTGCTCGGGGCCGAGGCGCAGCCCGGCGAGGCCGGCGGCACGCAGGGAAGGGTGGCCGTCCCGTGAGCGGCGATCGCGAAGCTGCGCCGCGCGGCGGGCACCGCCTGCGCGCCCGGTGGCGGACGGGCCAGCCGACGTTCGGGCTGTGGGCGGCGATCTCCAGCTCGCTGACCGTCGAGCTCGCGGCGGCCGCCGGCTACGACTACGTCTGCGTGGACATGCAGCACGGTCTGAGCGACGAGCGGGCGATGACGTCGATGCTTCAGGCCATCGATGCCGGCGGCTCGACCGCGCTCGTCCGCGTGGCCGGCAATGAGCCCTGGCTGGTGATGCGCGCGCTGGACCTCGGCGCGGCCGGGGTGATCGTGCCCCTCGTCGGCAGCGCAGCCGAGGCCGAGCGAGCGGTGAGCGCCTGCCGATATCCGCCGGACGGGATCCGCTCCTACGGCCCGAGCCGCGCCGAGCTCGTCCTCGGCACGACGACGCCGTCCGAGCTCGCGGCCGCCGTGCTCTGCTTCGTGATGATCGAGACGCGCGAGGGGCTCGACCGGCTCGAGGAGATCGCCTCGGTGCCCGGGCTCGACGGGCTGTATATCGGCCCCTCCGACCTCTCGGTCGCCCTCGGGCTCGTGCCCCGGGTGGGCGGCCCGGAGCTCGAGGACGCGATCGTCCGGATCCGCGAGGTCGCCCATGCGCATGGCCTCGCCGCGGGGATGCACTGCGCCCACGGACAGGCGGCGTCCGCGCGGGCTGCCGAGGGGTTCGAGCTCGTGACGGTCGCCGTCGACTCGTCGCTCTACCGAGCCGCGGTCGCGCGCGAGCTCGCAGACGCCCGGGCCGACCGCTAGCCAGGACCGCCACCGGCCCCGCGAGCCCAACCACCGGCCCTGCTAGCCCCACCACAGGCCCCCCTTGTGCCCGGGCGCGACCGGCCGATAACAGAGGCATGAGTCGGGGACGTCTACGTCTTAGCAGCATGCTCGCCGCGCTCGCCCTGGCCGGCTGCGGAGCGGCTGCCCCGGCGCCGGTGGAGAACGCGGCTCTGGCGCCCGTGCCCCAGGGCCATCCGCAGGTGGTCGAACCGCTGGCCGGGGCCGCGGCACCGGCGACCGCCACCGAGGCCGCTGCCCAGGATCCCGTCGGCGACCCCACCGCGCAGGCGCCGTCGCTGGACGAGATCAAGCACGAGCTGCAGCTCGAGCTGATCGCGGTCCGCGCCAACTCGGCCAACTACATCGACCCGCTCCGCTACGTGACGAGGTGGGAGCGCACCGACCAGGGCGTCGACGCGAACATGCCGGTCGGCGCGCCGATCCTCGCCCCGTCGCGGATCAAGGTCCTGGCCGTCGAGCCCAATTGGTACGCCGGGCAGCCGCTCGTCTATTGGGAGCTGCTCGAGGGTCCGGACGCCGGCAAGGTCCAGTACGTTGCCGAGGAGATCACCGCCATCGCGCCGCCGGGCAGCATCCTCGACCAGGGTCAGGCGATCGCGCGCTACGCGGCCGCGGGCACCGGGATCGAGTTCGGCTGGTCGACGATCAGCGGTGTCACCCTGGCCCGGGCCACCACGGGCTACGAGGAAGGCGTGATCACGCCCGCAGGCCGCTCGATACGTGCCTGGCTGAACGCGCTGGGAGCGAACGCCGGCCCTGACTTCTGAAAAGGGGCGCCCGTTATGGGCGCCCCTCCTCAGATCAGCTCACGGTCACGGGAACACCCGCCGAGGCGATCCCGTCGCCGATCACCTGCAGCGTGCTCGCGCCGCTCGGTGTGCCGGCGGGCACGGTGAAGTCGGTCGAGCCGGGAGCGCCAGGCGCGATCGAGAGCGTCGTCTCGTTGCTCGTCGGAGCGAACGTGACCTGGCCCGTGGCGTTGTTGGTGATCCGCACCAGCGGATAGTTCGTGTTGTCCTGGAAGTCGTCGCCGTAGGCGGCGCCCTGGCTGCGGCCGGCCAGCTGAGTCCCGGTGACCGTGTACGTGCTGCCCGGGGTCACCGCGCTCGGTGCCGAGCTGATCGTCGGCGCCCACGCCGGGTTCGGGGTCCCGGTGTCCGTCCACACGTAGATGTGGGCGAAGTCGGTCATCAGGACCTGGCCATTAGGCAGGTTCAGGAAGTGGTAGACGTAGGACGGATAGTTCGGAGCATCCGCGGTGTCTGCGACCTGCGTGAACGAACTGCCGTTCCAGGTCCAGAAGTGCGAGGGCGGGGAGAACAGCTCCGGGCTCGCGCCGAACAGGATTCTCCCGTCCGGCAGGACCGTCGCCGCGCCGTCGGCCAGATCGTAGTGCTGGCCGTTCAGCGTCGGCAGGTTCGGCCCGCGCGACCAGGTCGCGCTCGCCTCGTCGAAGATCGCCGAGTCCGACACGGCGCCGAAGGCGAAGATCTTTCCGGCTGGCTCGGTGACCTGAGGCCCGAGCTCGAATCCGTTGTTATCCACGAGCACGTCGGGCGTGAGGCCCGCGTTGGTCCAGGCGCCGGTGCTGGGCGTGTAGATCTGGGTGTGAGACAGGCCGGCCGACGTCTTGTCGAATGCGTCGATCGTCAGCAGATTCCCGTTCTGGAGCAGCGAATACGCGCCCTCGTCGTTGATCCCGATCTTGCCCGAGCCGGTGGGCGTCCAGGTGAGCGTCGAGGGATTGAACAGGGCGGCCTGAGTCGTGCAGCAGTCCGCCTGGATGTAGCGGCCGTCGTTGAGGACGTTGCTCTGGGCGTCGCCGATGTTCGCCCACCCCGCCGGCGGATTGACCGTCTTCCACGTGTTCGTGACCGGGTTGTAGATGGCGCCCTTGTTCGTCCACACGGGCTTGCACTCAGATCCGTTGTACTCGCCGCCCTCGACGATCATCGACCCCGCGGGGACACCCGCTCCGGTGGGAAGGATCGCGGACCCGAAGTACAGCGGCGCGTAACCGGACGGCATCGGCGCGATCAGGCTCCAGGTGCCGTCGACGTAGTTGCCCTGGGCGTCCGGAGTGAGCCTGAACCACTGCTGGGTGCACGCGTCATGAACGAGCACGCTCCCATCGAGCTCGAGCTCCATCGGCCCCGGGCCGTTGTTGATGTTGACCGGACCGGGGAACTTGTGGACCAGCGGGACCCACGGGTTCGGCAGGCCGGCAGGACCCGCGTAGGGCTTGGCAGTCGAAGGTGTGGGGCCCGAAGGCGGAGGCAGGTCGGGTTGGCGGGAAGACGTGCTGGCCGCAGCGCCCTGGGTCAGCACCACCCCCAGCGACACGACCAGTGAGCACA
Organism: Solirubrobacteraceae bacterium; assembly: GCA_035295205.1. Taxonomy (GTDB): domain Bacteria; phylum Actinomycetota; class Thermoleophilia; order Solirubrobacterales; family Solirubrobacteraceae; genus Palsa-465. The sequence continues at coordinate 8,124 of DATGJM010000078.1, read as the reverse complement.
AGCCGGCCAGCCACCAAAGCCGTCGAGTCCGTGACAACACCGCTACCTCCCCTTTACTCCGGTGCAGAACGGGCGGCAACGTATCACAGCGGCCCGGGCCGAGATGAAAAATGTCAGAGTCGAGACCGCCGCGCCATCTCGATCGCCAGACGGCGAAGCGGACCGATCCGTTGCGGCGCGACGTCCGCGCCGAGCAGCCAGGAATACACCCCGGTCCAGGCTGCGTCCGGGTCCTCCAGCCTGGCGTGACCGGGTGCGTTCGTAGAAGACACGAGCACCGCGCCCGGGATCGCGGCCGCCAGCCACTCGGCGTGGTTCAGCGGCGTGACCGTGTCGCGCGGGTTGCACCAGATCGCGGTCGGGACCGCCACCTCGCCCGGCTCGAAACCCCAGGGGCTGAGCACCGCAAGCTCGTCGTCCACCCAGCCCCCGACGCCGTTCAGGGTCTGCTCGGTCACGATCGTCTCCCGCGGGGTTCCCGGCGCCGCCTGCGCCCGCTTCTGAGCGTCGATCCCGGATAGGAACTCCATCGCGGGCAGCTCCCCCCTCCGGCACATCTCCAGGTATCGGCGGGTCTGCTTGTCCTGGAGCCTCGACCACCTCGTCCAGCCGAGCGCCGCGAGGGGCGCGAACGGAGCGAAGCACCCCAGGCGGGACAGGCGGCCGCCCAGTCTCGCGCCCACCGCGAGGGCATGGGGCGCGCCGGTCGAGCCGCCGAGCACGGCGAACTCCCCGATCCCGAGCGCGTTCGCGAGCGCCTCGATGTCGGCGACGCAGTCGACGGCCCTGCGGCCTGGCTTGCGGTCGGAGCGCCCATAGCCGGGCCGGTCGTAGGTGATCAGCCGCCCGCCGAGCGCCTGAAGCAGCTTCGGCCGGTTCCGGTTCAGCCGGCTTCCCGGGCTCCCATGGAGGGCCAGCACCGGATAGCCGTCTTCTGGGCCCCAGTCGGCAAAGCAGAGTGTCCGATCGTCGGCCGTGCGAAGGATCTGCGCAGTCGCGTCGGCCACGTGGCTGCGCTCAGCCCGACGAGGCGCTGGGCGCCAGCGGCGTCCGCTCGAGGAAGATCCCGCGCCACAGCTCCGCCTGGACGAACGGCCACACGCGAAGCGAGTCGCCCGGCCCCCAGTTGTTGGCGCGGTGGCGGGCCTCCACGAAGTCCCGGATCGCGGGGCCATCCCAGATCTCGGACTCCACGAATTCCGGCCGCTGGACCGCATCCCACGCGACCTCGCCGAGGCCACCTGCGAACCACTCGCGCAGTGGCGGCATGAACCCGATCTTGTCTCGCCGGGCGAGCAGCGGTTCGGGCATCACTCCGCGCATCGCCTCGCGGACGATTCGCTTCGTGAAGCCGCCACCGAGCTTGCTCGTGTCCGGCACCGCGAACGCGTAGCAGACGAGCCGCCAGTCCATGAACGGCATCCGGATCTCCACTCCGTGCGCCATCGAGCACCGGTCGAAGTTCCGCAGGAGGTTGGGAAGCGCGTTCTGATGGACGGCGCGATACAGGAACGCGTTCAGGGGATCGAGCGAGTCGATCTGGCGCTCCTCGGCGTCATCCAGCTGCAGCTCCTCATCGATGGCGAACGGGCCGCGCGACCATTGGGGGTGCAGAGTGCCCGCGGCACCGCCCGGCTTGGACCGCAGGGCTGCCTTGGCCTGGTCGATCACGAGACCCGCCCGCGAGGGGCCGTGCGACTCGTCGAGTGCCTTGAGCGTGTCCACGAGATCCCAGGTCCGTGCTGGGGAGCGGAACAGGTTCGTCCACCGGAGTGCCTCCGAGACGTGCTGGCTGTAGCCGGCGAACAGCTCATCCCCGCCGTGCCCGTCCAGGGAGACGGCGACGCCATCGCGCCGGAGCTCCCGGTAGATGCTCCACAGCGGGAACAACAGCGATATCCCGATGTTCTCGAAGTCGTATGTGAACTGCTCGAGCGTGGTGACCGCCTCTGACGGATCCATTTCGCGATACCGGGGCGTCGCACCCGAACGCTCGATCGCCAGCTGCGCGTACCGTGATTCGTCCTTGTACGTCCCGGGATACGTGGCGACGAATGCCCGCTGATAGTCGGGGCTGATCCGCTCCGCCCGCCCCTTGGAGTCGAGTTCGCTGTGAAGCGCGGCAAGCGTGCAGATCACGGCGCTCGAGTCGATGCCACCGCTCAGGCACGTCGCGATCGGCACGTCGCTTCGCAGTCGCAGCCGGCAGGAGTCGAAGAACAGCTCCCGGTATTCCTCGGCCTGCGCCTTCAGCGTCGACGCTGCGGGCGGCACGTGATCGAGCGTGCGCCACCAGCGCCAGGTCCTCGAGCGCTCCTTGGTGACGAGCATGCTGTGGCCGCCGTGGAGCTGCCTGACGCCCTCGAGCAGCGTCTCGTCGAGCATCTCGAATCGGCCGGGCCGGAACAGCGCGACCCAGGTCATCTTGCTGTTCTGACGTGGCTCGAAGTCCTCGAGGCAGAGGAACGATTTGAGCTCCGATGCGAAGGCGAACCGCGCGGGCGTGAGCAGGTAGAAGAGAGGCTTGATGCCGAACCGGTCGCGCGACAGGAACAGCTCCTTGTCGGTGGAGTCCCAGATCGCGAAGGCCCACATGCCGTTGAAGCGCAGGACGCAGTCGGCGCCCCAGAAGTCGTAGGCGACCCCGATGACTTCGGTGTCGGTCTGCGTCCGGAAGCGATAGCCGTGGCTTTCGAGCTCCCGCCGCAGCTCGACGAAGTTGTAGATCTCGCCGTTGAAGGTCACCCAGTAGCGGCCGTCGACGCAGGGCAGCGGCTGCCGACCGGCGTCGCTCAAGTCGAGGATCGCCAGGCGCCGGTGGCCGAGGCCGACACATCCGTCGACGTGCACCCCCTCCCCGTCGGGCCCCCGATGAGCCAGCACAGCCGTGATCGCCTGCACCGCGGCCGGGTCGGCGGGCCGGCCGTCACGGTTCATCAGGCCCGCGATGCCGCACATCAGCCGACCGCCGAGCTGTCGAGGGCGGGCTCGCGCTTCTGCGCCCGCTGAACGAGGCTCCCCAGCGAGCGGCTCGTGTCGCCGGCGTCGTAGGAGCCGGCGAGCTCCAGCGCTGCGAGCGCATCGCCGCGGGTGCGGAGCAGGTTGGTCTGCTCGTCGGGGTCGGCGTCGCGATCGAACAGCTCGACCCCGATCCAGCGGCGGCCGTCCACCGTCACCGCCGGCTGACCGATGTGCATCCGCGTGATCGGCCCGGACGCGGCGCGCGTGAGCCAGCCGGCGAGGCCGCGGAGCTCGGTGATGATGAGCTTGTACGGGTCGTCGACGTAGGCGCGGACGCTGTGCGTGCGGGCGACCGTGCTGTGCCAGATCCGGTTGCTGGCGCGTGCGCCCCGGCTCATGTTCTTGCCCTTCATGTTGGTGTTCAGCCGCAGCCGGGTGGCGAGGTAGAGATAGCGGCCGTCCTCGGCGCGAAGGACGCGGCGGGCGCCTGCCGGCTCGCCCGCTTGCGCCAGGCTCCGGCCGTCCGGGGCGTCCACGGGCGCGCCGAGGAGGTCGAGCACCGTCGGCAGCAGGTCGATCGAGCCGATCGTGCTCGAGCGCGCCGCCTCGAGCCTCGCGCGGACATCCGCTGGAACCGATGGTGGGAGGTGCACGACGAATGGCACGCGGAGGACGTCGTCGTGCATGCGGCCTCCGTGGTGTATGCGCACGGGCTCGGGGTCGAAGCCCTCGCCGTGATCGGCGGTGAACACCACCAGCGTGCGGTCGAGGTCGACGAGGTCGAGCAGCGAGTCCAGGCGCTCATCGAGCTCCAGCACGCACGCGTCGTAGATTCGCCGCACGACGGGGCGCTGCGCCGGCGAGATGTCCTGCCACATCTGCACCCGCCAGCGGATGTCGAAGTAGCCGGCGTCGGCCGGGCCGATGTGGCGCTCGAAGTGCGCGCGGGTCGTCGGCCGGTAGTAATCGTGCACGACGTTGCTGTGCATCCACAGGAAGTAAGGCTCCCGGTCGGCCGCCCGCGCTTCGAGGATCTCGCGCGAACGCGCCCAGAACTCATCAGGGTCGGCGATGTAGTGGTACTCGTCGAAGCCGTCGTCGAGGCCGGACGAGCTGCCGACGACCGGGTTGTTCATGACCGCCACGCGCCGGCGGTCGGGAACTGCGCCGACGAGGCTGGGGACGGTGAGCGCGGGCCCGTGCGTCCACCGCTTGTGGCGCGCCGCGTCGGCGCCGGTCAGCAAGCTTGTCGAGGCCGGGTACGTCCACGGCGCCGATGCGTAGCAGCGCTCGAACCACAGCCACGATCCGAAGCGACCCTGCAGCCGCAGCGGCGAGCCGTCGGAGCGCACGATGTCGAGCGCGTCAGCGCGCAGCGCGTCGACGACGATCACGAGGACGTCGATGATGCCTCCCCTGCTTGTTCACGAAGAGCCCGCCCGGCCCCTCGGTCTCCGTTCGGAATGTCCGTTCCTCCTCGGTGGTGATTCCGGACGCGCTACCCGTCGCGGGACCACAGACGTTGCCCGGGCCCAATCGTAGACGAGCGGTCGATCCTCCGCACCTGGCCGCCGTCAGCCGCGGCGGGATTGGAGCTCGGCGAAGCGCTGGGCGAACTTTCGCTCCGCCACGTCGGGCGGCCACGCATTCAGCTCGATCTCGAGCGGCTCTATCCCCTCGAGCTCGGGCCAATGCCAGGTCTCGGCGCTGAAGGCGCGCCGCTCGGTGGCCAGCAGCGCGCGATCGGCCGGCTTCAGCGCGGCCACGTCGGCCCTGATCCCGAACCGCTCACGTAGCGCTCGCTCGAGATGCTCCTCCACCTCCCGGAAGGCCGCACCGAGTGGACTGCGGTGCTTGATCGGATGGGGCATGTCGCCGAGATAGGCCTCGGCGGCGTCGTGCATCAGCGCCGCGAACACGTCCTCGACGTCGCCGCCACGCTGCGCGACCAGCTCCGAGACGAGAACCGAGTGCTGCGCAACCGAGTAGAACGCGCGGCAGTGGCCACCGAACCGGCACTGGTTCGACAGGGCACGGGCGATGTCGCCGATGTCGATCTGCTCGGGATCCGGGTCGAACGGGTTCAGCCACCGGCCGGAGACCGTCTGCAGGTATGGGCCCGGGGCCGGTGGCCCATTGAGATCGGTCGCGGTCATCGCCGCCATGCTAGAACCGGCTGGCGATGCCCCTCACTTGCGACAGCCCACTCGACTGAGCCGATGTGGGTCTGTGAGACCTGCGGCGTGGAGCACGAAAAGGCGTCCGGGGTCTGCGCGATCTGCGCCGACGAGCGCCAGTGGGTGCCCGAGGACGGGCAGAAGTGGGCGACTCTCGAGGAGCTGGCTCAGCAGGGACGCCGTGTGCGCGTGGCCGAGCTCGAGCCCAACCTGTTCGGGATCATCGTCGAGCCCAAGGTCGGAATCGGTCAGCAGGCTCATCTCGTTCGCACGAGCGCCGGCAACCTCCTCTGGGACCCGGTCGGGTACGTCGATGCCGAGGCGGTGAACCGTGTGGCCGAGCTGGGCGAGGTGACGGCGATCGCCGCCAGTCATCCGCACATGTTCGGAGTTCAGGTCGAGTGGAGCCGGGCGCTCGGCGGCGCGCCGATCTTCGTCTCAGAGGCCGACGCCGAATGGGTCCAGCGGCCGGATCCGGCGATCAGGACGTGGAGGGGGCGCCACGAGGTCGCGCCCGGCCTCACCCTCCATCAGCTCGGCGGGCACTTCCCTGGCAGCGCGGTTGTGCACTGGCCCGCGGGCGCGGGAGGCAAGGGCGTGCTGCTCGTATCTGACACGTTCCACGCCAACCCCGATCGAGCGTCGGTGACGTTCCTGCGCAGTTACCCGAACCGGATCCCGCTCTCGCCCGCTGTGGTGAGGCGGATCACCGGAGCGGTCGCGCAGCTCCCGTTCGACCGGCTGTATGACAACTTCGGCAGGACGATCGACGCGGAAGCCTCCGAGGTCGTGCGACGCTCGGCCGAGCGTTACTCGGCTTGGGTGCGAGGCGACTTCGATCGCCTCACGTGATCACTCAGCCGATTCGCCCTCCCAGTATTCGACGGTCTCGGCGAGCCTGAATATGCCCCCGATCGTCGAGATCTTGCCGCTGTCCGGGTACGCACATGCATACGGCTCCCGCATGGTCGAGAGGATCAGGACCCGCGCGAGCGCCCTCGACTCGTTGATCAGCTGGTGAGCGCCTGCCTCGCCGTCCGTGAACATGATCATGTCTCCGACCGTCAGCACGTCCCGCCCGTCCGGGTGTCGCAGTGTAGGCGCGCCCTCCAGCACGAGCACGCACTCCTCGTTTCCGAGCTCGTAGTGGTAGGGCCCGTTGCGCTCGCCAGGGTCGAGCTCGTAGATCGTGCCGCCGAGGAGCTTGCCGCCGAGAAGAGGGCCGAGCTCCCGGTAGCGAGTCTGGAACCCAGGGGGATTTCCCCAGTCGGCGGGCTCGACCTCGGCCGACAGGGCGTTCACAACTGGCCGCGGCGTCGCGCTCATTCGCCGTCCCAGTAGTCGACGGCGTCTCGGCGGGGAAAGTTGAGGAGGTCGGGGCCACCGCCGGGCGGCCTGGTCCCGAGCTTGTCAGAGTCCGGGTACACGGAGACCGAGGGGGTTCCGCCGGCTGCCACACCGGAGAACATCACCACGCGCCCCGGCCCGCGGACCGAGTGTGCTCCATCTGGTCCGCTCGGGAAGCCAACGATGTCACCGGGGCTCAGCGCCCGTTCGCCGCTCGGGTCGCGCAACGTCGGCGCCCCCGAGACCACGTACAGCCACTCCTCGACGCCGTGGTGGTAGTGGTAGGGGAACGTCCACTGGCCGTCGGGCAGCTCGTACACGCTGGCGCCGAGCCATTGGAGACCGAACTCGCCCCCCAGGCCACGACGGGCCCGCCAGGCGTACCCCGGGCGCTCCTGCTCGACCGGGAGCTCGCCGGCCAGGAGGTTGAAGCGGCGCACGCGCCCCATTCTTTCAGCTGGCGTGCCCTCTGCCCGAGCGGCGCGAGGGGCGTGCTTGACTTGCCTGATGTCGAGCATTGCCGCGGCTCTGGAGAGTTCGCGCCGGCGTAGTAACCGCGGTCAGCTCGCGGTCGCGCTGGCTGCGGTGGTGTGGTCGAGCGCGGGCGTGCTTCAGCGCCAGCTGTCCGTCAGCGTGGCCGTCCAGGTCGGAGGGCGAGCAATGTTCGCCGCGATTGTGGTCGCGGCCTACGTCTCGCTCGCCGAGCGCGGACGTGTGGTCGAGGCCTGCCGATCGGTCGGTGGCGCCGGCGTCGCGTTTGCGGCCTGCCTGGCGGTCTCGTCGGGCACGTTCATCATCGCCCTGAACCACGCGTCGGTCGCCCAGGTGCTGTTCATCCAGGCGATCGCGCCGGTGCTGGCCGCGCTGTTGGGCCGCGGGCTGCTGGACGAGCGGCTGAGCCTGCGCACCGCCGTCGCGATGGCCGTGGCACTGCTCGGCGTTGGAGTGATGGTCGGCTCGCCGGGCGGCGGCAGCCTGCTCGGCGATGCGTTGTCGGTGGTGATGTCGCTCAGCTTCGCGCTCGCGATCGTCATCGCCCGCCACCGCCGCGACGTGTCGATGGCGCCGGCCACCGGCCTGGCCCAGGTGATGCTGGTCCTCGCCGCGGCGCCGTTCGCGCTCGCGGGCGGCGTTCGGTTCGGCGCCGGTGACGTGTTCTGGCTGGTGCTGTTCGGCGCCGGGCAGATCGGACTCGGGCTGATTCTGCTCACGATCGGCGCCAGGCTGATCCCGGCCGCCCAGGTTGCACTGATCAGCCTGCTGGAGGTCGTGCTCGGGCCGTTGTGGGTGTGGCTGGCGGTCGGCGAGCGGCCCAGTCCGGCCACCGTGATCGGCGGTGTGATCGTCGTGGCGGCGGTCGTCCTTCAGGCCACCGACTCGACGGGGCCCCGTCGCGAGGGCCTCGCCGAGCCCGTGGCTGTCGAAGCCGAGCATCCGCCGCGGTAGACGCCGACGCCGGCCGGGTGTGTCAGCGCTGTCGCAGGTTTCGCCTGTGCAGGTGACCGGCGAGCATGATCAGCGGGACGTGGATCGCGGGCAGGCTGCGGGCGAACCAGCGCGGCAGAAAGATGTCGGTGACGGCGCCGTCCTCCGCGCCGACGCGCTCGGCGACCTGGGTCAGCGGGCACCGGCACCTATT
>DATGJM010000077.1:0-6031 GCA_035295205.1 Solirubrobacteraceae bacterium | reverse complement strand
TTCAGATCTCGTGTGCCGGCGGCGGCTCCAACGGCTTCTGCGCCTACCACTCCTCGTTCACCTACAACCACACGAACGTCCTGTACGCCGCCATCCCCACGCTGATCACCGGGCCCGGCCAGAACCCCAAGGCCTGCCAGTGGGACGGCAACAGCTCGGTGCAGGAACCGAACGCCACCGCCGCCGACGTGGTCGTCAAATACCTGAGCCACGAGGACAACGAGGTGATCACGGACCCACTCGGGACCGGCTGGTACGACCCCTCCTCCGGCAACGAGAACGGCGACAACTGCAATCTGTACGGCCCGAACGCTCCGGCCAACGGCACGAGCCAGCACGCTTTCGCCCCCACCCTCGGCGGCAGCTCCTCGGGCACTCTCTACAACCAGCTGATCAACCAGGACCCGTACTACCTCCAGAGCGAGTGGAGCAACGGCGACGGCGCCTGCGACCTGCGGCCGGCCGCTGGCACGATCACCCCCAGCTTCTCCACCCAGGCGACGTCGGTGAACGGCGGGGTGGTGCTGACGTTCGATCCGAGCGCGAGCACGAGCAGCGCGGGGTACTCGAGCGCGACCTGGAGCTTCGGCGACGGCAGCCCCGCCTACTTCAGCCGTTTCGCCAACACGCTCCTCCCTGCCGTGCACGCCTACACCACGCTCGGCATCTACACCGTCACCCTCACGCTCGTCGACGATCTCGGGAACGTGGCCACCCTCTCCCAGCAGGTTCGGGCAGACGAGCCGCCCACCGCCAGCTTCGCAGTGAGCCCCAACCCCGGTTCCGGCCAGGTCACGGCGTTCGACGGCGGCGACTCCGCGGACATCGACGGCTCGGTGGTCGGCTACGCCTGGAACTTCGGCGACGGCACCACGGGCACGGGCGCCCACCCGACGCACGTCTACGCCGCGCCCGGCGCCTACACCGTCAGCCTGACCGTGACCGACAGCGACGGCATGGTCGCCACGACGAGTCAATCGGTCACGGTAGCCGGGCCGACGGCCGCCTTCACCGCCTCCCCCGGCGGGCTGATCGGAGCCGCCCTGAACTTCGACGCCGGCGCCTCGAGCCCAGGACCGGGCACGACGCTCAGCTACAGCTGGAGCTTCGGGGACGGCACGAGCGCCACGGGTCCCACCGCAAGCCACGCCTACTCCGTCGCGGGGAGCTACATCGTCACGCTTACCGTGACCAACGATCTCGGCCAGAGCGACTCCGCCGTGCGGACCGTGAGCATCAGCGATGAGCTTCCCACCGCCGCCTTCACGATCGCCTCGGCCGGCTCCACCGCTCAGCCGGTGGCCTTCGACGCCACCGGCGCGAGCGATCCGGACGGAGCTGTCGCCGCCTACTCCTGGCAGTTCGGCGACGGGACGAGCGGGACCGGCGCCACTCCGACCCACGTCTACGCCACCGCGGGCGCCTACACGGTGACGCTCACCGTCACCGACAGCTCCGGACAGACCAGCGCTCCGGTCACCCACCTGCTCGTCGTCCATGCGCCCCCCGTGGCTGTCTTCGCCACCGGTAGCTCGGTCGCCGGCATACCGACTCGCTTCGACGCAACCGGCTCCAGCGAGGTCGAGCGCGGGATGCCGATCGTGGCCTACCTCTGGAGCTTCGGCGACGGTAGGACTGCCAACGGCCCTCTCGCCTCCCACACGTTCAGCCGGCCCGGGACGTACTCGGTCACGCTCACCGTGATCAACGGTGCCGGCCAGCGGTCGAGCTCGACCGTGGCCGTCACCGCCGCCGCCCGGATCACTCATGTGGCACTGCGCACGACCAGCACCGGCGCGACGCTCCTGGTCATGGTGGATGGGCCCGGCCGGTTGCGCCTCGGCGGCCGCAGCGTGCTCGTGCCCAGGGCCGGGACCGCTCGTCTCGTCCTGCGCCTGAGCGCCCACGCGCTGCGCATGCTCAGGCGCGGAGGGGCGCTCCGGCTGCACGCCGCGCTCAGTTTCTTCCCGGGCACGGGACCCGTCTGCCACGACGTGGTCACGATCGGGTTCCGGCCGCGAGCCGGCAGATCTGGACGCTTCAACGCCGTGCTGCTCAGGACGGGCTAGCGGCGACGCGCGCGGGTGGCCGCGACCGCGGCGCTCCCCACCCCGCCTGCCACGGCCGCGCCGCCCACTCCGACCAGCGCCTTCATCCGCCGGCCGAGTCGGTCGAAGCGCAGGACCTCCCAGTTCTCGGCCCGGGCCAGCTTCAGCAGCTCGCGGTCGGGGTTGACGGCCACCGGGTGGCCGACGAGCCTCAGCATCGGCAGGTCCGACTCGGAGTCCGAATACGCGTAGGACCTGCCCAGGTCGATGCCCTCACGCTCGGCCAGCTCCTGCACCGCCTTGGCCTTCTCGGCACGGTAGACGAAGTAGCCCCCAGGGCGGCCCGTGTAGACACCATCGAGGACCTCGGAGAATTGTGAGCCGATGCCCCCGTCGAAGGCGAGCACATGCGCGAGTGCTTCGGCCAGCTCCTGGGCGGCGGCGGTGACGATGTAGGCCCTGCGGCCCTCGTCCTGATGGCGGTATGCCAGCGCGAGCATCTGCGGATAGATGCGCGGCAGTACCCCGGCCATCACATCCGGACCTAGCCGCTGCAGGTCGCGCACGCGCGTGCCGGCGAGCGACTGCGAGATCCGGTCGCGCAGCGCGTGTGTGTCCGCGTCGGTCGAGCCACGCAACCGGAACCTCAGGTTCGCCCAGGCGTCGCTCAGCAGTTGCCGGCGGCTGAGCAATCCGGCCTTGTAGGCCGCACGCCCGAACTGGAAGGCCGACGAGCCTTCCATGAGCGTACGGTCGAGGTCGAAGAAGACCGCGGCTGAGCCGTCAGCCGCCATTCACCTCGATGATGACTGCGTCGCCCTGGCCGCCGCCCGAGCAGATCGCCGCACAGCCCAGGCCCCCGCCCCGCCGGCGCAGCTCATAGACGAGCGTGCCGAGGATGCGAGCACCCGAGGCGCCGATCGGGTGGCCGAGTGCGACCGCCCCGCCATTGACGTTGACGCGGTCCTCGTCGATGCCGAGCATCCGGATCGAGTTAAGCGTCACGGAGGCGAACGCCTCGTTGATCTCCCACAGGTCGATGTCCTCGGCCTTGAGCCCCGCCTTCTCGAGCGCCTTCTGCGCCGCGTTGGCCGGGGTGCGCGCCAGGTAGGCGAAGTCGTCGGCGACCGAGGCCTGGGCGACGATCGTTGCGAGGGCGCGCTTGCCGTTGCGCTTGGCCCACTCGTCGCTGGCCACGACGAGCGCGCCGCCGCCGTCGTTGACGCCGGGCGAGTTGCCGGCGGTGTGCGAGCCCTCCTTGCCATGAAGGCCCGGGAGCGAAGCCAGCTTCTCGAGCGACGTGTCACGCCGCGGCGCCTCGTCGACCTCGACGACGGTGTCGCCCTTGCGGCCCTTGATCGTGACGGGGACGATCTCCTCAGGGAGGCGACCCTCATCCGTGGCGCGGATCGCCAGCTCGTGCGAGCGCAGCGCCCACCGGTCGAGGTCCGCCCTGGTCATCTCGAGCTCGTCGCCGACCTCGGTGGCCTCGACGAACATCTGCTTGCCCGAGAACGGGTTGGTGAGACCGTCGCTGATCATCGCGTCCAGCGCCTTCGCGTCGCCCATCCGGAACCCGAAGCGCGCGTCCTTGAGCAGATAGGGAGCCCTCGACATCGACTCCATGCCGCCGCCGACGCCGATCTCCAGATCGCCTGCGCGGATCGCGGCGTCGAGCAGGCCGCTGGCCCGGATTCCGGACGCGCAGACCTTGTTGATCGTCTCGGAGCTGACTTCCTTGGGGATGCCGGCCTTGATCTGGGCCTGGCGGGACGGAATCTGACCCTGGCCGGCCTGGAGGACCTGGCCCATGATCACGTGCTGGACCTGGTCGGGCTCGACTTCGGCACGCTCGAGCGCTGCCCGGATCGCGGTCGCGCCGAGCTCGGTGGCATCGACGCCGGACAGCCCACCGCCGAGCTTTCCGATCGGGGTGCGGGCGGCAGACAGGATCACGGTCTTTGGCATGGTTTCTCAGCGCTCCGAAGTCGAGGGGAAGACGGAATCCTAGACGCCGTCCCGAGGCGCCTCGTCAGGGAAGAACCACAAAGCGGGCGGTCTTAGCCGCACCCGCGCGCGACCCGGCGATCGGCGTGATGATCAGCCTGTAGGTGCCGGGCATGAGGCGGTGCACGAAGCTCCGCCGGTACACGGCGAACGCGTTGGAGCCCGCGCGTCCCTGGAACACGAGCGTGCCCGGCAACGGGACCCTTCGCACGCAGCGAGCGTGGCCGCGGTCCCGGCGTGTCGGCGCCACGCAGCGCCGGCCCACGCGGCGGCCGCCCACCAGCTGCTGGAGCGTGACGCTGACGCTGGCCGGCTCGTTCAGCTCGTACTCCCCGAGCACGGCCAGCCGAAGCCCGCAGTGACGATGGCCGCGATTGGCGCGTGTCACCGCCACGCACCGCCGGCCCACCCGGCGGCCGGTCAGGGCGGACACGAACGGCGCGACCCGAAACGCCGATGCCACCGGCCCAGCCGGCCCGCCGCCACCACCACCGCCTCCGCCTCCCCCTCCGCCTCCCCCACCGCCCAGGGGCGAGCCGGGCATGGTCTGGGCGACGTCGGCAAAGGTCGTGCCGTCGACCTGGTTGTCGAGCCACAGGGTCATCGGAGCCTTCAGCGCCGCTGTGTAGGCCTCGAGCTCGTCCGTGTAGGTGCGCTGGCAGCAGCCCTTCGAGACGTCCCACTGCACGGTGGGGATGCCGCTGAAGCTCGATCCGTTCAGCCAGGTCGAGGACCCCTTGGCCCGGTACCAGCTCTGGACCTGTCCGGCCGTGTTCGAGGCCCAGGTGATCCCGAGCACGATCTCGTTCCAGCTTCCCTGCACGAGCGAACCGGGCGGGATCGCGTAGTAACCGGGAAGGCAGGTGTAGGTGCCGTTGCTGCGGCAGGAGCTGTTGTCGGCGTTCGACCGCCACTGGCACCCGGGGGGCGCGCCGAGCAGTGAGGTCGTCTGGCAGGCACCGCTCTGGACCGCGATCGTGACGTGGTCGGGGTGCAGCTCGAGGGTGATCGGCGCTCCGACGATGCTCTGGAAGTGCAGCTCGAGGATGTTGACGCCGTAGAAGATGTTGTTCGGGATCGTCCAACCCGGCGGGATGTAGATCATCAGGCCGTAGTACGCCTGCGCCGGAAGCGTGTCCGGCCACTGGCCATTGACCAGATCGCAGGCCTCGAGCGGGTAGATCTGGGGCGTCAGATCGGCCGGGAGCGTGAACATGCCCGATTGCCCCACGACCCCCTCGCCCTCGATCGGTGAGAAGTTGAAGTTGCCTCGCAGTCGCGGGCTGTTCGAGGGCGTGCCGTAGTTGGCGCACTGGGCGGCGCCGCCCCGCGACTGCCACGGCTGCAGGTCGTTCTCGAAGTTGCCGTCGAAGAACAGGTTGGCGGCGGCCACGGCGGGCGCCAGCAGGCTGATCGCGAACAGCATCAGCAGGACGCTCCCGGCAGCGCCCGGTACACGCTTCCCGCACATCACTGCGCAAATCTATACAGGGTTCGCCGGTCGCGTGCGCGGTGTTGGTAACGTCGCGGCGGTGAACGTGGAGGCGACGACCGCCGCGCCGATCGATACCGGCGCCGACACGATCGCGGTGGGGGTGTTCGAGGGCGAGGGCGTCGCCCACGACCAGCCGGGCGAACCGCTGGGTGCGCTTCTTCAGAGCGGCGAAGCCGGATCGGAGTCGGGTCGGATCGCTGTCACTCACGTGGACGGTCGGCGGTTCCTGGTGGTCGGGCTCGGCAGCCGGGAGCGCTGGGGCGGTGAGGCTGCCCGCGTCGCCGCCGCCAAGGCACACGGCCGCGCCCGGGAGCTGCGCGCGGGCCGCCTGTGCTGGGAGGTTCCCCACCACGTCGGCGCCGAGACCGTCATGGGCCTGGTGGAGGGGACGATGCTCCACGCCTACCGCTTCGATCGCTTCAAGCGCTCGAACGGCGACCACCAGCTCGAGGCGCTCGTGCTGAGCGCACACCACGACGTC
>DATGJM010000076.1:0-29197 GCA_035295205.1 Solirubrobacteraceae bacterium | reverse complement strand
TCATCGTCATGCCGCTGCGGGCCAGCTCCCGCATCGCATCGAGCACCTCACCGACGAGCTCCGGGTCCAGAGCTGAGGTGGGCTCGTCGAACAGCATGAGCTTCGGCTCCATGGCCAACGCGCGAGCGATCGCCACGCGCTGCTGCTGGCCGCCCGACAGCGCGACCGGATAGGTGCTGACCTTGTCCGACAGCCCGACCCGGCCGAGCAGTTCGACGCCACGCTTGCGCGCCTGCTCCTTGGCTACGCCCTTGACCTTCACCGGCGCGAGCATCACGTTCTCGAGCGCGGTCATGTGCGGGAAGAGGTTGAAGTGCTGGAAGACCATCCCGATCTCCGCCCGGTGCTTGGCCACCACGTTCTCGTGCAGCTCGTGGAGCCTGTCGCCCCGCTGCTGATAGCCCACCAGCTCGCCGTCGACGGACAGGCGGCCGGAGTTGATCTTCTCGAGGTGGTTGATGCAGCGCAGGAAGGTCGACTTGCCCGATCCCGAGGGGCCGAGCAGGCACAACACCTCGCCGCGCGCCACCTCGAGGTCGATGCCCTTCAGGACCTCGAGCTGGCCGAAGCGCTTGTGTACGGCCTCGGACAGGACCATCGGGCCGCTCATCGGGCCATGCTCCTGGCGCCGAGCGAGAACCAGCGTCCGCGCATCGTGACCCGCTGGGCCCTCGAGAACCCTCGTCCGTAATGCCGCTCGATGAAGAACTGGCCCACGTACAGCACGCTCGTCAGCACCAGATACCAGATGCTGGCCACGATCAGCAGCGGAATCGTCTTGAAGTTCGTGGAGTAGATCTCCTGCGCGGAGTACAGGAGCTCGACGTAGGTGATCACGCTGGCCAGCGAGGTGTTCTTGAGCATCGAGATCGTCTCGTTGCCCGTCGGCGGGATGATCACGCGCATCGCCTGCGGCAGCACTACGAGGCGCATGATCTGAAGCCGGGACATCCCCAGAGACTGCGCCGCCTCGGTCTGACCCTCGGGCACCGACAGGAAGCCCGCTCGCACGATCTCGGCCATGTACGCGCCTTCGTTGAGGCCGAGGCCGAGCAGCGCGGCCGCGAACGTCGTGATGATCTGGTTCGCGTTGCCGTTGATGATCGACGGCCCGAACGGGATTCCCAGGTGGATGATCGGCCCCGTGAGCGACGCGAGGTTGTACCAGAACAGCAACTGGACCAGGAGCGGGGTGCCACGGAAGAACCAGATGTAGAACCAGCTGGCCCCTGAGACCAGCCAGTTCGGCGACTGGCGCATCACGGCCAGGACGATCCCCAGCACGATCCCGACGAGCATGGCCAGGATCGTCATCAGGATCGTGGCGAGGATGCCGTGGAAGATCCGTGCGTCGAACAGGTAGTGGCCGACCCACACCCACTGGAAGCCCTTGTTGGGCCCCGTGTCGGTGATGAGCCAGCGCAGCAGTGACGCGGCGATCAGCGCAATGACGACCGCCGCGATCCACCGGCCGGGCCGGCGAACCGGGACGGCCTTGATGTCCTCAGGCCGTCCCGCTGGTGTCTGCTGTGTCTCGAGCTCCGGGGTGGTCACCACCGCTCCTGGTCTGCTCGGCTAACCCTAGCTAGTCGCGCCGTTGATTTTCACCTGTGAGGCCGGGATGGCTCCGCTCTGGATGCCCCACTTGGTCAGAATCTGCATGTAGGTGCCGTTGCTCATCAGCTGCTGCAGCGCCGCCAGCACCGCCTTGGCGAGGCCGTTCTTCGGCATCGCGAGGCCGTAGGGCGCGTTGGCGTAGGCGGCGCCTACGAGCTTGAACTGGCCACCTGACTGCTTGACCTGGTAGGCCGCCACCGGCGAGTCTGCGAAGCCCAGCTGCGCGCGGCCGCTCGACAGAGCGAGGTTGGCGCCGTTCTGGTCGGAGAAGGAGAGCACCGTCACGCCCGGCTTGCCCTCGGCCTTGCACTTCTTGCCCTGCGTGCCCGCGTCTGCCTCCTCGGTGGTGCCCTTCTCGACCGCGACCGTCTTGCCGCAGATGTCGGCGATGGTCGAGATCGTCGTCCCGCCGGACGCCTTGGTGAAGAACGATTCGCCGGCGATGAAGTAGTCGACGAAGTCAACCGACTTCTCGCGGGCCTTGGTATCGGTGAACGACGAAGCGCCCATGTCGAACTTGCCCGCGGACAGGCCGGGGATGATCGTGTCGAACGTGGCGTTGACGACGTTGACCTTCAGCCCCATGACAGCGCCGAGCGCCTTCGAGAGGTCGGCGTCCATGCCCACGACGGTGTGGCCGTCGGGGCCGATGAACTCGTTCGGCGCGTAGCTCGCATCGGCGGCCACGGTCAGCGTGCCCTTGGACTTGATCGCCGCCGGGACGAGTGCCTCGACCGAGGCGACGCCCGTGCTAGAGCCGCTCGTGGAGGCCGTGCTCGATGTGCTCGGGGTGCTCGACGAGCTCGACGAGCTCGATGTGTTCGACGAGCTGCTGTTATTGGAACTGCTGCCGCAGGCCGCCAGGGCAACCGTGCAGAGGACGGCGACCGGCGCCAGGCGCCAGGTCCTCAATGTATGCATCTCACTCCTTCTGGTTAGACCCGATGTCCCAGCAAAACGCTCCGCAGAATATGGGAGCTACCTGCGGCGATGTCCAGAATTAATCGTCTGCCAACGCAAAGGTTGTCCAATCTGTAGATAGCCCCTCAGGGCGGCCCGCCGTCCTGATCGCGCCTGGCGCCCGGCGGTTGACAGTCTGTAGGCCTTCGCCGGACGCTTTCGGAGCGGAGGTAGCCTTGGCAGCGATGAACGTGAGCGTGCTTCTGTTCGCCGGCCTGCGCGAGCGCGCCGGGACCTCGGCCCTCGAGCTCGAGCTGCCCGACGGCGCCCGCGTGAGCGACGCGCTCGAACGCCTGGGCGAGCTCACCGCGGGGCTCCCTGTCGTGATGGCGGTCAACCACGAATACGCCGCCGCCGACCACGTGCTCGAGGCGGGCGACGAGGTGGCGCTGATCCCCCCGGTGTCGGGCGGGTCCGTGGGCGCGCTGCACGTCCGGGTGACCGATCAGCCACTGCGCGTCGATCCCCTCCTCGATGTCGTGCGCGACCCCCGCGCCGGCGCGGTGGTCACCTTCACCGGGGTCACACGCGAGGTTCCGGAGCTCCGCTACGAGGCCTACAAGGAGATGGCCGAGCGCGAGATGACCGAGATCGTCGCCCGCGCGATCGAGACGCACGGCCTGTGCGCGGCCGCGGCCGAGCATCGGGTCGGCGTCGTGCCCCTGTCCGAGCCGTCGGTGCTGGTGGCCGTCTCGGCGCCGCACCGGGGCGAGGCCTTCGCCGGCGCCCGGGAGATCATCGACGAGCTGAAGGCCCGGGCCCCGATCTGGAAGCAGGAGGAGGGCGAATGGGTGAGCGGGGCGACACCGCAGCCGCGGCCCTGAGAGACCTGCCGGCGGTCCACGAGCTCGCGGCTCAGCTCGAGGCTCCCCATCCCGTTGCCGTCCGGGCCGCCCGGGAGGCGATCGACCAGGCACGCGCAGCCTTGCTGGCCGGCCAGCAAGGCACGGATGCGGCACAGCTGGCCCGAGCCCTAGTGGCCCGCCTATCGGCGCCGTCGCTGCGCCGCGTCATCAACGCCACCGGCGTGATCGTCCACACAAATCTCGGTCGCGCTCCCCTCGCGCGGGCCGCGCGCGACGCGGTCAACGACGCGGCCCACGGCTACGGGAACCTCGAGCTGGACCTCGAGAGTGGTGAGCGCGGCAGCCGTCACGACCATGTGGCCGCGCTGTTGTGCGAGCTCACCGGCGCCGAGTCGGCATTCGCGGTGAACAATGGAGCCGGCGCGGTCCTCCTCGCCGCCGCAGCGCTGGCCGGCCCCGGTCGCGCGATCGTGATCTCCCGCGGCCAGCTGGTGGAGATCGGCGGCGGCTTTCGGATCCCTGAGGTGATCGCGCAGTCCGGCGCCCGCATGATCGAGGTCGGCACGACGAACCGGACCCGCTTGGCTGACTATGAGCGGGCGCTGCGAGTGGCCGGCGAGGAGGTGGGTGCGATCCTGCGCGTGCACCAGTCGAACTTCCGCTCCCTGGGGTTCGTGGCCGAGGTGGGGATCGAGGAGCTGTGCGAGCTCGGCGTCCCGGTCATCGACGACATCGGCTCGGGCGCGCTCGCCGATCCAGGGGCCTTGCCCGCCCTGCTCGAGGAGCCCCCGCTGGAGCGCTCGGTAACCGCCGGGGCGGCGCTCGTGTGCTGCTCGGGTGACAAGTTGCTCGGAGGCCCGCAGGCCGGCCTCATCCTCGGCCGCCGCGAGGCGGTGGCCGCAGCCCAGCGCCATCCGCTGGCCCGAGCCCTGCGCCTGGACAAGCTCTCGCTGGCGGCGCTCGAGGCCACGCTGCGCCTGTACCGCGACCCGCAAGCGGCTATCCGCGAGATCCCGGTGCTCGCGATGCTGAGCGCCGACGAGGCCACGCTGGCAGGCCGGGCCCAGCGGCTCGCCTCGGCGATCGGCCGCGAGCACGTTGAGGTGATCCGGGCGACCGGGAAGGTTGGAGGCGGCGCGCTGCCGCTGCTCGAGCTGGAGGGGCCCGCCGTGGCCGTCCACGGTCGGCCGGACCAGCTCGCTGCAGCCCTCCGCGCCGGCGACCCGCCGGTCATCGCGCGGGTTCACGAAGGCCGGCTCGTGCTGGATCCGCGAACGCTGACCGACGACGAGGTGGAGGTCGTTGCCCCGGTCGTGCGCGCCGCACTCGCATGACCGAGCCTCCGCTGACCCTCGGCACCGCAGGGCATATCGATCACGGCAAGAGCGCCCTGATCCGAGCGCTGACCGGGGTCAACACCGATCGCCTGCCCCAGGAGCGCGCCCGCGGGATCTCGATCGAGCTCGGCTACGCACGTCTGGAGCTGCCGTCCGGCCGCTCCCTGTCGGTGATCGATGTTCCGGGCCACGAGCGCTTCGTGCGCGCGATGGTCGCCGGCGCCACCGGGATCGACCTGTTCCTGATGACCGTGGCCGCCGACGATGGGGTGATGCCGCAGACCCGCGAGCACGCGTCGGTGCTGCGGGCGCTGGGGGTGCAGACCGGGGTGGTCGCGATCACCAAGAGCGACCTCGCCGATCCTGAGCCGGCGCAGGCCGAGGCAACCGAGCTGCTCCCAGGCGTGCCCGCGGTGGCGGTCAGCGCGCGCACGGGCGACGGCCTGGACGAGCTGCGCTCGGCGCTCGAGCGCGCGGCCGGTGGGGCGCAGAGCCGCTCCGAGCGGGCGGCGCCCGCCCGACTGCACATCGACCGGGTGTTCACCATCCGGGGTGCGGGGACGGTGGTCACGGGGACGCTGTGGTCCGGGGAGATCGGGCGTGGCGATGAGCTCATCATCCTGCCCTCGGGGCGCCGCGCGCGGGTGCGAGGCGTGCAGGTGCACGACGCCTTCGTCGACCGCGCACCGGCGGGCCAGCGGGTGGCGGTGAACCTCACCGGCATGCGGGTCGAGGACCTGGCCCGCGGCGACGTTCTGGCGGCGCCGGACAGCGGCGTGCGGGCGACCTACCTGATCGACGCGGCTCTGCGGTTCGACGGCGCGGAGCCGCAGACGGGCAGCCGAGTCCACGTGCATCACGGCACCCGCGAGGCGCCGGCCCGGATGGCGTGGCTGGGCGGGCCCTTCTGGCAGCTGCGCCTCGAGCGGCCAGTGGTGCCGGCGGGCGGCGACCGGCTAGTGATCCGCCAGATCGCTCCCCCCGACACGCTCGGAGGCGGGACCGTGCTAGACCCTCACCCTCGCAAGCACGGTCCGGGCCGCGAGCTGCTCGCCCGACTCGAGCGGCTGGCTCGGGGGGAGCCATCCGAACCGGCCGCGCCGACGGCGGAGCCGGAGGCCGCCCCGCCGGCCGTGGAGCAGCCCGGCCCGCCGCCACCACTCCCGGCGAGTGCCCTCGCGACAGCACAGCGGCTGCTGAAGGCCGGCGTCGAGCCCCCGCTCGACGCCGAACTCGACCTCGGCGACCTCGCGGCGCTGCGCGAAGCCGGGATCGCCGTGCGCGTCTCGAGGACTCTTCACTACCACCGGGACGCGCTCGCCGAGGCCACGCGGCGCGTGCTCGAACTGGCCGCCCGCGGCGACGGCACGGTCACGCTGGCCGCGGTTCGCGACGAGCTTGGCACCTCGCGGAAGTTCGCCCAGGCACTGCTCGAGCACCTCGACGCGGAGAAGGTCACGCTACGCCGCGGCGACGCCCACGTGGTGCGCCCGTCGGCGCTTCGGCGCATCGTGTGAACCACCGCTGAACGCCTACAGTAGGCTGCCGGGCCATGCCCACCAGCGTGATCACCGGCGGCGCCGGATTCCTGGGCTCGCACCTCAGCGACGAGCTGCTGCGCCGCGGGCACCGGGTCATCTGCGTCGACAACCTCGAGACGGGCACGCTGGCCAACATCGAGCACATCCGGTCAGAGAAGTTCGTCCACCTGAACCTGGACATCATCGAGCCGTACTACATCGACGAGCCGATCGACTTCGTCTACCACCTCGCCTCGCCGGCCTCGCCGATCGACTATCTGCGCCTGCCGCTGCACACGCTGAAGGTGGGCTCCTACGGGACCCACCACACGCTCGGGCTGGCCAAGAAGCACCGCGCGCGCTTCCTGATCGCATCCACCAGCGAGGTCTACGGCGACCCGAAGGAGCACCCTCAGCCCGAGACCTACTGGGGACACGTCAATCCGATCGGGCCCCGCGGGGTCTACGACGAGGCCAAGCGCTACGCCGAGGCGCTGACCATGGCCTACCACCGCCAGCAGGGCGTCGACACGGCGATCGTGCGGATCTTCAACACGTATGGGCCTCGGATGAGGCCCCACGACGGCCGGGCGATCCCGACCTTCCTGCGCCAGGCGCTCCAGGACCGCCCGATCACGGTATTCGGCGACGGCTCGCAGACGCGATCGTTCTGTTACGTGGAGGACGAGATCCGCGGCCTGATCGCGCTCGCCGAGTCCGGCTACCACGACCCGGTCAACGTCGGCAACCCGTCCGAGTTCTCCCTGCTCGAACTGGCCGAGGCCGTGATCGAGGTCACGGGCTCGAAGTCGGAGATCGTCTACGAGGCGCTGCCCACCGACGATCCGCAGGTGCGCCGGCCCGACATCACCCTGGCGCGCGAGATCCTGGGCTGGGAGCCCACGATCGACCTGCGCGAGGGTCTGCGCCGCACGATCGAGCAGTCGGGCAAGCAGGGGCTGATCGGCGAGGGCCGCTAGGGCAAGGCGTGGCGGTGGCGGAAATGCCCCGCGCGGCCGGAACTTATGAATGCGGCTACCGTTATTGGTCTAGGGCGTTAGATGGCTAGAGCAGGCTGTGAGCATCAAGGACAGTGAAGCCACGCCGGGATCAGCCCGGCCCTATTCGCGACCGCCTGCCCCCGTCCCGCTCCCTGGGCGGGACGTCCGGCGCAAGCGGCCTCCGTTGCTCTCCTTCCTGCTGCGCGTCGAGACGGTGGCGCGCGTGAGCCGGGTGATCTCGCTGCTGGTGATCGACTACGTCGGCGTGGTGGCGGCGCTGTTCACCGCCCTGGCCGTCAAGCTGATCATCATCGGCAACGACCACTTCGGCGTCGCCTGGCACCAGACGAGGCAGTGGAGCGCCTTCGCCTACCTGGTCACGGTGCTGCTCTTCGCCCGCGTGCATCTCTACGCCGACCGCACCCGCCGCCCCGGGATGGACCAGATCTTCAGCGCGCTGTTCTTCGCCGCGGTCGTCTCGCTGGTGTTCGCGCTCGCCGACGGCCAGCACTTCTCGAGCTACTACATCTTCTACGGCTCGCTGATCTTCGCCACGGTCTACATATCGACCCTGCGTGCAGTTCACCTGCGCGCGACGGCGCTGGTCCTGGAGCAGGCCGGCTACCGCCG
Source organism: Solirubrobacteraceae bacterium (assembly GCA_035295205.1). GTDB lineage: Bacteria > Actinomycetota > Thermoleophilia > Solirubrobacterales > Solirubrobacteraceae > Palsa-465. The sequence goes on along the minus strand of DATGJM010000076.1, from coordinate 21,326 downwards.
ACGCGCGGTGCTCGTGGGCTCGGGGCGTCACGCCGAGCAGGTCGCCGAGGCGCTGGCCAACCGCTGGCGGACGAAGGTCGAGCTCGTCGGCCACGTCACCCTGTTCGGTGCGCCCTCGAACGGCCTGCGATCGCTGGGCACGGTGGCCGAGCTGCCCGAGGTCCTGAGCCGGGAGCGCATCCAGGAGGTGATCCTGGCCGATCCCGACCTGCCGCAGGACAAGACAGTCGAGCTCGTCGATCTGTGCCACCAGCGCGGCGTGACCGTCCACGTGGCCCCGACCACGCAGGAGATCCTGATGGAGCGGGCGGAGTTCGTTCCCGGCCAGTCCGTCCCCCTGTTCGTTCTGCGCCCGCCGGTGTTCGAGGGCCTCGACTACGCGCTGAAGCGCACGTTCGACCTGGTCATCTCGACGGTGCTGCTGGTCGTGCTGTCGCCGCTGCTGGCGCTGATCGCGCTGCTAGTGAGGCTGACCTCGTCCGGGCCGGTGATCTACGACTCGATCCGCCCCGGCATCGCCGGCCGCCCGTTCGCCTGCCTGAAGTTCCGCACGATGTACGAGCATGCCGAGCAGAGCCAGGACGAGCTCGAGTCGCTGAACGAGAAGTCGGGCGCGATCTTCAAGATCCGAGACGACCCCCGGCTCACGCCGATCGGCCGGTTCCTGCGCCGCTTCTCGATCGACGAGCTCCCACAGCTGGTCAACGTGGTGCGCGGCGAGATGTCGCTCGTGGGCCCGCGGCCGCTCCCGATGCGCGACTTCGACCGTCTCGAGGAGTGGCACAAGAAGCGCTACCTCGTGCTGCCCGGGATCACGGGCCTGTGGCAGGTCTCCGGGCGGGCCGAGCTCGACTTCGACGATCTTGTGCGCCTTGACTTCCTCTACCTCGAGCGCTGGTCGATCCTGCTCGACCTGACGATCCTGCTGCGCACCATCCCGGCCGTGCTCACGCGCCGGGGAGCGTTCTAGGGCGCCGCAGGGCGCGCCCGCCAGTCTGCCGCGAGCAGGCCGTACACGACCAAGTCGTGGCGGTGACCGCCGACCGTCTCCGCCTCGCGGCGGATCCCCTCCTCGCGGAAGCCGAGCCGCCGCGCCACGGCACGGCTGCGCTCGTTTTCGACCGCCGCGCCCAGCTCGAGGCGGTTCAGACCCCAGGCGCCGAAGACGAGCTCGATGTAGGCACGGACCGCCGCGGTCATGAGTCCGCGGTGCTGGTAGGGCTCGGCCAGCCAGTAGCCGATCGAGGTGCTGGCGTCCCCCCAAGCGACGCTGTGGAGCCCGACCATGCCGGCGATCGCGCCGTCGGCGACGATCGCAGTCTGGATGCCGTCGTTGTCGGCCAGCTGGCGGCGCGTGAGGCGGATGAACTCCAGGGTGCCGGCCTCGGTCTGGCCGGCCGCCCACGGCATCCAGCGCGACAGATGGGTGCGGTTACGGTCGATGAGGGCGTAGAGCTCGGAGGCGTCTCGTTCCTCGAGCAGCCGCAGGTGGGCGGTGTCCGTGAGCCGGTGAGCGAGCAACGCGGGCGAGTCTCGCGCACCGCGCGGACGCGAACGAGTAGGCTCCCGCCGCGATGCCGCCCACCGACCGCTTCGTCATCAGCTTCGCCGCCGAGCCGCCCCAGGAGGGCCTGCCCTACGGGCGCTGGGCGGACACGCTGGCCGGGCACTTCCTCGGAGCGGTCCGCGCTCTGGGCGACGCCCCGGACGTCGAGGACGAGCTCGGCGAGCCGGGCGAGGTCGCCTGGTTCCCCGATCGGACCTACTCGGGCCGGACCTACATCCCGGCCGTCGCGCGCACCTCAGCCGGCTACGAGGTGTTCGGCTACGTCTCGTTCGCCGAGGGCGCGGCTGGCCCCACGGACTTCGAGGCTCGCGCCGACTACACCGCCGAGCTGGCCGAGAACAACCCGGACTGGAAGCTCGATCTCTCAGACGACGTCATCGGTCGCTGGCGCGGCGAGGAGGGCAGGGCGGCCGATATCACGCTCGTCTGGGGAGTGCCGCTCGTCGCCGGCGGAGCGCTCGTCACGGCCGAGCTGGCGAACCTGGCCGTCGATCAGTGCGCGCTCGTTCAGGAGCGCTTCACGCTCGTGGCGCCCGACAACTACCGCTCCGACTACCTGGACGTGAAGCTCTGGAGCTCCTCGGGCGATCTCCTGGCCGCCGAGTCGCTCTACGTCGAGGACGACGAGGGCGAGGCGGGCGACTCCGATACATCCTCGGAACCCGCGACCGAATCAGAGCCCGAGCCGTTCGAGTCCGACGAAGCCTGAATCCCCGCCAGCGCAGCCGGCAGGAGGCGCCTCACCTCGTCGAGGCTGAGCGGGAAATGACAGGCGGCAAGATTGCCCGTGCCTTTGTCCTCGAGCACCGGCTCGACCTGCGAGCAGACCTCCTGGGCCTTCGGACAGCGCGTGTGGAAGCGACAGGCCGACGGCGGGTTGGCCGGGCTCGGCACGTCGCCCGTGAGCAGCTGACGCTCGCGCTTGCCCCCGGTCGGGTCCGGCACCGGAACGGCTGAGAGCAGCGCGCCCGTGTAGGGATGGCGGGGGAAGCCATAGAGCGAGTCTCCGTCTGCGACCTCGGCGATCTTGCCCAGATACATCACCGCCACGCGATCGCACATGTGTCGGACGACCGAGAGATCGTGGGCGATGAAGATCAATGTGAGCCCCATCTCGCGCTGCAGGTCGCGAAGCAGGTTCAGCACCTGGGCCTGGATCGAGACGTCGAGCGCTGAGACCGGCTCGTCGGCCACCAGCATCTTGGGCTCCAGCGCAATCGCTCGGGCCACGCCGATGCGCTGACGCTGACCGCCCGAGAACTCGTGGGGGTAGCGGTTGTAGTGCTCGGGATTCAGCCCCACGCGATCCATCAACTCCTGCACCTTGCGCTTGCGCTCGCCCTCGCCGGGGTGCAGGCCGTGGATGACGAACGGGTCGGCGATGATCGAGCCCACGGTCTTACGAGGGTTCAGGGACGAGTAGGGGTCCTGGAAGATCATCTGCATGTCGCGGTGCAGGGCCTTCAGCGACTCCTTCTCGCGCTTGGCGATGTCCTCGCCCTCGAACAGGATCTCCCCGCTCGTCGGATCGAGCAGGCGCATCAGCAGCCGAGCCGTCGTGCTCTTGCCGCAGCCGGTCTCGCCCACGAGGCCGAGCGTCTCGCCGCGGTAGACGTCGAAGGAGACGCCGTCGACCGCCCTCACCGCGCCGATCTGGCGCTGGATGACGATTCCCCGCTTGATCGGGAAGTGTTTGACGAGGTCGCGGACCTCGATCAGCTTCTCGCCCGACGACGTGCTCACGAGCCCGCCTCGCTGGCCACCGCCGGCGACTCGGAGCGAGCCAGATGGACGAGGGACTCGGGCTCAGCCCCGGCCTGCAGCTGCTCCCAGATTCGCTGACGCGTCGGAGCCGCGAGCAGGCAGGCGACGGAGTGCCCGGGATCGCTCGCCACCGGCTCGAGCCGCGGGTCGATGCGCTTGTGCGCCTCCTGGGCGTAGGGGCACCGGGGATGGAAGTGGCAGCCGCTCGGCCGGTTGATGAGGCTGGGCGGACGGCCCGAGATCGGCACGAGCTCCTCATCGCGCCTGCCGTCCAGGCGGGGGATCGACTTCAGCAGGCCCCAGGTGTATGGATGCTGGGGGGAGTGGAAGATCTGCTCGGCCGTCCCGCGCTCGACGACGCGGCCCGCGTACATCACGCAGATCTCATCGGCGATCTCGGCCACCACGCCGAGGTCGTGGGTGATGATGATGATCGCCATCCCGAGACGCTTCTGGAGGTCCGAGAGCAGCGCCAGGATCTGTGCCTGCACGGTCACGTCCAGCGCAGTCGTGGGCTCGTCGGCGATCAGCAGCTTCGGCTCGTTGGCGAGCGCCATCGCGATCATCGCCCGCTGGCGCATGCCTCCCGAGAACTCGTGCGGATACTGATCCACCCGGCGCTTGGGATCCGGGATGCCCACGAGCGCGAGGAGTTCGACCGCGCGGCCGCGCGCGTCGGCCCTCGAGATGTCGCGATGGATCTGCATCGCCTCGATCAGCTGCTTGCCGACCTTGAAGAACGGGTGCAGCGAGGACAGCGGGTCCTGGAAGATCATCGCGATGTCGTTACCGCGGACCTTGCGCAGGTCCTTGTCCGACATCTGCACCAGGTCGTTGCCCTCGAAGATCATCTTGCCCTCGATCTTCGCGCCGTAGAGGCGGGTCAGACCGAGCATCGTCAGCGAGGACACGCTCTTGCCCGAGCCGGACTCGCCCACGATCCCGAGCGTGCGCCCGGCGTCGATTGAGTAGCTGATGCCGTCGACGGCGTGGACAAGCCCGTCCGAGGTCGGGAAGACGACCCGGAGGTCCTGAACGTCGAGCAGGCTCACGTGTACCGCACTCGCGGATCGAGGTACGCGTAAAGGATGTCGACGACGATGTTGGCCACGACGATGAACAGGGCCGCCAGCAGAACGGTGCCCTGGACGATCGGGAAGTCCGAGTGCTGGATGGCGTCGTAATTCAACCGCCCGATGCCCGGAATGTCGAACACCGACTCGGTCAGCACCGCGCCTCCGAGCAGGATCGCCGTATCGAGCCCCAGGACGGTGACCACCGGCGTGATCGCCGAGCGCAGTCCATGTTTGAACACTACCCGGCGCTCGGGGAGGCCCTTGGCGCGGGCTGTGCGGATGTAGTCCTCACCCATCACGTCGATCAGGCTCCCGCGCACGAGCCGGGCGTAGATCGCGGCCGACGTCGCGGCCAGCGTGAACCAGGGTAGGAGCAGCGATTGAAGCCAGTTGAGCGGACTGTTGGTGAGACCGGTGTAGCTGCCGGCACCGTGGAATATCGAGATCGGGAACTTGCCGATGTCCCCGGCGAACAGGAACAGCGCGACCAGACCCAGCCAGTAGGCGGGCGCGGAGACGAAGGCCAGCGAGACGCCCATCGTGGCGCGGTCCAGCAGCGTGCGTCGCTTGATGGCGGAGATGATCCCCACCGCCACGCCGAAGAACATCCAGATGATCACGCCGCCCACGGTGAGCGAGATCGTCGCCGGCAGGCGGTCGAAGATGAGGCTCTTCACCGAGGCGCTGGAGTAATAGCTGTAGCCAAGGTCGAAGTGCAGGATCAGGCGCTTGAGGTACAGCCAGAACTGCACGTACACCGGCTTGTCGATCCCGAGATCGTGCGCGATCTCCTTGATCACCTGGACGGACGGCGTGCGTCCAGCCCGCAGGACTGCCGGGTTGACGTTCGGCAGCAGGTAGAAGATCGCGAACGTGATCACGATCACCGCGAACAGCAGGACTATGCCCCACAGCAGGCGGCGGATGATGTAGCGGAGCACGGGTTGACTCTTTCGGAAGTAGGGCGCGGGGCCCCCGCATCATGCGGGGACCCCGCTATTGGTTTCTCGCCTTACTTCAGCCAGGTCCAGGCGTAGTCGAACGAGCCGACGTTCCAGAGATCCAGGATCCCGTTGACGTCCTTGGACTCGATCTGCGGCTGCTTGACGAAGTTCCACGGTGCGGCCACCGCGTCAGCAACCAGCATCTGGTCGACCTTGGCCCACGCGGCCGCACGAGCCGAGTCGCCAACGGTCCCCTCAGCCGCCTTCATGGCGATGTCGATCGGGGTCGTCGCCTTGCCGGGGTGCGGTCCGTACGGGCCGTCCTGCCAGTTGGCCTGCGACCAGTTCGAGTTGTTCGTCGTGACGATGTTGTATCCGGCGAACGTCGGATCCAGCAGCGTCTGCGGGTCGGCCCAGTCACGGATCCAGCCCACGTTCGGGCAGACATCGATCTCGGCCTTGGGCACGCCGCAGTACTTGCCGTACATGACGGGCTGGTCGACGGTGTTGAAGTTCGTCTTGAAGCCGAGCGCCAACGCCGCCTGGTTTGCAATCGCTGCCTCCTGCGGAGCCGGGTCACCGGTCGAGCCGACAACCTTGATCACCGCGCTACCGGTGTACTTGCCACTCGGGTAGCCAGCGAGCTTCATGTACTTCTCAGCGACCGTCATGTTGCCCTGCGGGTACATGTTGTAGTCGACCTGCGGACCCGCATCACCGCCGGCCTGCTGGTAACCAGCCGAGCCCGGATAGATGAAGTGCGTGGCCACAGCACCGACGATCGTGCCGCCGGCCACCTTGACCATCGCCTCGCGGTCAAGCGCCGCCCAGTACGCCTTGCGCACGTTCACGTTGGCGAACGGGCCCTTGGCGTTGTTCAGAGCGACGTAGTTGATCGCCGCGCCGGGCACGGCGAAGAACTGGTTGTAGTAGTTCTGATAGGCGAGCTTCACGATCGTGTTGGACGGCGTGTCGCCGCTGACCAGGTGCGAACCCTGCAGCACCTGACGGCCGATCACGTTCGGGTCGCCGCCGATGTTGATGTTGATCTGGTCCAGGTAGGCCGGCTGGGGGAGACCCAGGTTCGGATTCCAGTTCGGGTTGCGCACCAGCGTCGCCGATTTACCGGGCTGGTAGCCGATACCGATGAACTTGCCGGTCTTCGGGTCGGCCTTGATCATGTACGGACCGGTGTCCGCAAGATAGGTCGAGCCATAGGCCGTCGGCTTCTTCGCGTCCAGCGGGGCCGCGAAGTCCTTCGGCACCGGGGCGCTGAGCGGCAGCGACAGGGCGCCCTCGAAGAAGGAGCCGTAGGTGCCGGTCAGGTGGAACACGATCGTGTACTTGTCCGGCGTGGAGATGCCGGAGATCGGGCCGCCGTTGGCCTTGCTCGCCCCGACGATGTAGTTGAAGTACGCCGGGAAGTACGGGTTGGCGACGTTCGGATTGGCGCCGCGCTCGATCGCATAGGCGACGTCAGCCGAGGTCACCTCACGGTTGACCGGCGGGCTGAACTTGACGCCATGACGGATGTGCACGGTCACCGTGCGGCCGCCATCGGTGATCGTCGGCAGAGCCGCTGCCAGGTTCGGAATCACCGACGTCGAGTTGTTCGGCGGGAACAGGTACAGCGTGAGCTGCGTGGGATAGATCACCTCGTAGTCGAGCGAGAAGTAGCTCTCACCCGGATCGAGATGCTGGAAGTCCTCGTGCTGGACGACGTTCAGCACGCCTCCCTTGGTGCCCCCGGTTATGGTCTGTCCGGAGCCGTCCTGGGCGGGCTTTGGACCGCTCGAGCTCGACGTGCTCGTGCTGCCACTGCCCGAGCTGGACGTGGAGTTGTTATTGCCGCTGCTTCCGCAGGCAGCAAGTGCGAGTACCAGGCCGCAGATAGCAGCGACCATCGCCAGGGTCTTAGTCCCTGACTTCATGCTTCCTCCTCTGTTGTGTTTGCCGTTCACCTGTCGGCCTTGGGGTTGAGTGCGTCCTGCAGACCGTCGCCGACGAGGTTGAACGCCAGCACCGTGATCAGCAGGGCCGCTCCCGGGAACACCATGTACCACCATTCGATGGTGAACTTGTCGCTCGCGTCCGCGATCATCGAACCCCAGCTCGCTGTCGGCGGGCGGATGCCCACTCCCAGGAACGACAGCGCCGCTTCGAACAGGATGTTGCTCGGGATGAGCAGGCTGGAATAGACGATCACGGGCGCGATCAGGTTCGGGAGGATCTCCCGGAACATGATCCGGCGGTTGGAGGCCCCGAGCGAACGGGCGGCCTCCACGAATTCCTTCTCGCGCAGGGACAGGACCTGTCCTCGCGTGATCCGGTAGATGTAGGTCCAGGCGGAGATGACGATGATGAAGATGATCGTCGTCACCCCCGGCGTGATCAGGCCGCCGAGGCAGCCATTCACCGAGCACGCCGACGCGATGCCGAGTCCCAGGATCAGGATCGGGAACGACAGCACGACGTCGGCGATGCGCGATAGCAGAGTGTCGACCCAGCCGCCGTAGTAGCCGGCCACGAGGCCGCCCACGACTCCCAGGAAGGTCGACAGGAAGGTGCCGATGATCCCGACTTCCAGCGAGACCCGGGCGCCGTAGATGACGCGGGAGAGGACGTCCTCGCCCAGCGGGTCGACCCCGAAGGGGTGGCCGCTGGTCGGTCCCAGGGGCGTGCCGAACGCGTCGGTCAGGTTGATGTTCTCGGTATTCGGACCGGGGAGTCCGAGGATGCTGGTGATCGGTCCGGCGAAGATCGCCATCAGGATCAGCAGCACGATGATGATCGCCGAACCCATGGCCACGCGGTCCGAGCGGAATCTCCGCCAGAACAGCTGCAGTGGCGAGCGGGCTTCTACTTCGCCCGCCGCGATCGAGACGGCATCGGCTGCGGCCGCGCCCTCGACGCTCGGGTCAAAAGCGCCGACGCTCATACTCGGTGTTCGGTTTTCAGCACCACGTCCCAGTCTCCTCCCCAGGAGGCTCTGCTGACTCCTCCCCAGGAGTCTTCCGAATGGTCTACCAGAACACGCGCCGCCGTGCATCCTGGATTAACGGGCGGCCAACTTTTGCGGTCTTCGTGGCCTACGCTTGCCGCGCGCCCTCGTAGCTCAATGGATAGAGCACGCGCCTCCTAAGCGCGGGATGCAGGTTCGATTCCTGCCGGGGGCACCTGAGGGGTTCCTTAGAAGCCGGGTGCTACCGTCCGCGCTTCCTCGTGTCCGAGAGCAGGCTAGAAGCACGGCCGATCGCGGGGCAGGCAACCGTCGATCTCCCCCCGGCGGCCGAACCGGCGCGCTGGTCGCTGCGCAGACCCCTGCGCGAGCGCACGTGGTGGATCGTCGCGGCGCTGCTCGTGGTGGGCTGCGCGGGGATCGTCGTGTGGGCGAAGACCCGGCCCAGTTACGACGCGTACGGCTGGCTCGTCTGGGGCTATCAGACACTGCATGGCCACCTGGACCTGGGCGGCGCTCCGTCGTGGAAACCGCTGCCGTTCCTGTTCACGGTCCCATACGCGCTGTTCGGGCACTACCAGATGTGGCTGTGGATGATCACCGCCGCGACGGTGTCCTTCGCGGGCGCGATCTTCGCCGGGCGGATCACCTTCCGACTGCTGGACGGCGAGGACCCCGTGCGCCGCGGCCCGGCGCTGGTGGCCGCTGTGTTCGCGGGGCTGGCCGTGCTCGGCCTCGAGGACTACATGCACTACATCCTCAGCGCCCAATCGGACCCGATGCTCGTGACGTTCGTGCTGGCCGCGATCGACATGTTCCTGATCGGCCGCTACCGCTGGACGCTGGTGCTCGGGGTCCTGGCGGCGCTGGGACGGCCCGAGGTGTGGCCGTTTCTGGGCCTGTTCGGGCTGTGGGCGTGGCTCAAGGTGCCGCGCATGCGCTGGATGCTGATCGCCGGCGCAGCGCTGATCGCGTTCATGTGGTTCGGCATTCCATGGATCACGAACGGGCGCCCGAACATCTCCGGCCAGCTGGCCAAGCTGTCCCCCCGCGCGCTTCGCAGCAACCGCGTCTTCGGGACGATCGGCCGCTTCACCGAGCTCGAGTACCTGCCGGTCTGGATCGCGGCGCTGTGCGCGGTCGCAGTCGCGGCGGTGCGGCGCCAGTTCGCCGTGTTGGCGCTGGCGGCGGGCGTCGTCGTCTGGGTGATCATCGAGATCGCCTTCGCCTTCCATGGCTGGCCGGCGCTGCCCCGCTACATGTTCGAAGTCGCGGGCGTGAGCGCCGTGCTGGCCGGCGTTGCCGTCGGCTGGGCGCTGATCGAGCTGCCGCGGATTCGAGTCGGCCTGCCGCGGTGGACGGGCGTGCCGGTCGTGGCCATCCTGCTGCTGGCCCTGGTCCCCGGGGCGGTTGCGAGGCTCCGCAACGAGCGCAAGGACCTGCGCCACGAACGCGGCCGCACCCACGAGATAGCCCTGCTCCAGACGACCACCGACGTGCTCGGAGGCTCGCGGCACATCCGTAACTGCGGCCAGCCGGTGACCGACGTGGGTTACGTCAGCGCGCTGGCCTGGCTCTACCACACGAACGTGGGCTCGGTGGGCGGCCTTCAGCAGGCGATCGAGAAGATCGAGCTGCGAAGGCCGATCCCGAAGGTGCTGTTCTCGCCGCTGGTCCACGGCGGCTGGGCCGTCGTCCCCTGGCACACACGTCCGTCGCAGGTCGCCCGCTGTCAGGCGCTGCACGCCGAATACGTGCTCACGCCAGGACATCCCGGCGGCGTCCTGATCCGGCATTGAGCATCTCGACGCCGACGGCAGCCGCACCGTCCCAGCGCCCCGGCCGGCGCCCGGCGGTGTCCCGGGAGTCGCTACAGCGGCCGCTTCTGATCGCAGCGGGCCTGGTCGTGCTCTCGACCGCGATCGTGCTCTGGGCACGAACGCGGCCGGGATTCGACCCCTTCGGCTGGATGGTGTGGGGGCGCCAGACGGTCTCCGGCTCGCTGAACACGAACGCGGCGCCGTCCTGGAAGCCGCTGCCGTACCTGTTCACGCTGCCCTACGCGGTGTTCGGCCACTACCAGCTGTGGCTGTGGATGATCACCGTCGTCGCCGTCTCGCTGGGCGGAGTGGTGTTCGCCGCACGGATCGCCTACCGGCTCACGAGCGCGCCGCCGGAACGGCGCTGGGCGGCCTGGGTGGCGGGCGCGTTCGCCGGCGCAGCGCTGCTCGGGGTCCGCGACTACCCGCACTACATCCTGAGCGCCCAGTCCGACCCGATGATCGTCGCGCTGTGCCTGGGTGCGATCGACGCCCACCTGAGCGGCCGGCGGCGGCTGGCCTTCGCCTGCGGGTGCCTCGCCGCCCTGGGCCGGCCCGAGGTCTGGCCGTTCCTCGCGCTGTACGTGGTCTGGGGGTGGCGTGGGGGGTGGCTTTCGCCCCGGCTGGTGGGAGGCGGGGTGGCGGCGGTGGCGCTTCTGTGGTTCGGGATCCCCGCTCTGACCTCGCGCTCGCCGTTCGTGGCCGCCAACAACGCGATGGGCAGCGGCCGTCGCCTGCGCAGCGACCGTGTGCTTGGAACGATCGATCGCTTCCTGGACATGCACGAGACGGCGCTGGAGCTGGCCGCGCTGCTGTCGCTGGCGCTCGCGGTCCTGCGACGGGACCGCGCGACGCTCGTGCTTGCCGCCGGCGCGGTGGCCTGGGTGCTCGTCGAGGTCGCCTTCGCGCTGCACGGATGGCCAGGGTTGACCCGCTACATGTTCGAGGCGGGTGCGGTGATGATCGTGCTCGCCGGGGTTGCGGTCGGGCGCCTGCTGGCCGACCCGCCGCGGGTGGCGAGCCTCGCCGGCGCGGCCGGGCTGGTGGTCGCGGCCGCCGTGATCGTCGGGCTGCTACCGGCTGCAGTGTCGCGCTCCCGCGGGGAGCTACGCGATCTGCGCGCCCAGCGGGTGCGAACCGCGCTGATCAACAGTCTGCCGGGCACCATATCCCGCGCGGGTGGCGCCTCGCGGCTGCTGGCCTGCGGTGAGCCGCTGACCCTGCTCGAGTATCAGACGACGCTCGCCTGGTACATGCACATCAACGTCGTGAAGATCGGCTGGAAGGTCGCGCCCGCCGTCGCGTCGGGACGGCCGATCGTGATCATCTGGCCGCACCGGCACGGGTGGACGGTCCAGGCGCTGCACGGCAGCTGCCCTCTCTAGGCGCGGTCGGGGCGCTCGGGATAGACGTCGTCGATCGTCGTCAGCGCGAGGAACGGAGCGCCGGCGGCGGCCTCGATCGCCTCCGCGCCGCCGGACAGGCGGTCGCACACCGCGAGCACGCCGCACACGTCGTGGCCCTCGTCACGCAGCGCCTCGAGAGCTCGGATCGTCGAGCCGCCGGTGGTCACGACGTCCTCGACCAGCATGCAGCGCTCGCCCGGCTCGAGCAGCGGCCCCTCGATCCGCCTCGAGAGGCCGTGCTCCTTGACCTCCTTGCGCACGAAGAAGGCCTTGACGTCGGCCCCGCCCGCCAGCGCGGCACATGCGATCGGGTCGGCGCCCATGGTCATCCCGCCCACCGCTGTGGCGTCCCACGCCCGCGCCTGGTCGGCCACGAGCTCGGCCAGGGCGTGGAAACCCGCGGGGCGCAGGATCGCCCGCTTGGCGTCGATCAGGTAGTGCGCGAGACGGCCGCTGGTGAGCCTCACCTCTCCGATCACCAAGGCGTGCTCGCGGAGCTCGGAGATCAGCTGCGAGCGCGCGGCGGTCGATGTGTGCACGGGACTCATGTTATGACTCGTGACGGCCGATACGTGCCGCGTGGTACACCGCGCGCTGGTTTTCGCCTCCGTTGTCTGCTGCACGCTCGTCGCGGCGTCGTTCGTGTTCTTCGCCCGCGACCAGATCGCAGGCGCCTCCAAGCACCAGCAGAACGAGCTGGTGGCCGGGGCGCCCGCCTCGACCTCCGCGCCGGCGGTGGTCCACCACGGGCAGCCGCGGGCGTTCGTCGATCACGCCGCCCACACGCTGACCTCGCCCTTTGCCTCCCTCGTGCATTCGAACAACGACTGGGTGACGCACGGCTTCCCGGCCGCGGTGGCGCTGCTGGTGTATGGGCTGGGGTTGGGCTACCTGGCGCGGTTCGCGCAGGAAAAGGCCTAGCCGCCGTAGTACACGTCTACGCGGTTGCCGATCCGCAACCAGTCGTAGATCGAGATCGCGTCCACGATCGGGACGCGCATGCAGCCGTGGCTGGCTGGATAGTCGGGCGCGGGGTCATAGCCGTGGATCGCGTACCCCCCGATGAAGAAGTTCGAGAAGTACATCCCGTCGGGCAGATAGCCGGGGACCTTGCTGTAGACCTGGAAGCGGCCGAGGATCGTCGGCGTCGACGGCTTGCCCGAGCTGATCGGGTAGATCCGCTGGACCGCGCCGTGGTCGATCAGCGCCAGCAGCTGGATCGAGAGGTTGCCCTCGGCGTGGCGGCCGTCACGCGGGTAGCGGACCTTGAAGGCGCCCCAGCCGTTCAGCAGCCAGGTCACGGTCTGATGGTCGAGGGTCTGGTAGGTGCCCCAGCGCAGCAGGCGGTGGTAGGCGTCGAGCGCCAGCCCCGTGCCCTGGTCGTAGACCCCGGTCTGCGGGATGTAGAAGTGAAGCGCGGCCAGGCGCTGCTGCAGGAGCTCGACGAAGCGGCCCGTGGCGCCGAATCCCACCGCGGAGTCGAGCGCGCCGAATCCCTGCGTGGCTCGGAACGCTCCCAGCAGGGAGGTGGCGCTGTGAGTGGCCACGATCGAGACCTGACCGGCGATCGGGCTGCCCAGCTGCTCTGAGTAATAGCCGTAGCTCCCGCCGTGGGAGGCTCGGACCCCCAGTCGGCGCTGGGAGATCAGCTGCCTTCCGACGTAGGCCCGCACGATCACCGACTGGCCCGGCACGTAGGGCCTGACGGTCCCGGCAACGGTCACGGGCCGCCCAACGACGGTCACCGTCTGGCGCTGGACCGAGAACGCGCCCTGGATCGACAGCTTGGAGGAGGCGTGCGGCGGCTTCACGCTCGTCGCCCACGCGGCCGGCGCCAGCACACCGAAGATCAGCAACGTGCCGAGGAGTAAGCGGCCTCTCATGGCGCGCAGTATCTCAGCCGCCGCCAACGGCCGCTGGAAGTGGCGGCGCTGCGAGCGGCGCGGTGATCGTGCACACGACCGCCACAGCGCCCACGATCAGGCCGATCACGCCCAGCGCGGGCCAGTGCTCGCTGACGCCGATGGCCAGTGCGTTATTCAGGCTGTGCAACGCCATCCCGGGATACAGCGAGCCCGTCCGCCAGCGCAGCAGACACAGCACGAAGCCCAGGAACCCGAGCTGGACGAGCTGGCCCGCCGTGGCCGTGCCGCCGACGTGGGCGGCGCCGAACAGCACACCGGTGATCACGGCCGCCACCCACGTGCCGAGGTCGTTTGAACCGATGCGCAGCCGGATGCGGCGCAGGGCGCCGAAGATGAAGCCCCGGAAGATCAGCTCCTCGGCGATCGGCGCCACCAGGCAGACGAAGATCGTCGTGGCGATCAGCGCCGCCGTGCTGCTGTTCACCCCGAAGCCGCTCGGCAGCGTGTCACGGCCGTGGATGTTCAGGGCGACCGTGTAGAAGTAGCTGATCACGTAGTAGCCGATGCCCGCGGTCACGAACAGCCCCACCGCGAGGCCGATCGGCACGCGGCGAAAGCCGAAGTCGGCCGGGCGCGCGCGGAACATGAACACGGCGAAGGCCAGCGCCGCGGCGACGAACGACGCATCCTGGGCGACGCTCTCGGCGATGTTCACCGCCGGCGGCTCGTTCGAGAGGCTGGCGCCCGAGGCCGCGCCGATCGCCAGCACGATCGAACCCGTCAGCAGCGTGAGCGCCAGCCCGAGTCCCAGCCCGGCTGGGACGGTCCACACCGGCCAGGGCGGGATGTCGTCGGCCTCGGAACTGGGATCGTCCACGCCGGCGGGCCGGTCGTCGTCATCGGGCGGGTGCTCGTCATCGCCGGGCGGGTGCTGTTCGGGCGGGGCGCTCCACATCTGCGGCAAGGCTAATGGTCGCTAACCGACTCGACCGAGCAGGCGCTCGATCTCCTCCAGGCCCGTGATGGTCTCGACTCCAGCGGGTCCGGGGCTCCCATCGCGCCGCACGAGCACGGCCCGCAGCCCCGCCGCGCGGGCACCGTCGATGTCCTCGACCGGGCTGTCGCCGACGTGGAGGGCTTGCGCGGGCGTCACTCCGGCGAGCGCGAGGGCCTGCTCGAAGATCGCCGGGTCCGGCTTGCGGACGCCGGCCCGCGCCGAGGTGACGACACCGTCGACCAGGCCGATCAGCCCGGCCCGGGAGAGCGTGTCGGGGAGCGAGGCGTCCCAGTTGCTGACCACGAACAGGCGCAGCCCGCGGCGGCGCGCCGACGCGAGGGCGGGCGCGACGTCGGGATACGGCTCGAACCTCAGCGACGCCAGGAGCGCCTCGGTCATCTCGGCGGGCGAGACCGCCTCGAGCACGGGCGAGGCAGGGAGCGCCGCCCGAAGCACCTCGGCGCAGCGCGTACGCAGCGCGGCCACGCTCGCGGCGTCGCGGCCCTCCTGCAGATGGGCGCGGTAGTACGCGATCTCGGCGGCGAGCGCCTGCTCTGCGGCGTCGGGCTCGAGCCGCAGGCCGAAGCGCTCGGCCAGCACCGATCGCAGCGCCGGCGCGGGCGGTCGCAGGCCGACGAGAGTCCCGAGGGAGTCGAGGAGGATCGTCGAGACCACGGCAGGACCCTAACCCGCCAGACCGAAACAGGGCCCCGGGTACACTCCCAGCTGTCCGGGCCCGCGTCTGCGCCCCTCGCCGGGTTCTTCCATGTCACGTCGCGAACGACAGAAACGCCGCACCAAGCACCGCGGCCATCCCGTTAAGCGGGCCATGCTGATGGGCGTCGGCCTGATGATCACGGCTCTGATCGTCGGCGCGCTGAGCGCGGTGGGCTGGGTGGTCGCGGTCGCCGACTCGGCGCCCAACCTCAGCTCGTTGAAGGCCCGCACGCCGCACACGGTGTCGGCGATCTATGCCGCCGACGGCACGCTGCTCGGCTACATCCACGCTGACAACGTCCACGTGGAGGTGACCGACGAGCAGATCCCGGCGCTGCTCAAGGACGCGACGGTCGCGATCGAGGACCGGCGCTTCTGGCATCACGGGGCCCTCGACTACCAGGGCATCCTGCGCGCCGGCATCAAGGACGTGTTCTCCGGCGGCAAGTCGCTGCAGGGCGCGTCCACGCTGACCATGCAGCTCGTCGACAACCTCTACCTGCAGCCACAGCTCCGCGCCCAGCGGAACATCAAGTACAAGATCGAGCAGGCCAAGCTGGCGATGCAGCTCGAGGCCCACCACCCCAAGCAGTGGATCCTCGACCAGTACCTGAACGTCGTGCCATACGGGACGGTCAACGGCGAGACCGCGCTCGGCGTCGGGGCCGCCGCGGAGATCTTCTTCAACCGGCCGGTCCAGAAGCTCGACCTGGCCCAGATGGCTCTGCTCGCCGGCCTGCCGCAGCTGCCGACGAGCTACAACCCGTTCTTCGATCCCGTGCAGGCCCGCCAGCGCCGCCACGAGGTGCTGGACGCGATGCTGAAGTCGGGCTACATCAGCTATGACCAGGCCGTCGCAGCTGACAACGCGCCGCTTCAGGTGCACTCAGACCCTGCCTACACCGGCACGCCGATCGAGCCTTACGTCTTCGACTACGTGAAGAGCCAGCTCGTGGCGGACCTGGGTGCCAAGGCCGTCGCCGAGGGCGGGCTGAAGGTCTACACGACGATCAACCTCCACGACCAGCAGCTCGCCCGGGACGCGCTGTTCTCCCACGAGCACGGAGGTCCGGGACAGATCAACGCCGCGCTGGCCAGCGTCGATCCCACCAACGGCCACATCGTCGCCCTGGCGGGCACCGAGCAGTACAACCGGACCAAGTTCTTCTATCCGGTCATGGCCGAGCGTCAGACGGGTTCGGCGTTCAAGGTGTTCGTGCTGATGACGCTCATCCACGACATGCAGGGCGACCCGAACTCGACCTACTACATCTCGCGCCAGCTGAACCCGGGCTGGTTGCCGAGCCAGCCGACGTACTCGGTGCACACGGCCGAGGAGACCTATCAGGGCAAGATCAACCTCACCCGCGCCACGGTGATATCCGACAACACGGTGTTCGTCCAGCTCGACGCCGACCTCGGTCCGGACAAGGTCGCCCAGACGGCCCACGCGATGGGGATCACCTCCCATCTGGACGGCTTCGTGGCCGAGGCGATCGGGGGCCTCACGCGCTGCTGCACGATGCTCGAGATGGCAGACGCGTACGCCACCTTGGCCGACGGCGGCGTGCACCATCCCCCAACGATCATCGATCACGTCGTGTTCGCCGACGGCAGCGTGCGCAATTTCGGGCACCCGCAGGGCACGCGGGTGTTCTCCGACGGCGAGGCCTACGCCGCCACCCAGGTGCTCGAGCAGGTGATCACCAGTGGCACGGGCTACCCGAACGCCGACTACGGCTGCCCGGCGGCGGGCAAGACGGGGACGGCCGAAAACCTCGATAACGCCTGGTTCGTCGGCTACACCCCGCGCCTGGCGACCGCGGTCTGGGTCGGTTACCCGCAGGGCAATGTGCCGATGGGTCCCAACGCCTTCGGAGGCACGCTCGCCGCGCCGATCTGGGCTCAATTCATGAAGACCGCCCAGCATGGCTTCTGCGGTGGCTTCCCGCCGCCGGCCAATCCGTTTTACGGCACTCCGTTCACCGCCGGCACCTACAACGCCGACTCCCCGGCGATGTCGCAGTACCTGGCTCCGACCGTCACCAGCACGGGTAAGAAGGGCAAGAAGGGCAAGGGCGGCACCTACAAGAACGGCTCGCTCTACAACCAGGGCACGCAGAGCGGCGGCGCCGGCGTGCCGGGCACCACCACCACTACCGGCCCGGCGACCGGTCCCGGCACGACCACCGGCGGCGGTGGCGGTGGCGGCGGCGGCGGCAAGAAGCACTAGTACGGCGCACCAGCCCCGCTACAGTTAGCGCTGGTTGGCGAAAGCTGCCGGAAAAGAGATCGCGAACGCATGCCCAAGGAAGAGAAACTCGAGCTGGAAGGCGAGGTCGTCGAGGCCCTGCCCAACGCGATGTTCCGCGTGAAGCTCGACAACATGGATCGCACCGTGCTCGGCCACGTGGCCGGCAAGATGCGCCGCTTCCGAATCCGCATCCTGCCGGGCGACCGGGTGCGGGTCGAGCTCTCTCCCTACGACTTCGACCGCGCGCGGATCGTCTACCGCCACCGGTAGCGGCGCCTGGGCCCGCCGTTGCGCGAGCTCGAGCTGATCGACCGGCTGCACGAGGTATTCGGACGACCCGGGGCCCGGGTGCTGCGCTCGATCGGAGACGACGCTGCGGTCGTGCGCGCGGGCCGCTTCGCCATCACCTCGGTCGACACGATGGTGGACGGCGTGCACTTCCGACACGGGCAGCTGACGCCCGGCGAGATCGGCCACCGCGCGCTGGCGGCCGCGCTGTCCGACCTGGCGGCGATGGCCGCCCAGCCCGGCGAGGCGTACCTGGCGCTGGGGATCCCGCCCGGGAGCGAGACCTCGGAAATACTCGAGCTGGCCGAGGGCGCGCGCGATTTGGCGCGCCGGCACGGCGTCAGCATCGCCGGGGGGGACGTGACCCGGGCGCCGGCGCTGACGGTCTCGTTCACGGTCACGGGCTGGGCATCGGACCCCGGCGCGCTCGTGGGCCGCGACGGCGCCCGGCCGGGAGACCAGGTGTGCGTGACCGGCTCGTTGGGGGGCTCCGGAGCCGGGTTGGCGATCCTCGAGGGCCGCGCCGGCAGTCGCCTCGCGGCTGACACGCGGGCGGCGCTACACGACCGCTACGCCCGTCCCGAGCCTCGCTTCGCCGCCGGGCGGATGCTGGCGGCGCACGGCGCCCGGGCGATGATCGACCTCTCGGACGGCCTCGCGTCGGACGCCGCGCAGGTGGCGCGGCGCAGCCGGGTGCGCCTGGAGCTCTCGCTGGGCGCGCTTCCGCTCGCACGGGGGGTCGATGAGGTGGCCCGCGAGCTGGGAGTTGCAGCCCCCGCGTTCGCCGCCACCGCGGGTGAGGACTACGAGTTGTTCGTGTGCTTGCCGCGCAGCGCGGCGATGATCCTGGCCGCCAGCTCGTCGGAGGTCGAGCTGTCGGTCATCGGGTCGGCGGTGCAGGGCGAGCCCGGGGTCGCGTTTGTGGACTCGGACGGGCCGCTGTCCGGATACGAGCACTCGTTCTGAGGCGCCGGCCGGGCGTCGGCGAGCTCGCGGAGCCTGCGCATGATCGCGTCGGCGACCGCGGCGGCGTCGACGTGGTACTCCCCGCGTTCTATCTGGTCCCTGATCCCGGTCAAGTGCGCCTCCCTGTGCCCTTCCCTGCTGAACACAGTGGTCTTAACGGCATGGCGGGGCGGCCGCTGGACCGAGTTATCACCCGGATAGACGGAATTCATAACGATGAAGACGGTGCAATCGACTGCAGGCGGGCGAAGACGATGATGCGCTGCGCTGCGCTGTAGAGCGGGTTACAGGCGGAGAGGACGAGACGCTCGTAGCCCATGTTGCGGGTGACCCACAGGGCGCTCGGAAGCACGATGCTGTGCCATTGCACCGCATAGGTGAAGCGGCCGTAGGGCATCTCGAGCACGATCCGATCGCCGGGCCTGAGCGCGTCGATGTGGCGGAACGGGGCCAGGTATGTCGTCCGGTGCCCGGCGACGGCCACCGTGCGTCCGAGGCCGGGTAACGCGGTGCCCGGATAGTGGCCGGGACCCTTCTCGAGGCTGACCGTGTCCGTGCCCTGGATCAGCAGGAAGCTCACCCCGATCCGAGGGATGACGATCCGCCCGATCGCCTGACCTGCGCGCGCCTGTCGCTCCTCGCGCCGCGCGAGATACGCCACGCGCTGCTCGAGCGTGTGCAGGCTGACCAGCACATGATGGTCCGAGCGCGTCAGCGGCGCGGTCTTGTAGCTCAGCAGGCGACGGTCGATCTGCTGCTGGCGGACGAGGGCGACGACCGCGGTCACCGGCTCCTGCCAGATCAGCGTGACCCCCGCGTCGAGGAGCAGCAGCAGCCCTGAGATGATCAGGACCGAGGAGACGTCGCGCAGCAGCCGGCGCGCACTCATCTCCGGATCGCGGACCCCGTGCCGCCGAGCGATCCCGGGCCGGCGTAGGTCAGCGGCCCCCGCACCGTGATCGCCACCGGCTCCTCGTGCTCCCGGCCGGGGAGACGCCACGCCACGACGAGCGAGCCGACCAGGCACCCAAATGCGACGCTCCATTCGAGCGCCGTGAGCGGGCTGATCTGGCCCCTGGCGAGCAGCAGGACGCCGTTCCACATCACCTGCGACGGCGCGAGCCGCAGGGAGACGCCGTAGTAC
Organism: Solirubrobacteraceae bacterium; assembly: GCA_035295205.1. GTDB lineage: Bacteria > Actinomycetota > Thermoleophilia > Solirubrobacterales > Solirubrobacteraceae > Palsa-465. The sequence continues at coordinate 1,559 of DATGJM010000076.1, read as the reverse complement.
ACGGCCGCGCCGATCGGGCCCAGGAAGCCCAGCAGGGCGCCCGCGAGCCTGGCCACCCGTGGAAGCGGCAGTTCGGCGGCCAGGAACCACAGGCTCAAGTGCAGGGCGGGGACCAGCAGCAGAGCCGCGAACGGGTTGCGGACCCAGATCACGAGCGCCACCGCGCACAGCACGAGCGTGACGGCCACCCCGCCACCGCGGTAATCCCCCTTTCCCCGGCTCCCGAAGGCGAGGTGCATGAGCCAGCGCCGGACGAACGCGACCGCCGCGATGGCCACCAGTCCGGCCACGACGAGCGTCGCCACGCCACCTCCGTGGGGCCCGCCCGAGCCGGGCGGAACGGCGCCCGCGGGCGCGCTCGAGAGCAACCCCACGACTCGGGCCAGGACGATCACGATCGCTGCGAGCACGAACGCCAAAGCCCACGAGAGCGCCCAGCCGAGCAGGCGCCCGAGCCCATAGCCGCGACGGCCCGCACGGGCCAGCCCGTCCAGCGCGGTGATCGCGACGGGCAGGATCAGCGCGAGCGCGAGCAGCCGGATCGCCCACACCGGGATCACCTTCCGGTCGTAGAGCACGTATGTCGAGGGCGCCGGGACCGCGGCGCCGGCGTCCAGGGCGTTGACGCTCTGCAGGACCGTCCGCCCCAGGGATTGCAGCTGGGCCTGACCGGCAGCCAGCTGAGCCGGGGTCGAGAGCTCGTTCGCGGACGGAGGCTCCTCCCCCGAGCCGGAGATCAGCACCGACGGGATGCCCGCGTCGTTGAAGGGAGCCTGTTCGCCGAGCGCAAGCGGGAAGGCCAGGTGCAGCAATTGCCCACCGAGCCCTGGCATCGCCGGCGCCGGCTCGCCCTGGGCTCCCAGCGCCCAGGCGACGGTCCGGCGCAGCGTCATCGGCGCCACCGTCTGCCCGTTGGACCACGGCACCACCAACGGCTGATGGACGCGCGCGGGGGCGAGGTCGCCGAGCACGAGAACGGCGTCGACGGGACCGGGCAGGTCCCGCGTGAGCTGCGCGGCGCCGGCGGCACCGGCCGTGGCGGTCGTCGACGCGAGCACGATCGTGTGCCGCGCGCTCTCTCCCTTCAGCACCCGCGCGAGCTCGAGCAGGACTGCGGTGCCCGACAGGTCGCTCGTAGCTCCTGTGCCGGCCGCGTCCCGGTGGGCGACGATCACGATCGTGGAGTCAGAGGCCCCGGCCAGCGTGCCCCAGACGTTCTCGAGCACCTGGGTGCCGAAGGCGGTGTGGGCGCTGAAGTCCGCCCGGCTCACCTGGAAGCCGTCGCCTGCCAGCTGCTCCGCCACGTACTGCGCCAGCTGCCGGTCGCCGTCGCTGCCGGGCCGGCGATCCGGCCAGCGGCTGGCGAGCTGGGTCATCGTGGCCGCCGCGTGGGATTCGCTGAACGCGTCCGGCACGAGCGATGTGCCGAACCCTCCAGGCATGTCCTGGAGGGAGAAGGCGAACACGATCACCGCCATCGCCACCGCGACCAGTCCGGTCCGGTAGATGCGCGGATCAAGCATCTTTGAGGAGGTTATCCGTCGGGCCATTACATTTCA
>DATGJM010000075.1:0-59928 GCA_035295205.1 Solirubrobacteraceae bacterium | reverse complement strand
TGTCTCGCTCTCGACCAGCCGGGTCCAGCGCTTCCGCCGCATCCTGCAACTCGTCGCAGGCGTCCTGCTCGGAATCGCGGTCGGGGAGCTGTTGAGCGCGGCGATCGCAACGTCGACCGTCGCCCTCGGAGCGATCGTGTTCGTGACGCTGGCGATCGCCGTCGGGGGCGGCGCCGGCTTCTTCGCCGGCGGGATGATGTTCGCCAACCAGGCCGCGGCGTCGGCGATCCTCGTGGTGACGCTGCACAGGCACGGCACCGGGGCCGAGCGCGCGATCGATGCTCTGGTCGGGGGCGGCGTCGCGCTGGTGCTCGGCGTCGGCCTGTTTCCCGCCCACCCCCTCAAGCTGCTGCACGACGCGGAGTCTGCGCTGCTCGCACAACTGGCGACGACCGTCGAGCAGGCGGTCGAGATGCTGTACCGATCGATCGATCCCGGTGCGGAGTGGGCGCTGGCGCGTGGCGCCGAGGTTCACGAGCGCCTGTCGGACCTGGCCGGCGCGCGAGCGACGGCTGGTGCAAACGTCCGGATCGCGCCCCGCCGCTGGCACCTGCGCCCGGTCGTCGAAGCCGAAATAGACCGCCTGAGCCGGTTCGGCGCGCTGGCCGAGGCGGTGCTCGGCACCGCGCGCGCCGCCACTCGACCAATCGAGGGCTCAGAGCCTTTGCCGGCGACGCTTCGCGACGAGCTGGCATCGCTCGGGGTGGCGATGCGCAGACTCGCCCGCACCAGGCAGCCGTGGCCGCAGGCGGCGCTCGAGGACGTCCAGGAGAGCGCAGGTCGGATCGTGGCGCGGGCGACATCCGAGCCGGCGGACCGTGGCGCCGTCGCCGGCTCGCTGTTACATACCTCCGCGCTCGACCTCATCGCGGTGACCAGCTACGAACGCCCGATCCCCAAGCTGGGCGACACGCGCGCTGTTCAGCCGGACGCCAGGTGACGGCAGCTGCGCTGAGGTCCGCCCGGAACTCCCGGGCAGCTTGGCCTGCCCGGTGGTTAGAGTGACGCGCGTTGTCCGCAGAGCTCATGTTCAAGGACGTCACCGAGCAGGCCGCCCTCGTCCGCAGCGGCCAGGTCTCTGCGCTCGAGCTGGTCGACGCCGCGATCGCCCGTCTGGAGGACAACCGCGAGCTGAACGTGCTCGTAAACGAGCAGTTCGAGGCCGCCCGGCGCGCCGCCGCGGCGCCGGTCGCGGACGCGCCCCTGGCGGGCGTGCCGTTCCTCCTGAAGGATCTTGGCGAGCCCCAGAACGGGATTCCCGAGCACATGGGCTCGCGTGCGCTCCGCGATCATGTCGCTGCCGAGACGGCGTGGACTGTGGAGCGCTACCAGGCGGCGGGGCTGATCATCTGCGGGCGCACGAACACGGCGGAGTTCGGCAACCACTGCGCGACCGAGCCCGCGCTGTTCGGGCGGACCCAGAACCCGTGGAACCGCGAGCTCTCGCCGGGCGGATCGAGCGGGGGTTCCGCGGCGGCGGTCGCCGCGGGCCTCGTGGGTGCCGCCTCAGGCAGCGACGGGACGGGCTCGATCCGGATGCCGTCCTCCTGCTGCGGGCTCGTGGGCCTGAAGCCGAGGCGGGGTCGAAGCTCGTTCGCGCCGTCCGCGGGCCACTCCCTCGACGGCCTCAGCGTCAAGCACGCGCTCACCCGGAGCGTGCGGGACACCGCGCTGCTGCTGGATGTGACCGCGGGGAGCGCGCCCGGCGATCCCTATTCGGCGCCGCCGCCGGCCCGGCCGTTCGTGGAGGAGGTGGGCGCCGACCCCGGCCGCGTGCGGGTGCTGCGCCTCGAACGTCCGCCCTTTCCCGGCGCGGCCGATCCGAGGATCCAGGCCGTCGCGGACCAGGCCGCCCGCATCCTCGAAGACCTGGGACACCATGTCGAGTCGGGCGTGCTGTCGTTCGACGGCGAGGTGATGCGTCGCGCGATCTCCGTGATCCACGCGGTCGACAACGCGGGCACGTTCTCATGGCTGCTGGAAGAGCTCGGGCGCCGGCCTGAGCCCGACGAGCTCGACTCCGTCACCTGGGACATGCTGAACGAGGGCCTCGAGCTCACGGCCGTGGATCACCTCTCCGCTGTCAACGACCTCCATGCACAGGCGCGACTCGCCGCGCGAGCCTTCGCAACCGCCGAGGTGCTCCTGTGCCCGACGCTCAACGTGCTCCCGCCGGCGCCCGGGGCGCTGTCGGCTTCCCGCGGGAGCGTGGACGCATTCTTCGATGTCGAGTTCGCCTCCACCGGCACGACCGCGGTGGCCAACGCCGCCGGGTGGGCGGCGATCACGCTTCCGCTGGGCGAGGTCGAGCGCCTGCCGGTCGGAGTGCAGATGCTGGCCCCCGACGAGGGGATCCTGCTCAGGGTGGCGGCGCAGCTCGAGACCGCTCTGCCCTGGGCCGGCCGCCATCCACCCGGCTTCGCGTGAGCGCCTACCGCTTCGATCTCGGAGGCTACGGGCGCGAGACCTCGACTCGATCGGGCGAGGCCCAGCGCTGGTTCGACCGCGGGCTCGTGTGGAGCTACGCCTTCAACCACGAAGAAGCCATCCGCTGCTTCGAGCGAGCGATCGCGGACGACGAGGACTTCGCCCTCGCCCACTGGGGTCTCGCCTACGCCGCGGGCCCGAACTACAACAAGCAGTGGGATGCCTTCGACGAGGCGGATCTGCGCAACTCGCTGCGGCGGGCCTACGAGGCGAGCGTCCAGGCGGTCGAGCTGTCAGCCTCGGGGCCGGCCGTGGAGCGCGACCTCTGCCGGGCGCTGACGGCGCGCTACCCGGCAGCCGAACCCGCCGACGACCTGAGTGAGTGGACGGCTTCATATGCCCGCGCCATGGGCGAGGTGTACGCCGCGCACCCCGATGACCTCGACGTGGCTGCGCTCTACGCCGACGCGCTCATGAACGTGACCTCATGGGCGCTCTGGGACCTCTCGACCGGTGAGCCGGCGGAGGGCGCACACACGGTCGAAGCCAGGCGGGTGCTCGAGCGCGCGCTGCGTCTCGCGGGCGGGAGCGAGCACCCCGGCCTACTGCACTTCTACATCCACCTGATGGAGATGTCGCCCTGGCCGGAGACCGCGCTCGAGGCCGCCAACTCGCTCCGCGGGCGGGCGCCCGACGCCGGCCACCTCGTTCACATGCCCACTCACATCGACGTCCTGATCGGCGACTACGAGCGGGTCATCAGCGACAACGAACTCGCGATCAGGGCCGACGAGCGCTATGTCGAGGAGGCGGGGCGGCTCGACTTCTACTCGCTGTACCGCGCCCACAATCACCATTTCCGGATCTACGGAGCGATGTTCGCCGGTCGCAGGTCGACTGCGCTTCAGGCCGCTGAAGCGCTCGCGGCGTCGATACCGGAGGAGCTGCTACGCGTCGAGGTGCCACCGATGGCCGACTGGCTCGAGAGCTTCGTACCCATGCGCCTGCACGTCCTCGTGCGCTTCGGTCTCTGGGACGAGATCATCGCCGAGCCGCTCCCAGGGGACCCCGGGCTCTACAGCGTCACCACGGCGCTCACGCATTACGCCAAGGGCGTCGCCCATGCGGCCAGCGAGCAGGTCAGCGAGGCCGAGCGCGAGCGTGAGCGGTTCATGGCGGCCGCGGCGCGCGTTCCGGACACGCGCTACCTGTTCAACAACACCGCCAGCGACATCCTGGCGGTGGCCAAGGCCATGTTGGACGGCGAGATCGAGTACCGCAAGGCCAACCACGACGCCGCGTGGACGCACCTGCGCCGCGCGATCGAGCTCGACGACACCCTGCCCTACGACGAGCCGTGGGGGTGGATGCAGCCCACCCGCCACGCCTACGGCGCGCTGCTGCTCGAGCAGGGCGAGGCGCAGGAGGCGGCGGCCGTGTACGCCGCCGACCTCGGGCTGGACACGACCCTTTCGCGCGCCTGCCAGCACCCGAACAACGTCTGGAGCCTGCACGGCTACCACGAGTGCCTGATGCGGCTCGGTCGTGGCGAGGAGGCGTCCGCGATCAAGCCGGCGCTCGACCGCGCGCTCGCAGCCGCGGACATCGAGATCAAGTCGTCGTGCTTCTGCCGCACGCGGCACGCCGCGTAGCGAGCTCCAGGAAGCGAGCGCACAAGGCGCGACCGTCGTCGTTCGTGGCGGCGATCCGCTCGGCGACCTCAGCCTCGAAGGCCTCGAGGTCGATGGCCACGGGCTCGCCGTTCGGCGACGGGACGTGGCGGCGAGCCCAGAGGGCGATCGAATCCGCCGTGACCTCCGGATGCCACTGAAGGCCCCAGGCCGACGGACCGACGCGGAAGCTCTGCAGGCAGACGGGGCTGCTGGCGAGCGGCACGGCGCCCGGAGGCAGCTCGAATGCGTAGGAGTGCCACTGGAAGACCTCGAACTTCCGCGGGCGCCCTGCGAACAGCGGATCCTCGGCGCCGGCGTCGCTGAGCTCGACCTCGCGCCAGCCCCATTCGGCCTGCGGTGAGGGGCCGACCGGGCCTTGCGCGGCCGCGGCCAGCATCTGGCCGCCGAGGCAGACGCCGAGCGTCGGGACCTCGCGCTCCAGGGCCTCGCGCAGCACGTCCTGGGCTGTCCGCAGCCACGGGAAGCGGTCGTGCTCGTCAACCTGCATCCCGCCTCCGAAGGCGATGATCGCGTCGTACTCGGAGAGGGCTCGGGGGAGCGGCTCGGACGACGGCTGCCACTCCTCGAACACGTGGCCGCCTCGCCTGACCTCGTCGGCGAAGACGCCGCTGCCCGCGACCTCGTGGTGGATGAGCGCCAGGACGTTCACGTATCTTTTTACAGAATTGGCTTGCGATCTTTTAGATAAATGGTATGGTCGCACGCTGCCCGGGACAAGTCATGTACGACTACGGCTTCTTCTCCTACGAATCTAAGGCCGACTTCCTCCGCCGGTCCGAGGAGTTCTGGAATCCGGACAAGACGCGGTTCTGGCAGGACGCCGGCGTCGATCTGGTGATCGATCGCCGCGAAGGCTATTTCTTCTGGGACATGGCGGGCCGTCGGCTGATCGACCTGCATCTGAACGGTGGCACCTACAACCTCGGCCACCGTAACCCCGAGCTGATCGCGACGCTCGAGCAGGCGATGGGCCGGTTCGACATTGGTAACCACCACTTCCCGGCCCTCGCGCGAACGGCGCTGGCCGAGGCGCTGGTGGGCACCTGTCCGCCGAACATGCGGCGCGTGATCTACGGCAGCGGTGGTGGCGAGGCGGTCGACATCGCGATCAAGACCGCCCGGCACACCCGCCAGCGGCGGAAGATCGTCTCGATCCGCAAGGGCTACCACGGCCACACCGGCCTCGCGGTGGCCACCGGCGACGACCGCTTCTCGACCCTGTTCCTGGCCGATCGGCCGGAGGAGTTCATCCAGGTTCCGTTCAACGACCTCGACGCCATGGAGACGGCGCTGCGCGCCGGCGACGTGGCCGCGGTGATCATGGAGACGATCCCTGCCACCTATGGCTTCCCGCTTCCCGAGCCGGGCTACCTGAGGGCCGTCAAGCGCCTGTGCGAGCAGCACGGGGCGCTCTACATCGCCGACGAGGTGCAGACCGGGCTGATGCGCACGGGCGAGATGTGGGGCATTTCGAAGGCCGGAATCGAGCCCGACATCATGGTCGTGGGCAAGGGGATCACGGGCGGGATGTATCCGATCGCGTGCACGGTTGTCTCCGAGGAGTGCTCGCGGTGGCTGAAGGAGGACGGCTTCGGGCACATCTCGACGGGCGGCGGCGCCGAGCTCGGGTGCATCGTCGCGCTGAAGGTGCTCGAGATCTGCGGCCGCCCCGAGGTGCGCTCGATGGTGCACTACATCTCCGAGCGCTTCCGCGCCGGGCTGCGCGCGATCCAGGAGCAGTACCCGGACTGGTTCGTCGGCATCCGCCAGGACGGGGTTGTGATGGGCCTCGAGTTCGACCACCCCCAGGGCGCCAAGCTGGTCATGCGCCACCTGTATGAGAACGGCGTGTGGGCGATCTTCTCGACGCTCGATCCACGCGTGCTCCAGTTCAAGCCGGGCATCCTGCTCGGCCCCGACCTGGTGGACGAGATCCTCGACCGCACGGCGGTGGCTGTCGAGCTCGCCCGCGAGGACGCCCGGACCGGAGCGAGGATCGCGGCGTGAGCGTCGGGGAAGCCCGGATCCGGGACGCCATGCCGCCCGAGGTGCGGGGGGCACCGCGGGCGCGGATGATGCTCCAGCGTGCCCGGTGGGCGGCGACGGCGTTCGCACTGTATGACCGCGAGCAGACGCGGCGGGTGGTCGAGGCCGCGGCGGAGGCCGCATACCAAAATGCCGAACGGTTCGCTCATGACGCCGTCGAGGAAACCGGCATGGGAGTTGCCGAGCATAAGCGCCGGAAGAATGAGGCCTGCTCGCGCGGGATCGTGGAGCGCTATCGCGGCGAGGACTTCGCCGGCGCCCGGGTGGACGCCGAGCGCAAGCTGGTGGAGGTTCCCAAGCCGGCCGGAGTGATCCTGGCTCTGACTCCGTCCACCAACCCGGTGGCCACGGTCTACTTCAAGGTCCTGCTCGCGCTGATGACCCGGAACGCGATCGTGGTCTCCCCCCACCCGATGGCGCGGAAGGTCTGTGCCGAGGCGGTCCGGGTGATGGCCCGTGCCGCCGTCGCCGCTGGAGCGCCGGATGGCTGTCTGCAGGTGGTCGAGGAGCCGACGGTCCCGCTGATCGAGGCGCTCATGTCCGACCCGGAGACTGACCTCATCCTCGCGACCGGAGGCACGGCCGTGGTCCGCGCGGCATACAGGTCTGGAAACCCTTCGCTCGGCGTCGGCCCGGGCAACGTGCCGGCGTTCGTGGACGCCAGTGCCGACGCGGCGCGTGCGGCGGCATGCCTCGTCGAGTCGAAGTCTTTCGACAACTCGATCCTGTGCACCAACGAGTCGACGCTGATCGCCGAGGAGGCGATCGCCGATCGGCTCGTGGCGGAGCTCGAGCGGCACGGCGGCGCGGTGCTCGACGCGGACGGTGCGGATCGAATGCGAGCGACCTGCTACCCCGAGGGGCGCATCGAAACGGCCCTGGCCGGCAAGGACGCCGTCGCCCTGGCCGATGCCGCCGGGCTGCGGGTGCCGCGCGGGACCCGGGTGATCGTTGCTCCGTTCCCGCTCATCGTTCCCGAGGAGCCGCTGGCGCACGAGAAGCTCTTCCCGCTGCTCGGAATGGTGCGCGTCCCGGACGCCGGCCGCGGGATCGACGCGGCGCGGGCGCTGCTGCGCATCGGCGGCGCCGGTCACTCGGCGGTCATCCACTCGACCACGCCGCGGACGATCATGGCCTACGGGGCGGCGCTTCACGTTCTGCGCATCAGCGTCAACGCCCCCGGCAGCACGGGCTCCTCAGGCCTGGACACGTTCCTGGCGCCGACGATGACGGTAGGCACCGGCTTCTTCGGCCGCTCCTCACTGACCGAGAATCTCCAGCCGCGGGACCTGGTGCAGTGGACTCAGGTGGCCTACGCCTCAGATCCGGCCGAGCCGTTCGGCGACTTCACCGGGCTGGAGCCCTGGTCGGCGCTGCCGTCGCGGGCCGCGGTCGCGGGTCCGGCGGGTGGCGCGGGTCCGGCGGGTGGCGCGGGCGCGGCGGCCCAGAGCGATGCCGGACTCTCTCGCGAGGAGCTCCGCCGGCTGATCCTCGAGGAGCTACGTGACGTGGTGAGGCGGTAATGGCCGAGCTTCGCTCATCGATCTTCATCGACCAGCTACAGCCCCAGACCATGTGCTACCTGGGAACTTGGATCAGGGGCCGGCTCCCACGCACGCGCATGGCCGCCGGTGTGATCGAGGTCGCGCCCGGCCTCGACATCGAGCCGCTCACCGACATCGTGCTCAAGCACACCGAGGCTCAGGCCGGCATCCTCGTCGTCGAGCGCCAATTCGGCTACCTCGAGTTCCACTCCCGCTCCACCGCAGCTGTCGAATCGGCGAGCGACGCCGTGCTCGATGCCCTCGGCGCCGTGGCCTCGGACGCCACAGCGCCGACGATCCTCGCCGCCAAGCTGATCTCGCGGCTCGACCACCAGCACGCGTTCCTGATCAACCGCAACAAGCTCGGGTCGATGGCCCTCCCCGGAGAGTCGCTGTTCGTGCTCGAGATGCAGCCCGCCTCATACGCCATCCTGGCCGTCAACGAGGCTGAGAAGGCGGCCCAGATCAAGGTCGTGGACTACCGCATGATCGGAGCCACGGGGCGCGTATATCTGACCGGTACCGAGGCCGACGTGCGCACCGCGGGCGAGGCGGCGACGGCCGCGCTCGGAGGCAGACGGTGAGCGCAGGCGACAGCGAATCGATCCGGGCGGCGGCCCGGGAAGCGCTTCGTGAGCTCCTGCCCGACATGCTGCGCGACGCGCTCGCCCCTGCCGAGGGCGCGAGCGGAAACGGAAACGGACATCAGGCTGTGGCCGCCGAGCCCGAGCCCGTCCCCCTGGTGCCGGCACCCCCGGTGGCCGCCGTTCTGCGACCGTCGACCTGGGCCGCCCCCGCCGCTCCCGGCGAGATCGTGGGAGATAAACCCCCATATACGGGGAAAATCTCCCACGACGCGTCGGCAGACGGCCGCGCCGAGAGTGTCAGCATCGACAACGACGAGGACCTGAACAGCTTCGTCCGCTCCCTGGCCAAGCGCCTGGACAGCCCACGTGAGCGGCACGCGATCCGGACTGGACAGGTGCGGTTCGCATTACGCCCCACCGCCCCCGTACCGCGCTCGAGCGGCGGGGCGCCGGCCCTGCGCATCGAGAAGGGGGCCGTGACCGAGCGCATCGTGCGCCGGGCAGCGGACGAGGGCGCCCGGCTCGTCCTGGGACGAGGCGCGGTCCTCACGCCGCTTGCCCGCGACCAGGCGAAGGCGCTCGGAGTCGAGATCGAAAAGGAGAGGACATGCTGAAGGCCACCGTGACGGGTTCGGTGTGGGCCACCCGGCGCGTCGACGGGATCCCCCGCGGCGCATTCCTCGAGGTCCAGACGGACGACGGCGCCCGGCTCGTCGCCTTCGACGTCCTCGGCAGCGGGCTCGGCGAGCGCGTCCTCGTCGCCACGGGCTCGGTCGCCTCGGGCTGGTTTGGACCCGAGCATCCGCCGCTCGATGCTCTGATCGTCGGGTCGCTGGACAGAGAGTCCGAGACCCAGGAAACGACAAAGGAGACATGACATGAACGAAGCTCTCGGCATGGTCGAGACGAAGGGCTACGTCGCCGCGCTGGCCGCGGCCGACGCGATGGTCAAGGCCGCCAACGTCAGCATCGTGTCCCGCCAGGAAGTCGGCGACGGACTCGTCGCGGTCGTGGTGCGCGGCGACGTCGGTGCCGTCAAGGCGGCGACCGAGGCGGGATCCGAGACCGCGACCCAGGTCGGCGAGCTGATCTCAGTCCACGTGATCCCGCGCCCGCATCCCGAGCTCGACAAGCACTTCACGACCCAGTCCTGAGGAGGGAGACCAGGTGGCCGAGCGCGCCGGGACACCGGTTGAGCTGCGCGTGTATCTGCCGATGCCCGATCTGGGCCGGCAGTTCGCGGCCTATCTCGGCACGCCCACCCGCGCGCGCGGCTATCCGCCGATCGAGGGCGACCATGCGCTGATCGTCGAGGTCGCTCCCGCGCTGGCGATCGAGCGCGTCATCGACCTGGCGCTGAAGGCGGTCCCCGAGGTCGAGCCCGGCATCCATTTCGTGGAGCGCCAGTTCGGCGTGCTCGAGGTCCATGCCGCCGACCCCGAGGCGGTGGACCGCGCGGGCACCGCGATCCTCGCCGGAATCGGGGCTCGCGCGACCGACACGCTCCGCCCACGGGTCACCTACATGGAGGTCATCGAGGAGGTCACCGACCAGCACGCCGTGATCGTCAACCGCAACCGCGAGGCCTCGATGCTGCTGCCGGGCCAGACGCTGCTGGTCACCGAGGTGACTCCCGCTCTGTTCGCGGCCGCGGCCGCCAACGCGGCCGAGCGGGTTGCCCCGGGGCTGACGCTGGTCAGCGTGTCGATGATCGGCGCCGCCGGGCGGCTCTATCTCGCCGGCGACCCGTCGGATATCGTGCTCGCGCGCGATGAGATCGAACGTGTTCTCAGCGCGGTCGCGGGGCGTGAGCACTGAGGAGAGGATGAACGCGGAACTGGCTCGGATAGAGGAGCTGGCGGTCAGCGCGCTCGACCGTTACGAGCTCGGGGCGAGCGCCACGGTAACGCTCTGCAACGTCTCGGAGAACCACACCTACCGAGTGGACGACCCGGCCAGCGGCCGCGCCTTCGCGCTGCGCGTGCACCGCCCCGGATATCGCACCGCGCAGCAGATCGAGTCCGAGCTCATGTGGCTCGATGCGCTGCGTGCCGACGGTGTGGTCGAGACCCCGCAGGTGGTCGCGGCGGACGACGGCGCGCGTGTCGTCTCGGTGTCGGTCCCCGACATGCCGGCCCGCAACGTGGTCCTGTTCGAGTGGGTGGCCGGAACCGCGCCCGACCTCGACTCGGGCGCCGCTGCCGTCGGCCAGTTCGAGACGCTCGGCGCCGTCTCGGCGCGGATGCATCTCCATGCCCGCAGCTGGTCGCATCCGAACGGGTTCACCCGGCCGCACTGGGACTACGAGCATTCGATCGGGCCAGATGGCTACTGGGGCGCGTGGCAGGACGGCCTCGGGATGGGAGCGGAGGAGCGCCGGCTGCTCGAGCGCCTCGACGCCACGATCGCCGCCCGCCTTCGCGCGTACGGACAGGACGCCGAGCGCTATGGGCTCGTCCACGCCGACATCCGGCTCGCCAACCTGCTCATCGACGGCGAGCTCGTGCGGGTCATCGACTTCGACGATTGCGGCTTCTCGTGGTTCATGTACGACTTCGCGACCACCGTCTCGTTCATGGAAGACCATCCGCGGGTTCCCGAGCTGCAGGACGCCTGGATTCGCGGTTACCGCTCGGTGGCCGAGCTCGATCCGACGTCGGTGGCCGAGCTTCCCACCTTTGTGATGCTGCGCCGGCTGCTGCTCGTGGCCTGGATCGGATCCCACCACACCTTCGCCACCGAGGCGGCAGAGCTCGGGCCCGGATTCACCGCGGGGACGTGCGCGCTCGCCGAGGCTTACCTCTCGACCCATTAGGAGGCTGATGTGTTCACCCCTGTAACCGGCCGCGCCGTTCTCGTGACCGGCGGTACGAAGGGCATCGGCAAGGCGATCGCCCAGGTGTTCGCGTCAGCGGGCGCGCGGTTGGCCGTCGTCGGCCGGGACCCGGAGAGCGGCGCCGCCGCGGTCGCGGAGCTCGGAGCTCGCGGTGGCGAGGCGGCGTTCATCCAGGCCGATATCAGCGTGGCGGCGGACACGGAGCGGATGGTGGCCGAGGCCGTGGATCGCTTCGGGGGGCTGGACGTCCTGTGCGCGAACGCCGGCATCTTCCCCGACGTGCGCCTCGAGGCGATGAGCGAGCAGGACATCGACGAGATCTTCGCCACCAACGTCAAGGGCACGATGCTCTCCGTGAAGGCGGCGATGCCGGCTCTGGCTCGTAGTGGCCGCGGGCGCGTGATCGTCACCTCCTCGATCACCGGACCGATCACCGGCTATCCAGGCTGGTCGCATTACGGGGCCACAAAGGCGGCCCAGCTCGGCTTCATCCGCACGGCTGCCATCGAGCTTGCAGCGAGCGGGATCACGATCAACGCCGTGCTACCGGGCAACATCGAAACCGAGGGGCTGGCCGAGCTCGGCCCCGAGTACCGGCGGAAGATGGAGGAGTCGATCCCTCAGCGGCGCCTCGGCACCGGCGCCGACATCGGGTACGCCGCCCTGTTCTTCGCCACCGACGAAGCCGGGTACATCACAGGACAGACGATCGTGATCGACGGCGGTCAGGTCCTTCCGGAATCGCTCATGGCCCTGGAAGCGCAGTAGGCGTGGGTCCGAGCTCCGGCGATGCCGGACTGACGGGCGGCCTCGGTCCGGCCGCCGCGGCGGTGCGCGATCGGCTCCGACAGGAGATCACCGCCGGTGAGCTCCAGCCCGGCGAGCGCCTGGGCGCGGAGCGCGAGATCGCGGAGCGCCTCGGCGTCTCGCGCTCGACGATCCGCGCCGCCCTCGAGGATCTGGAGCGCGGCGGCGCGATCCGCCGCGTCCGCGGCCGGGGCGGCGGCATCTTCGTCGCGGAGCGCAAGGTCGAGCGCGACCTGACCAGCCTCGCCGGCCTACCGGCCTACCTTCGCCGGCAGGGCTTCGCCTCTGACGCGCGCGTGATCTCAACCGCCACGCTCGAGGCCGACGAGGGGACGGCGGCTGCGCTCGGGCTGCGCCCGGGTGACCTGGCACACCAAGTCGTGCGCGTGCGCCTGGCCGACGGCGAGCCGATCTCGCTCGAGCGCGCGACCTTCCCGGCCTCGCGCTTTCCCGGGCTTCTCGACCATTCGCTCAGCGGGTCGTTGTATGAGCTCCTCCGGGCGCACTACGGCCTCGAGCCGGGTGAGGCCGAGGAGAGGATCGAGGTCATCGAGGCGGGCGCGGCCGAGGCCAGGCTGCTGGGCTTACCGCGCGGCGGCTCGCTGGTCGCAATCTCCCGTGACGCCTGGGATGTCGACGGAGTCGCGTTTGAGCACTCGCACGACCTCTTCCGTGGCGATCGAGTCCGGATCGTCGTCAGAGCACGCTCGGCACCGAAGGCGCCGGGCGTGGTGGCGACGTCGGTCGAGGTCGTCTGAGCCCCCGGTCGGGCCGGCTACCCCCAACGCCGGCCCGACCGCTTGTGAGACGGGACTCAGACTGTGTCCAGCCCCCGGTTGATCATGCGCCCGATCGTCTCGTACTTGGCCCGGTCCTTCGACTTCAGGTAGAAGGCGTAGCCCAACCCGCCAACGAAGATCACCAGGTCACCCCAGCAGAGCCACTTGGCATAGCTGTAGCCCGAACCGAGGAAGTTCAGGTTCTTGATCGCCAGATACAGGACGTACGCCTGAGTCACCGTCGCGATCAATGGTGCGGTGATCGTCGTCCACCAGTGGTGCTCGGCCTCGTGATGCTTGCGGAAGTAGTTGAAGATCGCGATCGACACCAGCGCCTGGATGGCCAGGATCGAGACCACGCCCATCACCGCCATCAGTCCGTAGACCTGGAGGTAGGCCACCGAGTCGCCGGCGCCGAGCTTCGTGTTGACAGCCGCGAACAGCGCGAACAGCAGCGTGATCACGAACGCGATCACCGACTGTGCGGTGGAGGCGATGTGCGGGCTGTGGTGCCGCGCGTGCGTGCGCCCGAGCGCGCTCGGGAGGACCCGTTCACGACCGAGCGAGTACATGTAACGGGCGGTCGTGTTGTGGAACGCCATGCCGCAGGCGAACGACCCCGTGATGATGAACCAGCTCAGGCAGTCCTTGAGGAACAGGCCGCCGTAGTGCTGGGCGGGTCCGAAGTAGAAGTAGGCCGAGTTGTTCTGGGAGACATTCACCGCCTGGCTGAAGTGGGTGTAGCCACTGATCCCGGCCCAGGACGTGAGCGTGTAGAAGATGCCCAGTCCGATGACCGAGATGTACAGGGCCCGCGGCACGTTGCGCTTCGGATCCCGCGACTCCTCGCCGTAGTTCGGAGCCATCTCCCACCCCACCCAGGACCAGAAGGCGAAGAAGATGCCGATCCCGGCGGCACCCGCCGCCAAAGCCGTGCCGCCGATGTGACCGGCGGGCAAGCCCTTGAAGGCGTTGATCGGGTTGATCGCCGCCGCGGAGACCGTGCCCTTGCTGAAAATGAAAATGTCGAAGACCAGCAGGGTGACGATCTCGCAGAGGAGGGCCGTGCCGAGCAGGCGCGCCGAAACGCGGACGTCGAAATAGGCTAGGAGCGCGATCAGCGCGATCATGGCGAAGCCGAACCAGTACCACTGGATGTGTACGCCGTAGCGTGCGGCCTTGATCTGGGCGAAGTAGGCGAAGCCTCCGACCAGAGAGACCTCGAACACGCTGTAGGCGGCCACCATCGCCAGGCCGCTGGCCATCCCGAGCTCGCGGTTCAGGCCGTGGCTGATGAAGCTGTAGAAGCCGCCCGCCGTGGTGACCTTACGCGACATGGCGACATAGCTGACGCCGAAGATCGTGAGCACGACCGTCGCAAACATGAACCCCGCCGGGGCGCCGATGCCATTGCCGAAACCGACGGCAAGCGGCGTGTTGAACAACATCGCCGAGATCGGGGCCGATCCGGTGACTGTCAGGAACAGCACCCCGACCAGGCCGACCGACTTGCCCCTCAGCTTGTGGATGTCTTCGCGTTCTGCGACATCGACGCTCTCGACCACTGGGAGCATCCCCTCGTGGTGCTCCCGCAATTCATGCTGAATGGTCACTTCACCTCTCCTCAGGTTCGAGCTGGGCTTCGTCAGGCATACCTACACGCTCGTCTCGGCGAGCTCCCTTTCCGTGGCCGGCTCGGCGCCTGACTCGCCGAGCACGGCTACGAGCAACCTCTCAACTTCCGCATTCCATTCGCCCTTCCTGACCCGGACTCTGTCCGGGAGCAGCGCCCGCGGCTGCACATCCGCGTACTGCGCGCGAGCCAGTTGATCGAACGACGCGATCGTCCGGATCACGATCCCGTAGTCGTGCGCACCTACGAAGCTTCCGATCCAGTCGCCGGGACGGCCCTCGTCAGCGAACACACCCTCGCGCACCCCCTCCCAGTAGGCGTGCTGGAACAAGCAGCCGGCGTCACCCCGCTCCCGCCAGCAGCCCGCGGTCACTCCGTGCTCCCCGCGAGCGATGCTGCGCAGCGCGAGCTGAAGCAGGCGCCGGCCGCGCTGCGATTCCGCGAGCCCGGCCAGATCCTCGCGCAGCTGCTGCTCGGCCGTCATCACTCTGCCCTCCAGTCAGATCCTTGCCGCGCTCGCGGCGTCGATGATGTGTCGGAGCTGGTCGGCAAGCGGAGCCCCGGGTACGAGCTTGCCGTCCAGCGCGGCGGTTCCGATCGTGAACGCCCACACCCCCCGTTCGCCCAGGGCATTGATCCGATCGGCAGAGTCGACCGAGCCCGCGGCGATGATCGGGAGGGAAGTCGCCCTGACGACAGCCTCCACGAGCTCGTCCACATCCCCGTCGTAGCGATAGGCGAGCAGGTTTATGCCGTCGACGCCGAGCGCCTCGGCGCGGCGGGCGTCGGCGGCGATGTCTGCGACCGTTCCCCTGAGCAGGCACGGGTGGCCGACGATCGTCCCGATGTAGGGGCAGAAGCGCACCTCGGTGCCGGCGAGGATCTCCTGGATCGGCTCGATCAGGGTTCCGCCGATCAGGTAGTCGGGCCCGATCTCGGCCGCGACCCGAGCCGACTCGAGCGTCGCCTGTTCGGTCTCGGACACCACCTCGAGGTAACTCGTGTGCCCGTTTGCCCGAATGTCGTCCATCAGGGCTGCGAGCTCATCGCGCGGGAGCCCGAGGTCCTTGCACCCGACGTGCCGGATGCCCGTCTCGGCGACGGCCTCATACACCCGGCGCGCGTCGGCGATCGTGCGGTCGTCGCGCGTGAGCATGAAGATGAATTCAGGCAAGCCCTCTCCTTGGGTTGTCCGACAACTCGGCACAGTACTCGCACCGACGGCGCCGCGCAAGGGCCTCATAGTGAGAGATGGCGGAAAGTTGTCCGACAACCTGTTAGTGTGATTACAACGGACTCTCGAGGAGGCGGAGATGCGCGCAGCTGTGTGGAACGGCCCGGGGGCGATGACGATCGGCAGCACTCCCGACCCCGTCTGTCCCGACGACGGAGTCCTGCTGCGGGTCGTGGCCTGCGGCATCTGCGGCACCGACGTACGGTCGTTCTATAACGGCGACAGGCGAATCGAGCCCCCGTGGGTGCTGGGCCACGAGATCTCCGGCGAACTGGTGGAGATCGGCGCCCGGGCCGAACGCGAGATCGGCGAATCGGGGATGGCCCTCGGTGACCTCGTGCACTGCATCTCCACGCTGTGGTGTGGCCGCTGCCGCATGTGCCGGTCCGGGCACGAGAACCTCTGCCTGCACGGTGAGCTCATGGGCTTCGACCACCCGGGGGCCTACGCCGAGCACGTGGCAATTCCCCAGATCGCGCTGAAGAACCTGTTCAAGATCCCGGCCGGCCTGACCGCGGCTCACGCGACCTTTGCCGATCCCCTGTCCGACGTCATCTGCGGGCACAAGGATCTGGGAATCACGCTCGACGACGTAGTCGTCGTGATCGGCGCCGGCCCGGTGGGCACGGCGCATGCCGCGCTGGCGCGGCTTCAGGGCGCAGCCACGGTCCTGCTGATGGAGCGCACCGCTCGCAGGCTCGACCTCGCGCGCGCGATCCTCGGCGATGAGCGCGTGAGGTATGTGGACACCGAGGATCAGGACCCAATCGCCGTGGCGATGCGGGCCACGAGCGAGTTCGGCGCCGACGTCGTCATCGTGGCCTGCTCGAGCGATGCAGCGCAGGAGCAGGCGATGGAGATGGCCGCGCCGCGCGGCCGAGTGCTGTTCTTCGGCGGCTTGCCGAAGGGCACAACGGCGATCCGCTTCCCCTCGAACGTCCTGCACTACAAGGAGGTTCAAGTCCACGGCTCGTACGCCTCGCGCCACCGCGACCAGGTGCGAGCACTCGACATGCTGGCCGCCGATGCTGGCGGGATTCGGGCTGTGGTGTCAGAGATCATCCCCCTCGAGCACACCCCCGATGCCTTCGAGCGAATCCGCGCGGGGGAGGCGCTCAAGCTCGTAGTGGCGCCATGAGCACCACACCTTCCCTCCGCCACCGGCTGGCCCAGGAGCTTCGCGACAGGATCCGCTCCGGAGAACTCGCCCCCGGCGACAAGCTGCCCTCCGAACCGGAGCTGGCGCATGGCCGAGGCGTCGCCCGGTCCTCGATGCGCGCCGCGATCACCGTCCTCGAGGAGGAGGGATTGATCAGGCGCCGCCAGGGGTCTGGTACCTATGTGACCTATCGCCCCGCGGTGGAGAACGACCTCAGCCGGAACTTCGGCGTCGGGGCGATGATCGCCGCCACCGGGCTCGGTCCCGGCACCGCCGAGGAGACCTGCGAGCTCGAGCCCGCACCCCCGGCCGTCGCGGCCGCTCTCGACGTTCCAGTCGGCACGCCGCTCACCGCGCTGCGGCGGGTGCGCACGGCCGATGGGCGCCGGGTCGTGGTGGCCACCGACTGGTGTCGCGCCGAGCACCTGAGTCCCGACGAGCTCCGGGACATGGGCCAAGGCTCGGTGTACACGGCCCTCGCCGAGAAGGGACTCGCGGTCGACCACGGCGTCGCCTCGCTCACGCCTGAGAATGCGGACGCGGAGATAGCGCTGAGCCTCGACGTCGCCCGAGGCGCCCTGATCCTCACGATCGACCAGGTCGACAGCACGGCCGAGGGCGTCCCGGTCCTCGTATCGCGCGAGCATCATCTCGCCGACGCGTTCTCGTTCACCGTGGTCCGGCAGGGACCAGGGTCCGAGGGGGCGAGCTGACGGGCGACGGGCCGCTTGTCGTCGGCGTCGACGTAGGTTCCCAGGGCACGTGCGCGCAGGCGCTCGAGCCTGACGGGACGTTGGTCGCCTCGAGCTACGCGGCCCACGAGCTCTCCTATCCGGCTCCGGGCTGGGCGGAACAGGACCCGGAGGAATGGAAGCGAGCGCTCGTGCAGACCCTCGCTGAGATCCGGCTGACCACCGACGGGCGGCCGATCGCCGCGGTCTCGTTCGGCTCCCAGCTGGACGGGCTGGTGGCCACCGACGGCGCCGGTCGCGTCATGCGCCCCGCGCTCATCTGGTCCGACCGCAGAGCGGTTGCGGAGTGCCTGAAGATCGCCGGAAACGGTGATCGCGAAAGGCTCCGCGCGCGAACGGGATGCAACCTGGACCCCGGACACGTGGGCGCGAAGATCGCATGGCTACGTGCAAACGAACCCGAGACCTACCGGGTCGCGGCGGCCTTCCTGCTCCCCGGTTCGTGGGTGGCGCGCGAGGCGGCGGGCGAGCTGGCGGTAGACCCGACCAACGCTTCATCGACGGGACTTCTCGACGCGCGCGAGCTGGATTGGTGTGAGGAGGCGTGCGACGCGTTCGAGATCGATACGGACCGGCTGGCGCCGGTGCACCCCTCCGACGCGGTGCTCGGGCCGATCGCGGGCTGGCTGCGCGAAGCCACAGGCCTTCCGGCGGGCACCCAGGTGGTGCTCGGTGCGGGCGACGAGATGGCCGCGGTGCTCGGGGCCGGGGTGACCGAGCCCGGGGAGGTCTGCGACGTGATCGGAACCGCCGAGCCCGTGTGCGCAGTGATCGCCGAGCCGGCGCTGAACTCGCACGAGGTCGTCGAGCTCCATCCGCACGCGGTGCCCGATCGCTGGCTGCTCGAGAACCCGGGCTGGCTTTCGGGCGGGGCCTACCGCTGGTTTCGCGACGAGCTCGGGGGGCCGGAGGTGGCGCGGGCTGCGGCGACCGGCGCTGACGTCTACGAACTGCTGAACGCGCTCGCCCTGGGAGCTCCGCCGGGAGCGGACGGCGTGAGATGGATCCCGGCCCTGTCCGGGGCGATGGCTCCGGAGTGGAACCCGCGTGCTCGCGCCGGATGGTTCGGTCTCACCGCGGCCCATGGCCGCGCCCATATGGCCAGGGCTCTGCTCGAGGGCAACGCGCTCGCCCTGCGTGACATCGTGGACGCGATCGCAGCCGGCGGACATCAGCTCACGGGGCTCGTATGCGTCGGCGGCGGCGCGCGAGGCGACCTTCTGCTTCGGATCCGTGCTGATATGACGGGCTTGCGCGTGTGCCGCCCGCACGACGTGGAGACCACAGCGCGGGGAGCAGCGATGCTCGCCGCCGCGGGCATCGGTCTGCATGCGAGCGTGGTCGACGCCGCGCGAGCGATGGCCGGCCCGCGGACCGCGTCGATCGAGCCGGACGCAGGGTTGCGCGCGATCTACGACGATCTGCATGCGCAACACCTCCGCCTCTATGACGCGCTGAGGCCGCTGTTTGGCTGACCCCGCGCTCAGTGCCTCCACCCGGCAGATGGCGCTGGAGAGGATGGCGAGCGAGGAGCTCGACCTCCTGGTCGTCGGCGGCGGCATCACCGGCGCAGGCGCGGCTCTGGATGCGGCGTCGCGGGGGTTACGGGTCGGGCTGATCGAAGCCGCCGACCTCGCCTCGGGTGCCTCGAGCAAGTCCAGCAAGGTCATTCACGGCGGCCTTCGTTATCTCGAGATGGGCGACATCGGGCTCGTACGCGAGGGCCTGCGTGAACGCGAGTTGCTGCTCACGCGCCTGGCTCCTCACCTCGTGCGCCCCGTGCCGTTTCTGTGGCCGTTGCGTCACAGAGCTTGGGAGCGGCTCTATCTCGGCGCCGGGATGATCCTGTACGACACGCTCGGCGGCGCCCGTTCGGTACCGAGGCATCGCCATCTCAGCCGAGAGGGGACCCGTCGGGCGGCTCCGGGTCTGAGGATGGGCGGGGTGGTCGGCGCCGTCCAGTTCTTCGATGCCGCCGAGGACGACGCCCGGATGGTCGCGGTCGTCGCGCGCACGGCGGCGGGTCGCGGAGCTCTCGTTGCGACCCGGGCGCGCGCCACCCGACTGCTGCGCTCGGGCGCCCGGGTGGTCGGAGCCGAGGTGCTGGATCAGGAGACCGATGAAGCGCTGACGATCCGGGCGCGAGCCGTGGCGTTGGCCGTCGGCGCGTGGACGGATGCGCTCCGGGCTACCGCAGGCGGACGCTTCGCCTCTGACATGCGTCCGTCGAAGGGCGTCCACATCACGGTTGCGCGCGAGCGCATCCCGATGGACACGGGCATCCTGGCCCGGACCGAGAAGAGCGTGCTGTTCGTGATCCCGAACGACGCCGGCTGGCTGATCGGCGACACCGACACGCCATGGCGGCATGGACCCGACGAGCCAGTGGCCAGCGGAGCCGATATCGACTACCTGCTGTCCACGACCAACGCGCTGCTCGAGCAGCCACTGCGTCGCGAGGACGTGCGCGGGGTGTTCGCGGGACTGCGCCCGCTTGTCGGGCCAGCGGGCACCACGGACACGACTCGACTCAGTCGCAACCACGTCGTCGAGGCGCCGCTGCCGGGCCTGGTGACGATCGCCGGCGGGAAATACACGACATACCGCGTGATGGCCGCGGACCTGGTCGACGCCGCGACGCAGGCGCTGCCGGGCGTGCCGAGATCCCGCACCGCACATGTGCCGCTGATGGGCGCCGAGGGTTTCGCGGGCGCATGGCAGCGGCGCGGTGAGCTATCCGACCGCTGGGGAATGAGCGTCTCAGTGATGGAGCGCCTGCTGCGCCGATACGGCGATCGCGTGCAGGAGCTGCTGGCGCTGATCTCCGACCGCCCCGAGCTCGCCGAGCCGGTGGACGGGGCTGGGGGCCACGTGGCGGCCGAGATCGTCTACGCGTGCACGCACGAGGGAGCGCTTCATCTCGAGGACGTGCTCGAGCGGCGCACGCGCCTGGCCATCACGCTCGCGGACCGAGGATTGCGGGCCTCCCGGCCGGTGGCCGGGCTGATGGGCGCGGCACTGGGATGGAGCGCCGAGCGCGTCGGCCGTGAGGTCGACGCATGGGAACGAAGGATCGCGGCACAGCGCGCAGGCGAGGCCGAGCGTGATGACGAGAGCGCGCTGCGCGCCTACAGGTCAGTGTTGGACGCCCCGGCGGGGGTTGCGCGGTGACGGGGGTCGTCCTCGGGCTCGATCAGGGCACCTCGAGCACTCGCTGCCTGGTCCTCGACCGCGGGCTTCAGTCGCTGGGCGCGGCGGCGGTGCCCGTAGCCTCGTCGTTCCCGTCGGCCGGCCTGGTCGAGCAGGATCCGATCGAGCTCGTCGCGTCGGCGCGCTCGGCGATCGACGGGGCGCTGGCGAATGCGGGAGTGGCCGCGAGCGAGGTCGTGGCGGTCGGGATCGCCAACCAGACCGAGACATTCGTGGTGTGCGAGCGCGACTCCGGGCGCCCGATCCATCCGGCGATCGTCTGGCAGGACCGGCGTACGGACGATGTGTGCCTCGCGTTGTCGCAGGATGGCCATGGAGAGGAGGTGCGGGCTCTCACCGGCCTCGAGCTCGATGCGACGTTTCCGGCCACGAAGGTCGCGTGGGTGCTGGACCACGTGAGCGGCGCGCGGGAGGCCGCGGAGGCAGGCGAGCTCGCCTACCACGACGTGGCCGGCTGGCTCGTGCGCAACCTGTGCGGGGTCGAGTTGTGCGAGGCCAGCAACGCGAGCCGCACGCTGCTCTGCAGGCTCGGTGGCAGGGACTGGGACGAGGGGCTGCTCGAGCTCTTCGGCGTGCCGCGGGCGCTGCTTCCGCCGATCGTGGACTCCGACCTGGCGGGCGGTGACGGTCTTGCCGGTCTCGTGCGCGTCAACGGCATGCTGGGGGACCAGCAGGCATCTCTGTTCGGGCTGGGTTGCCACGAGGCCGGAACAGCCAAGGTCACGCTCGGGACGGGTGCCTTCGTGCTGGCTCAGAGCGGCTCAGTGGCGCCGCAGCCGCCGCCCGGGGTCCTCGGCTCGTGCGCCTGGCGACTCCGCGGGCAGGACAGCTTCGCGCTCGAGGGGTTCGTCCCCACCGCCGGCGCAGCACTGCGGTGGTCGTGCGAGATCGGGCTGCTGGCCGACCCGGCCTCGCTCGACGCGCTGATGGCCGATGCCGGGCCGGAGGATCCGGCACTGACGTGCGTGCCGGCCTTTCAGGGGCTGGGCACGCCGAGATGGGATGCATCCGCTCGTGGCGCGTTCCTCGGGCTCAACCTGGGCAGCACGCGCGGGCAGGTGGTGCGCGCGCTCGTTGACGGCATCCTGCATCAGGTCGCGGACGCGGTGGAGGCGGTGAGCGCTCGGGTGCCGATCGCGGAGGTGCTCGTCGACGGGGGCCTTTCGCGCTCGGATTGGACCGTCCAGAGACTCGCGGACGTCGCCGGTGTCCGCGCGCGCCGGGCCGTTCGTGGCGAGTCGACGGCGATCGGCGCCGCGATGGTGGCGGGCCTGGCCGCCGGGTTCTGGAGTGATCTCACCGAGTTTCCGCCCCTCGCCACCGACCTGGTCGCCGAGCCGTCCTGGAGCGCAGGTCAGCGGGAGTCGCGGCGCGAGCAGTGGAGGTCGGCGGTCGAGCTCTCGAGATCGTGGTTGGATTGACTGGATCGGCGCTCGACTACCGACTGCGGAGCCTGTGGCTGGACACGCTTCCGGATCCGATCGTGCCGAGGGAGCCGCTGCGTGGAGAGCTCGCCGCCGACGTCGTGATCGTCGGCGCCGGCTTTATCGGACTGTGGACCGCGTACTGCCTCGCGGTGGCCGATCCCGCACTCGAGGTCGTGGTGCTGGAGGCCGAGATCGCGGGCTTCGGGGCGTCCGGGCGTAACGCGGGCTTCGTCTCAGCCGGGATTGCGGGACAGGCGCGGGCCTACCTCGCACGCGGCGGCTGGGAGGGTGTCCGGCGCGCTGAGAAGGCGATGATCGAAGGGATCGACTACATCGGCCAGGTCGTCGAGGCCGAGAACATCGACTGCGGCTGGATCAAGAGTGGATCGCTGCGCATCGCGACCAGCCCCGCCCAGATGGAGCGGGTCCGAGACGGGATCGAGGCACGGCGCCGGACCGCCCCGGACGAGTCCGACGTCCGGCTGCTCGGCGCAGGCGAGGTCGCCGCGCGGATCAGGATCTCCGGCGTTTTGGGTGGCGCGTACACGCCCAACTGCGCCCGGGTACACCCCGGGCGTCTCGTCCGCGGACTTGCGCAGGCGTGTGAGCATCGCGGGGTGCGGATCTTCGAGCGCTCGCGCGTGACGAGCCTTCTGCCCGGACAAGTGCGCTGCACGGGCGCTGACGGGACCGTCACCGGCACGGTGCACGCTCAGATCGTGGTGCAGGCCACGGAAGCCTTCACGGTGGCCCTGCCCGGCCAGCACCGCGCCTACATGCCGGTGTTCTCGCACATGGTGGCCACCGAGCCGCTCGATCAGGACACGTGGTCGCAGATCGGATGGCAAGGCTGCGAGACGGTGGCCGATCAACGCCACCTGTTCACCTACGGCCAGCGGACGGTCGACGGCCGTATCGCGATCGGGGGACGCGGCGCGTCCTACCGCCTGGGCAGCGAAATCCGTCCCGCCGATGAACTCTCACCCGCGGTGCACGCCGAGCTCGAGCGGACGCTCCGCGCCTGGTTCCCGGCGGCCGCGCGGGCCGCGATCACTCATCGCTGGGGTGGAGTCTTCGCCGTGCCGCGGGACTGGAGCATGTCGATCGGCTTCGACCGCGCCACCGGGCTGGCCAGCGCGGGCGGCCTCGCGGGTCACGGGGTGGTCGCGTCGAGCCTCTGCGGACGCACGCTCGCCGACCTGATCCTCGAGCGCGAGACCGAGCTCACCACGCTGCCGTGGGTGGGACACCAGAGCGGCCGCTGGGAACGCGAGCCGGCTCGGGTGATCGCACAGCGCATGATCACCGCCGTGCTCGCCAGCGCCGACCGTCTCGAGGACGCGGGGCGGGGCCCGGCGCGAAGAACCCGCCTCGTCGCCCGCTTCATCGCCGCGCGCTGAGAGCCGCCGCCTTCAACTCATCCGAACAAGCAGGCGTTCGCCGGCTCCGGGCGCCCGAGGTAGAACCCCTGAGCGTGGTCCGCCTGCCAGCTCTCAACACGGTCGAGCGCGCGCCGCGAGCTCACTCCCTCGACCACTGTGCGCTTGGAGAGACCGCGGGCGGCGTCGACCATCGCTTTGACCATCACGGCGCTCTGGGGATCGGAGTCCAGGTCCTCCGCGAAAGCCGGCGCGATCTTCACGATCTGAAAGGGCAGCGCCTTCAGGTATTGGAAGGACCCGAAGCCGTACCCGAAGTCGTCGAGCGCCAGCTCGCAGCCCAGCTCGGCCAGCGCGCCCATCAGCGCGGCCGCGTCGGGGATGCTCCCGATCGCGGCGTGTTCGGTGACCTCGAAGATGAGCGCAGCTGGGAGCACTCGGTGGCGCGCACAGCATTCCGCCACGTAACCCGCGAGCTTTCGGTCGGCCAGCGACTCCGCGGCCAGGTTCACCGACAAACGCAGCCCGTGGGCGCCTTCGAGCAGAGCCACTGCTCCGGCGATCACCTTGCGGTCGATCGCCGGCATCAGCCCGAACCGCTCGGCGGCGGGCAGGAACTGCGCCGGGGACAGGAGCTCGCCGTCCGCAGTGCGCATCCGCAGAAGCACCTCGAAGATCCGCTCGCTCGTGGGCGAGCGGAGCGGCACGATCGGCTGAGCGAAGAGCTCGAAGCCCTCCCCCGCCAACGCTTCGTTCAGCGCGGTGAGCGTGCGTCGGCGCGCCGGCGCGCCGACATTTCCGCCCAGGAGCAGCACCGCCTCGTTGCGGACTTTCTGCGCCCGCAGCTCCTCTTCGGCGTCGGCCAGGAGCTCGGCGCCGGTGAGCCCGCCGACGGTTTCATCGAGCACCTTCACCCCCGCCGAACCTGTGAGGGGAACCCCCGCGAGCTCGGACAGACCAGTCCCGGCAAGGAGATCGGTGGCGATCTGCATCGCGCTGCTCAGCTCGGCGTCAGCCAACAGCGCGACGAACTGCCCCCCGGAGAGGTGAGCCAGGGTTGCGCGGGCGCCAATCCCGTCTCTGAGCAGCTGTCCGGCCAGCTGGATCACCTCATCCGCGACCGCGCGGCCGAGCGTGGCGTTCAGATGCTCGACGTCGTTGACGACAATCAGCAGCAGGGCACCCCGGGCGCCTCGCACGACACGGTGCAGATGCTCGTCGAGCTCCGTCATGAATGCGGACCGGTTCAAGAGACCCGTGAGCGGGTCGGTCTGCTGCAGTTCGACCAGCGCCTGGCGAAGGCGCGCCCGCTCGGAGATGTCGTGCAGCACCGCGGCGGTGTAGATCTGTCCGTTGGCCCGCATCGGGATCAGCGCGGCCTCGACCGGGAACAGCTGCCCGTCGACCCGGCGACCCTGCAGCTCGCGGCCGTCGGTCATGAGACGCACGTCTGGATGCTCGCGGAAGGCGGCGCGATGGCCCACATGGGCCTCGCGCAAGGTCTCGGGGAGGAGATCCTCGACCCGCATCTCGCTGAGCTGTTGCCCTGAATAGCCGAAGAGCTCAGCAGCAGCATCATTCGCGTGCGCGATCGCCCCGTCCGTGTCCACGACGAGCACGGCGCCGGCAGAGACCTGCGCGAGCAGCCGCCAGCGCTCGAGCAGGGGTTCGTACCAGGACAGCACCACCTCGGTGTCCGAGATGCCGGTGAGCCGGTAGGAAAACGGCGCCGCTGGACCGGCGTCAGCGCTGAGGGTGCCCGGCCCACTGAGCGCTCGGAGCGCTTGGGCATGGAGGTCCGGCCCGGCGCCCGGCGGCGGACGGTCGGAAAGGCGTTCTCCGGGCACCGGAGGGCGGTCGCGGAAGCATGTGCGGGCGGGATCGTTCAGATGGACGTAGGTGAAGTCCGTGAGCTCTCCGGCCGGGTCGTACAGCGCGCGCAGGAGCACAGCGGGCGCCTGCACGGCATCGAGCATGCGGAGCCCCTGCGGTACCGCCTCCCCCCCGTGGATGGTTGCGCTTTCGCGGTTCATCCCTATCGCCGTTTGCCCGAGTTGTCGGCCGCGCCAGCCCACCGCCACGGCCCTCGGCGCAACCATACAGCCGGCCTCGGTGGCCATCCAGGGGAGAGCGCGTCCGAGGGCGAGTCCCGAGACGAGCTAGACGCCGACGGTCATGCCGCCGCGGTGCTCATCCGCGCACCGCTCGTAGACCGCGCGCGGACGCCCTCACGTACTCGGCGAACGCGGCTGCCGCGGGCGAGAGATAGCGCGTCAGGTGCCACGCGAGCACGATCGCCCGCTCGGCTCCGGCGTCCGCGACCGCGAGCAGGGGCGGGGTCTCCGGGGCTCCTGGTCGCGCGGGAAGGAGCGCGACCCCGAGACCGGCTGAGACGAGTCCCCGCAACGTCTCGACGTCCTGGCCCTCGAACGCGATGCGCGGGCTGAAGCCGGCGCGCTCACATAGCCGGTCGGTGAGGACGCGCAGACCCGTCTCTTCGGTTACGGCAATGAAGGGGTCCTCGGCGACATCACGCAGCCGCACCCGGCGGCGTGTGGCCAGCCGATGCCCGGACGGGACCGCAAGCCGCAGCGGCTCGCGCAGCAGCTGCGTCCAGCCGATGACGGGGTCTTCGGGCGCCGGGCTGGTGAGGATGAGGTCGTGGTCGCCCGCGATCAACCCGGCCAAATTGGCGCGCGCGCTGCTCTGGCGCAGGCGGAATCGCACATCGGGATGGGTGCTGCGGTAGCGACCGATGAGCTCGGGCACGAGCCACGTGCCGAGGGTGTGCAGGAAGGCCAGCCGTACCTCGCCGCGCTCGGGGTCCCCTCCCTCACGGAGGTCCAGCACCCCGGCGTCGAGCTCCTCGAGAGCTCGCTCGACGCGGTCGGCCAGCGCGCGCCCCCGCGGGTTTGGCTCGAGCGAGCGACCTACGCGGTCGAACAGCTGCCCGCCCACGCTCCGCTCGAGGCGGCGCAACGAGCGTGACAGCGCAGGCTGCGAGACGTGCAGCTTGCCCGCCAGCCGCGTCAGGTTCGGCTCCCGGACCGCGGCCACGAACCAGCGAAGCTCTTCGACCTGCATCTCGCTCTCATGCTCTCAGTGCATCGATGTAGTGTCAATGATGCATTTTGGCTAGATGCCGTCGGCGTCTAGGATCGATGTGGTGAACGATCTCGACATCCGCCACCGGCGCGGAGATCCCGATTTTCGGCGCGCCTCGCTGGCCATGCTGGCCGCCGGGGTCTCGACGTTCGTGCTCCTGTACGCGCCGCAACCGCTGCTTCCCCTGCTGGCCCACGACTTCCGCGTCAGCCCGGCCGACTCCACCCTCACGCTGGCGCTGACCACCGGCACGCTGGCGCTCGCGCTCCTCCCGGCCGGCTGGCTGTCAGACGCCTGGGGCCGCATGCGGGTGATGCAGGTCGCGCTCGTCGCCTCCGCGCTCCTCGGTCTCCTCGCCTCGGTCGCCCCCAGCTTCGAAGCGCTGCTCGTCATTCGCGCGCTCCAGGGCGTCGCGCTCGCCGGTGTCCCCGCCGTCGCCATGGCCTACCTGGCCGAGGAGATCCACCCGGCGTCCCTCGGCAGCTCGATCGGCCTCTACATCGGCGGCAACGCTCTCGGAGGCATGTCGGGCCGGCTGATCACGGGCGCGCTCGCGGATCACGGCGACTGGCGGCTGGGGCTGTTCGGCGTGGGCGCCCTAAGCCTCGTCTGCGCGCTCGCGTTCGCACGCCTGGCCCCGCCCTCCCGCCACCACATCCGCACGTCGTTCGCGCGAGACCACGCCTGGCGCTCGGTCGCCGTCCACCTCCACGACCGCGGGCAGCTGCGGCTCGAGGTGATCGCCGCCCTGCTAATGGGCACCTTCGTCGCCGTCTACAACGGGATCGGCTTTCGCCTCGCCGCCCCACCGTACGGGCTCGGGCAGGCCGCGATCGCGGCGATCTTCCTCGTCTATCCGATCGGCTCACTCTCCTCGGCCGTCGCCGGGCGACTCGCCGACCGTGTCGGCCGGCGCCGAGTCCTCCCCGTCGGCGTCCTGATCGCGGTGGCCGGCGTCGCGGTCACCGCGCTTCACCCGCTGGCGCTCGTCATCGCAGGGATCGTCCTGCTCACGATCGGCTTCTTCGCGGCGCATTCAGTCGCCTCGAGCTGGGTCGGTCGCCGCGCCCAGTCCGCTCCCGCCCAAGCCTCCGCCCTCTATCTGCTCGCCTACTACGCGGGCTCGTCGATCGCTGGCCCGCTCGGCGGCGCGGCGTGGAGCGCTGGCGGCTGGAGCGATGTGGCCACACTCGCGACCATCCTGCTCGGCATCGCGCTCGTGGTCTCTCTGAGACTCCGCGTGACCCCGCCGCTCCAGCCGGTGGCCGCGTAGCCTGCCAGCCGGACGTGGCTGCGTTGCGGCCCGCGTGCGAGCCTCACGCTCGCAGCCTCGGGGGCCCTAACGGAGAGGGAGGGATTCGAACCCTCGATGGACGGAACCGCCCATACCGGTTTTCGAGACCGGCGCATTCAACCGCTCTGCCACCTCTCCGGGTGCCGCCGACCAGGGTCGACGGACGGCGCAGGGGAGCGTAGCGAGGCGCGTGGGTGATTTGGCGCCACAGCGCCCCGTCGCCCCCCACGCGACCCGTCAGCGCCGGGCTGAGAAGAATGCGCGCAGCAGCGCCGCGGAGTCCTCGGCCAGCAGGCCGCCCTGAACCGTCGGGCGGTGGTTCAGCCTCGGCTCGTCGAGGATGTCGAACACGCTGCCGGCCGCGCCTGCCTTCGGATCGAGCGCTCCGTAGACGACTCGCGGCACCCGCGCGAGGACGATGGCGCCCGCGCACATCGCGCAGGGCTCGAGAGTCACATAGAGGACGCTGTCCAGCACCCGCCAGCTGCCGAGCACCCGCGCCGCCTCTCGCAACGCAAGCAGCTCTGCATGGGCTGTCGGGTCGGCGCGGAGCTCGCGCTCGTTTCCCGCAGCGGCGATCACCTCGCCTTCATGGACGATGACCGCGCCGATCGGCACGTCGTCGTGTTCCAACGCCTGTGAGGCCTCGCGCAGGGCCAGGCGCATGAAGTACTCATCTCGCGGGAAGAAAGGCGAAGTCATGCAAAAGCTGCTGTACCCTTCAGGGCCGAGGGCGCAGGGGCAGTTGATGATGCCTTAAGCCTCCGGGGGCACCTCTGACCATGAGATTCTTCAGGCCAATCTGCCGTGGGGCGGCGGTCGCAGCCGTGATCCTGGCCTGCTCGCTGGGCGCTGCCGGCGTCGGCGCCGCCGCGGCCGCGGCGAGCCAGAGCACGGTCGCGGCGAGCCAGAGCGCGGCCGCCCACGCCGAATACGTGCCCGGTCAGGTCGTCGTCGGCTACAGCAGCCCGCCCTCGACCTCGCTGCGAGCGGCGATAGCCGCTCGTGCGGGAACGCCCCAGCCCGCGGCGCCCGAACCGGCCTTCCAGGTCGTCAAGCTCCGCCGGGGCGAGACCGTCGCCGAGGCGATCGCGCGCCTGCGCGCCCTGCGCGGCGTCGCCTACGTCGCCCCGAACTACCTGGCCCACGAGACCGGCGGCTGGATTCCGGACGACCGCGGGCGCACGCATGCCCCGGGCGGCTGGCAGTTCGCGCAATGGAACTTCCTGCCCGGGGTGGGCGTGAACGCGCCCGGCGCGTGGTCGCACCTGTTCGCCGACGCCGCCCCCGGAGGACGTGGCGTCACGGTGGCCATCCTCGACACGGGTGTGGCCTACACGAACTGGACCTCGCCGACCGGTCAGGTGTTCACGCAGTCGCCAGATTTCGCCGGCACCCCGTTCGTCGCCCCCTGCGACGTCTACCAGGAGATGCAGTCGAACGCTGCCAAGACCTCACCGAGTCGGTGCACGGACCCGCACGCGCTCGATCGCCAGGGCCACGGCACGTTCGTGGCGGGGATCGTCGGGGAGGGCACCAACAACCACATCGGCCTGACCGGCCTGGCCTGGGGCGCCACGCTGATGCCGGTGCGCGTGCTCGACCCCTCTGGCAACGGCGATTCGGCGACGATCGCCGAGGGCATCCGCTACGCCGTCCTGCACGGCGCTCAGGTCATCAACCTGAGTCTCGAGTTCGACGTTTCGGTCGGCGCCGCCGATATCCCCGACGTGATCGGGGCGATCGCCTTTGCTCACAGCCACGGCGTGATCGTGGTCGCCGCCGCGGGTAACGACTCCACGCCCGGCGCACCGGCGACCCTGACCTACCCCGCCCGCGACTCCCAGGTGATCTCGGTGGGATCGACCACGAGCGACCGCTGCCGCGCGGCGTACTCGAACGTTGGACCCGGGCTCGACCTCGTCGCTCCTGGGGGCGGCGACGACGCGACGATCCCCAGCGATCCGAACTGCAACCCGGCTCGGAACCTGCCCGACATCTTCCAGATGACGTTCGAGGATCCGTCCAACCCGAACGCCTTCAGCATGCCCGGAGGCTGGTACGGAACCTCGATGTCGGCTCCGCATGTGGCGGCCGCGGCAGCCCTCGTGATCGCCAGCGGGATCCTCGGCTCCCACCCCTCGCCCGACCAGGTGCTCGCCCGCCTGGAGGGGACCGCTCAGCCGCTCGGCGCCACCCCACCGCCGAACACCGACTACGGCTACGGGCTGCTGAACGCCGGAGCGGCCACGGCGGGGGTTTCCCAGACGGCCCGCTACCACCGCCTGCACCAGAGGCGTCACCACGCCAAGCGCCGCCACCACAAGCGGCCGACCAAGAAGCGCCGGACGACTAAGTAGTCCGGACGATCAGCACCGAACACGGGGCATGGTGCGAAACCTTGTTCGGAACCGACCCCAGCAGGAACCGTTTGGCGCCGGTCATGCCCTTATTTCCGATCACGATCAGATCGGCGCGCTGCTCCTCTGCGATGTCGAGGATCGCGTCGGCCGCGTCTCCGACGCGAGCGGAGGCCTCGACCTCCGCCACGCCGCCGCCCGACGCCCGGCCGCGTGCCTCGTCGAGCAGGGCGAGGACGTCGGCCCGCGGGCCAACCTCCCATTGGACGTCGTGCGGAACATCGAGCCGGCTGCGCTCGTCGGCAACCGGCTCGTAGGCGCTCACGATGTGCAGGCGCGCCCGGCACTGGGCGGCCAGGTCGATCGCCGCCTGGAGCGCCATCGCCGCTGTCTCCGAGCCGTCGGTTCCGACGACGATCGAGGCGAAAACAGTCACTTAGGCGAGCTTGGCGATCGCGATCACCATGCCCGCGAGCACGAACACGAGGATCGCAACCTGAGTCCAGAACCAGTGGCGTGGCATGGCATCGCCGAGGCTAGCGACTGCACGCCCGCGGGTAGCGTCAGGCAGCGGCGAAGCTCCGCTCGGTGAAGTGCAGCACGACGCCGCGCGGCACCACGATCACCGGCGCCCGGCCGTCCTCGATCGCGTTCTGCGCTCGGGCGCTGACCATCACGCGGCCGGGCTGGGCCTCGGGCCGGGAACCGACGATCAGCACGTCGGTGCCGTACTCGTTGCTGATCAGCTCAGCCCCGAGCGCGTGCGCGAGCTCACGTGCGGTGATCAGGGCCGCGTGATCCCAGTCGCCGGCCAGGATCCCGACCGTGTGTATTTCGGGAGTGCGCTTGCTGCGGTAGTTCGCAGGTGCGATCGCCACCGCCACCGGTCCCCCGTCCAGCAACGACTCCGCCGATCGCTGCGGAGCTACATGGCCGGGCGCGGTCCGGTAGTCCGACCCGAACACGACTAGGTCGGCACGGTCCTGCTTGGCCAGCCACTTGAGTCCCTCGGCGGTCGAGGCGCTCACGACGACCCGGCGCGGAACCTGGAGATCCCCCAGCCAGCGCGCGCCGCGCTCGAGCAGCGATTCAGCGTCGTGCTCCTCGAGCTCCTCACGGGAGCGCTCTATCTGGGTGGTGTGACGGATGTAGGCAAGCGTCAAATCGGTGCCGGCGGTGGCCAGGACACGACCTAGCGCGAGCGCGTCCTGGTCGTTCAGGGTGTCGTCGTAGGAGATGATCGCGTTGACGCTCATGTCGGGAGTCCCCCAAAGTCGAATGCTCGGTTTCCAGCCTCTTTCGCGTCAGCATGTCGATGTCCTGGCATCAGCGCCAGTGAAGTTACTCATGAGGTCGATAAGCTTTACTGATGCTGAGTCCGGCGCGATTACGTGTCCTCACCGAGGTTGTCGCGCGTGGATCGTTCTCCGGTGCGGCGGAGGCCCTCTCCTACACGCAGTCAGCGGTGTCGCAGGCTGTCGCCCGGCTGGAGGCGGAGGCGGGGGCCCCGCTGGTGATTCGCGACCGCGCCGGGGTGCGCCCGACCGCCGCCGGAGCCACGCTGGTTGAACACGCCGAGGTGATCCTGGCTCAGATCGAGGCCGCCGAGGCCGACCTCGAGGCGCTCCTCGGCCTGCGAGCCGGGCGCCTTCGGATGGCGTCCTTTCCCTCGGCCGGAGCGACGCTGATGCCGCTTGCGATCGCGGCGTTCAGCGAGCGCCACCCCGACGTCACGCTGACCCTCGCGGAAGGCGAGCCCGAGGACATCGCGCCCCGCTTGCGCGCGGGTGAGTTCGACCTGGCGCTGCTGTTCGAGTTCCCGGGCGAGGAGCCGGAGCTGACGAACGATCTGTATGCGGTGCCGCTGCTCGAGGACCCGCTCCACGTGGCGCTCCCGGCGGCTCACCGGCTCGCGAGCAAGCGGGCTGTGAGCCTGCGCGACCTGCGTCGCGAGGCCTGGGTTCAGACCTCGGCCAGAAGCCCCTGCGCCCGCCACCTGGTCCAGGCATGCCTGACGGCGGGCTTCGAGCCGCGCGTCGCGTTCGAGAGCGACGACTTCGAGACGGTCCAAGGGCTCGTAGCCGCCGGAGTCGGAGTGGCGCTGATCCCGCGGCTGGCGCTCACGCGCCTGCACCCCGGAATCGTGGTGCGCGAGCTGGCCCCGGCGAGCCCCACGCGCACGGTGCTCGCGGCAACCCTTCCGGGGGCCGCGGCGCCGCCCGCGGCGCGCACGATGCTCCTGATTCTGAGCGAGATCTCGGAGCGGCAGTAGCTGGGGTGTTTCATGTTTCGAATCGAACATGGCGACCAGCACCCTTGCTAGATTGCCTTTGAGTGACGTTGCCTCCCGAGCAGCCGCGCGTAGCCGAAGTACCTGTCCCTGGGGCCTTGCGGATCGAAAGCCGCCGCGACGGCGATGTGCTCATGGTCGCTCTCTCGGGTGAGCTCGACCTGGCCTCGGCGCCGGATCTCGAGCGCGAGCTGCGGGTCGGCGAGGAAACCTCGCCCGGTCGGCTGGTGATCGACCTGAGTGGCCTCGGGTTCATGGACAGCACCGGGTTACAGGCGCTGCTGCGGGCTCGGGAGCGCGCCCACGAGGCCGGCTATGCGCTGTCGCTTCGGCGGGGCCCTCACCAGGTGCAGCGCGTGTTCGAGTTGACCAAGACGGTCGACGCGTTCACCTTCGACAACTAGCCCGCTCAGGCGGCGTTCGCCGCGCGCGCCCAGCCCCCGAAGCTCATCTGCAGCTCCGTCCCGCCTGCCGGACGCGACGAGATCGCCAACTCGTCGGCCGCCTCGGCGATCACGGCCAAGCCGATCCCGATGCCCTTGCGATCCAGGCGGGGGCGCACCCCGTCGCCCTCGTCGGCGACGGTGACCGACAGGCCGCGGTCCGTCACGGTCGCGCTGATGTGGATCGGTCCGACGTCGTCGCCGTAGGCGTACAGCACGGCGTTGGTGACCGCCTCGCTGGTGGCGAGCCGGACCGCGTCGAGCGCGTCGGCGCCGGCGCCTGCCTGCGCCGCCAGAGCCGAAACCGCCGTTCTCGCCCTGGAAATCGACTCCGGCACCGCCGGATAAGTCTCGGCCAGGTGGCCGTGTGGCGTGTCCGGCAAACGATCCACCATTCAGAGGGCTACCCAGGACGGGCGGGGCCACGCGGAACCGGTTAAAGATTTCCCCACGGCCTGCCTATATGGCCCGCCGTAGCGGGCCATAGGACGGGGTACGAGAACCGCCCCCAGGGCGGCGCCGTGCCGCTGGCGCTGGCATTCGCGGCCCCGGCCGCACCTGCGGCGGTGCTCATGCGGGCGTACTGGACGGCGGTGCTGAGCGCGACATTTTTCACACCTGCTACCCGGGCTCGGTGATATACACAGACGAGGTGAGCATGGGGGCAGAAGAACCGGTCGCCCAGGCGACGATCGCGACAGACAACGTCGTGGTGGCCCGCGAGCTGACCCGCCGCTACGGGGACGGCAGCACCGCAGTCGAGGCCCTGCGCGGGGTGTCGCTCGCGGTCCAGCGGCGAGAGCTTGTCGCCGTCATGGGCCCGTCCGGGTCGGGCAAGTCCACGCTGATGCATCTGCTGGCTGGGCTCGACAAGCCGACCAGCGGCACGGTCGCGATCGCCGGCACCGAGATCACCGAGCTCGACGACACCCGTCTGACCCGCCTGCGCCGCGAGCACATCGGCTTCGTGTTTCAGTTCTTCAATCTCCTGCCGATGCTCACCGCCGAGGAGAACCTGGTGCTCCCGCTCTCGATCTCGGGCGAGCGCCCGGAGCGGGAGTGGCTCGAGCAGCTTCTCTCCAAGATGGGGCTCTCCGAACGGCGCACCCACCGCCCCTCCGAGCTCTCCGGCGGCCAGCAGCAGCGCGTGGCGATCGGGCGCGCGCTGGTCACCCGTCCGACGATCCTGTTCGCGGACGAGCCGACGGGGAACCTCGACTCACGTACGGGCGAGGAGATCCTGCAACTGCTTCGCGACTCGTCCGACGAGTACGGCCAGACGATCGTGATGGTCACCCACGAGCCGCGCGCGGCGGCGATCGCCGACCGGGTGATGTTCCTGGCCGACGGCTTGATCGTCCGGGAGCTGGCGCGGGCAAGCGCAGCCGAGGTGCTCGAGGTCATGAGCACCCTTCAGCCGTGATCGGGGTCGCGCTGAAGGGCCTGCTCGGGCGCAAGCTCCGCGCCGCTCTGACCGCGATCGCGATCGTGCTCGGCGTGGCGATGATCAGCGGCACCTACGTCCTCACGGACACGATCAAGTCCGCCTTCAACTCGGTCTTCACGCAGGCCTACAGCCACTCGGACGCGGTCATCTGCGGGAAGAACGCGATCGACACCACCGCGGGGTGCGGGGGCGGCGGAGGCGGCGGCGGAGCGGCCAACGAGACTCCCTCGCTGCCGGCGTCGCTGCTCGGGCGGATCCAGTCCCTCCCAGAGGTCGCGCGGGCCGCCGGCGGGATCAGCGACACCGCCAAGCTCGTGGGGTCCAACGGGAAGGTCATCTCGAACGGCGGCGCACCCGGATTGGCCTTCAGCTACAGCGCCGCCGGCCAGCCCTTCAACCCGCTCCAGCTGGCCAGCGGAAGCTGGCCCGCGGCGCCCGATGAGATCGACGTCGATCTCCAGACCGCCCAGAAGCAGCACTACACGCTCGGCCAGCAGGTCGGCGTGGTCACTCGCGGGCCCGTGCACCGGTTCCGAGTCGTCGGCACGGTCCGCTTCGCAGGGATCGCCTCCCTGGGTGGCGCGACCATGACGATCTTTCCGCTGGCAACCGCCCAGCAGCTGTTCCACAAACCGGGCCAGTTCGACGAGATCGATGTCTCGGCCCGCAGCGGGATCTCACCGGCGTCGCTGGTCAAAGCCATATCGCCGCTGCTGCCGCGCTACGCCCAGGTCTCGACCAGTCAGCAGGCGGCCAAGCAGGCCAGCAAGGACACCAGCGGCTTCCTCAACATCTTCCAGGACTTCCTGCTCGCCTTCGGGGGCATCGCCCTCTTCGTCGGCAGCTTCGTGATCGCCAACACGCTGTCGATCACGATCGCCCAGCGCACGCGCGAGCTGGCCACGCTGCGCACTCTCGGCGCGACCCAGCGGCAGGTCATGCGCTCGGTGCTGATCGAGGCGCTCGTGATCGGCGCGCTGGCATCGGTCGTCGGCCTGTTCCTCGGCCTCGGCCTCGCCAAGGGGCTGAACTCGCTGCTGAACTCGTTCGGCATCTCGCTGCCGCAGAAGGCGCTCGTGTTCAAGTCGCGCACGGTGATCGTCTCGCTGCTCGTCGGGATCCTCGTGACCGTGCTGGCGGCGATGCGCCCGGCCAGGCGCGCAACCCGCGTGCCTCCGATCGCCGCCGTGCGCGAGGGGGCAGTGCTGCCACCGTCGCGGCTGGCCCGGTTCAGCCTGCACGCCGCGATCTTCACGCTTGCGCTGTCGATCGCCGTCGCGCTGGCGGGGCTGCTCGTCGGCGGCCTCTCGACGGTGCAGCGGCTGCTGACCGTGGCCGTGGCAGCCCTCGGCCTCATCTTCGGGATGGCAATGCTCGCTCCGCAACTGGTGCCGCCCCTCAGCCGTGTCCTCGGCTGGCCGGCGACGCGGATCGCGGGCGCCGCGGGCGGGCTCGCGCGCCGCAACTCCGCCCGCAACCCGGCCCGCACGGCCTCGACCGCAGCCGCGCTGATGATCGGCCTGGCACTGGTCACGCTCGTCGGCGTGCTCGCCGCCGGGCTGAAGACGCGCTTCGTCTCGTCGGTCGATCAGCTGTTCGTGGCCGACTACGCGTTGACCGCGACCGACAACTTCAGCCCGATACCGACCGATTCGGCGGCCGCCCTGGGCCGGGTGCCAGGGGTGACCGTGATCGCCAGCGTCCGCGGGGCGCGGGCCAAGGCCTTCGGCTCGGACATCAACCTGACCGGCGTCTCGGCTCCGGTGACCAAGGTCGTCGCGATCAACTGGGCGAACGGCAGCGCGGCCACGCCCGGCCAGCTGGGCGCAAACGGCGCGTTCGTGACCAAGGACTACGCCAAGGCCCAGCACCTCGTCGTTGGCTCGCCGCTCTCGGTCCAGCTGCCGAGCGGCCGGTTCCTGCACCTGGTGGTGAAGGGGATCGACGCCCCTCCGAAGGGAGGCTCGCCGTTCGGCGACGTCTCGATCTCCACCCAGACGTTCGACGCCGCGTTCTCCAACCCCGAGAACCTGTACACGTTCGTGAACGTCACGGGGGGCGTGTCGTCGGCCAACACGGCTCGGCTGACGTCGGCGCTGGCCAGCTTCCCGGACGCCAAGGTCCAGACGAAGTCGGAGTTCAAGCACAACCAGCTGCAGGGCCTGGACACGCTGCTGAACCTGCTCTACGTCCTGCTTTCGCTCTCGATCGTGGTCAGCCTGTTCGGGATCGTCAACACGCTCGTGCTGACTGTGTTCGAGCGCACGCGGGAGCTCGGGATGCTGCGGGCGGTGGGGATGACCCGCCGCCAGGTGAGGCGAATGATCCGCCACGAGAGCATCGTCACCGCGCTGCTCGGGGCGGCGTTCGGGATCCCGCTCGGCGTGCTGATGGCACTGCTGGTGGGGGCGGCGATCAAGTACGCCGCGTTTACCGTGCCGTGGGGAACGCTCGTGGTGTTCGTGATCGCATCGATCCTGGCCGGGATCGTGGCCGCGATCTTCCCCGCGCGGCGGGCGGCGCGGCTGAACGTGCTCGAAGCGCTGCAGTACGAGTAGCTACGCGGGCGATTCGACGCTCGCGAACTGGTCTCGAAGCACCGTCTTCTTGAACTTGCCCGTCGCGGTCCGCGGGATCTGATCCACGAACTCGAAACGGTCTGGCAGCTGCCACTTGGCGAAGTCGCTGGAGAGGTGCTCGCGCAGCGCTTCCGGGGTGGCCTCCTGACCCTCGCGCAGCACCACCACAGCCAGCGGCCGCTCGCCCCAGCGCTCGTCGGGAACGGCGATCACCGCTGCCTCGGCCACCGCCGGGTGGGCCATGAGCAGGTTCTCGACGTCGACCGAGGAGATCCACTCCCCGCCCGACTTCACGAGATCCTTGGAACGGTCGGTGATGCGAATGCAGCCGGCGCGGTTTATCCGCACGATGTCCCCGGTCTGGAACCAGCCGTCTTCGGTGAACTTCTCCGCCCCTGCCCCGCGGTGATAGCTGCGGGCGACCCAGGGCCCGCGCACCTCGAGCTCGCCCATCGCCTCGTCGTCCCAGGGGATGACCTCGCCGTCCTCGCCGCGGGCGCGTATGTCGACGAACGGGGACGGACGGCCCTGTCGGCAGCGATAGGCGTACTGCTCCTCGGCCGAGGCGTCGTCGAGCTCGACCGGCAGCCGCGCGACGGTGCCCAATGGCGCCATCTCGGTCATCCCCCACGCTTGGATGATCGTCAGCCCGTGGCGGTCGAAGCCCTCGAGCATGCTCCGTGGCACCGCGGAGCCGCCGACGATCAGCCGATTCAGGGCGCTCAGGTCCCAGCGGTCGGGCTCGGCGTCGAGCGCCTGCAGCACGGCCATCCACACAGTCGGCACGCCGGCGGTCATCGTCACGCGCTCGTCGGCCAGGAGGTCGAGGACGCTGATCGCGTCGAGCTTGGGCCCGGGCAGGACAAGGCCCGCGCCCGTGAAGGCCGCCATGTACGGAAGGCCCCAGGCGTTCACGTGGAACATCGGCACCACCGGCAGCAGGGTGTCGCGCGAGGCCAGCCCGAGCTGGTCGGGCAGCGCGCCCACGAGCGAGTGCAGGACCAGCGCCCTGTGCGAGTACAGCGCGCCCTTCGGCCGCCCCGTCGTGCCCGACGTGTAACACATCGCAGCCGCCCTGCGTTCGTCGGGCTCTGGCCACTCTGCCGGCTCGGCGTCTGAGATCAGAGCCTCGTAGTCGGTCGCACCGTCGAGCGAGTCGCCCGAGTGCGAAACCACGATCACATGCTCCCAGCGGTGTTGAAAGCTTCCCAGCACGTCGAGCAGAGTCTCGTCGACCACGACCACCTTGTCCTCGGCGTCCTGCGCGATGAAGGTCAGCTCGTCGGGGTGCAGGCGCGGGTTGATCGTGTGGATGACCGCGCCCATGGCGGGCACCGAGAAGTACATCTCGAGGTGCTCGGGCTGGTTCCACATCAGCGAGGCCACGCGGTCCCCGTCGCCGACGCCAAGGTTCTTCAGCGCCCCGGCCAGGCGCCGGCCACGCTCGATGCAGGCCCCCATGGTCGTGCGCTCGACAGTCCCGTCGGGCCGGCGGTATACGACCTCGCGCCTCGAACTCAGCTGCTCCGCGCGCTCCACAACTGGTGTGAGCGAGAGCTGGTAGTCGTCCATGGTCAGACCGCTCAACATTGGCCTTGCTCCTCCTCTCGACGTCAGGTGCTGAGCGTAAGGGGTGGGTTCGGAGGGGGCAAGCCGCAAGGGTGGTGTATTGACCGCGCCGCTCGTCAGGAAGAGAATCAGCCCGTTCCGGTCTCGTTCGAGGGAGGTCCTGATGGCGTGGAAGCTCGAGGGTTCGTATTTCGAGACGTGCTCGTGCAACGTGGTGTGTCCGTGCACGGCGTCGCTTGCGCTCGGCGCAACGCATGATTACTGCCGGGTGGTGCTCGTGTTCAACGTCAAAGCCGGAGACGTCGAGGGGGTCGATGTCAGCGGCCTGACGGTCGCCGCAGTCGCCGATACGCCGCGGGTGATGACGGACGGCAACTGGCGCATCGGCATGTTCATCGACGCGTCGGCCTCCGACGAGCAGGCCGGAAAGCTCGGAGAGGTCTTCTCGGGCGCTCTTGGTGGACCGATGCAGGCGCTCGGGCCGCTGATCGGCGAGAACCTCGGCGTCGAGCGCGCCGCCATCGAGGTGCGCGAGGACGGCGGCAGCCACTCGATCCGGATCGGCGACGCCGTCGATTTCGAGATCGAGGACGTCGTGCCCTTCGGGTCCGAGAGCGGGGAGCCGGCGCGCTTGACGGGGATCTTCCATCCGGCCGGATCTGAGCTCACGGTCGCGCGCGCGACACGCTCGAAGATCAGCGCGTTCGGGATCGAGTACGAGGGCAAGGCGGGGTTCTCGAACTCGCACTTCTCATGGGCGGCGTGAGCGCCACGGCGGGCGGCCAACCCGGCGTCGAGCGCGGCCAACCCGGCGTCGAGCGCGGCCAACTCGGCGTCGAGCGCGGCGAGCTTCGCGAGGCGTTTGGCGCGATCCGCGCCCGCCTGGGGCTGGTCCTGGCATTGGTCGCGCTGGCTGCGCTGGCCTGGTGGTCGACCGCCGATCGCATGGCCGGGATGAATGCCGCCCCCGGGAGCGACCTGGGGGCGCTCGGCTGGTTCGTCGGGGTCTGGGTGGTGATGATGGCGGCGATGATGTTCCCTTCGCTCGCCCCGACGACCGCGCTGTACGCGCGCATGACGCGCCGGCGCGGCTGGTCGCGACCGCTGCTGTTCACGAGCGCGTACCTGCTCGTGTGGGGCGCGGCAGGAGCCGTGTCGTTCGGACTGTTCCGGGCGGGCGCGGCGGTGTTCGGAGGTGATCTCGCCTGGTCATCCGGAGGCCGCTGGCTCGTTGGAGCCACGCTCGTGCTGGCCGCCGTCTACGAGGTGACCCCGCTGAAGGACGTTTGCCTCGGCAATTGCCGAGGCCCGCTCAGCTTCCTGCTCGGCACCTGGCGCGACGGGCGCGCCGGAGCGCTCGTGATGGGAGCCAAGCACGCGAGTTGGTGCATGGGCTGCTGCTGGGGGCTGATGGCCGCGCTGTTCGCGCTCGGGATCATGAACGTCACCTGGATGGCGCTTGTGGCGGCGCTGATCGCGCTCGAGAAGACGCTGCCGTGGCGCCGGGCGGTCACCTGGGGCGCGGCCGCGGTGCTCCTTGCGTTGGGGATCGCGGTGCTCGTCGCGCCGCATTCCATCCCGGGCTTCGTCGTGCCCGGCGGCTCGCCGGGCTCATCGATGTCGACGTCGATGCACGGTTAGGCGGCCATCAGCTCCGGGGCGGGCTCAGGCGCGGCCGGATCGCGGTCTGTCGCCGGCTCCGTTGGCCGGCCAGCGCCCCCGGGCAGAGCAAGCCGGACGATCTTGCGCACCACCGAGCCGAACTGCCGGTGCAGCGGGCCGGTGTTGTAGGGCAGGCCGTAGCGCGAGCAGACCTGGCGCACCTCGGTGGCGATCTCGCCGTAGCGGTGCGCCGGAATGTCGGGGAACAGGTGGTGCTCGATCTGGTGGCTGAGGTTGCCGCTCAGGATGTGGAACAGCCGTCCGCCGGTCAGGTTGGCCGAGCCCAGCATCTGGCGTAGGTACCAGGCGCCGCGCGTCTCGTTCTCGACCTCTTCCTCGGAGAACTCATGGGTTCCCTCGGGGAAGTGCCCGCAGAAGATGATCATGAACGCCCACACGTTGCGGATCAGGTTCGCGGTCAGGTTGCCGCTGAGCACGAACGGAGCGCCCGGCCCGGCCAGCAGCGGGAAGAGCGCGTAGTCCTTGAGGACCTGCCGGCGGCCCTTGTGCCAGGTGGCGCGCAGGATGTCGCGCTTGTCCGCCCAGGTGATCTCGCCCGACTCGATGCGGTCGATCTCGAGATCGTGCAGGGCCACGCCCCACTGGAAGAACAGCGCGAGCAGCAGCGCATACAGCGGGTTGCCGAGGTCGCGCCGGCGCCACGGCTGGTCCTCGGACATGCGCAGGATCCCGTAGCCGATGTCGCGGTCCTTGCCCAGCACGTTGGTGTGGGTGTGGTGCATGTAGTTGTGGGAGTGGCGCCACTGATCCCCGGGGCAGGCGGTGTCCCACTCGAAGCGCTTGGAGTCCAGCGCGGGGTCACGCATCCAGTCG
This sequence comes from Solirubrobacteraceae bacterium, assembly GCA_035295205.1. GTDB lineage: Bacteria > Actinomycetota > Thermoleophilia > Solirubrobacterales > Solirubrobacteraceae > Palsa-465. The sequence continues at coordinate 18,831 of DATGJM010000075.1, read as the reverse complement.
TACTGGCCGTGCATGACGTTGTGGCCGATCTCCATGTTGTCGAGGATCTTGGACAGCGAGAGGGCGGCGGTGCCACCCAGCCAGGCCGGAGGTAGCCAGCCGAACTCGAGTAATGCCCGGCCGACGATCTCGAGCCCCCGCTGGGTCTTGATCACGTTCCGGATGTACTTCGCGTCCCGCTCTCCCAGGTCGGCCACGACCCGGTTTCTCAGTGCGTCAAGCTCTTGGCCCAGCTCTTCGATCTGTGTCTCGGTGAGCATTGCAGTCTCCATGGTCAGAGTTCCAGGGCGACGTCTCCGGCCGGCACCGAGATGCACAGCTGGATGTCCTCATCGGGGGCGTCGGAGACCTCGCCCGTGAGCAGGTTCCTTACGGCACCGGCCTGCTTACGGCAGGTGCAGGTGTGGCAGATGCCCATCCGGCATCCGAACTTCGGCTGAAGGCCCGCGGCCTCGGCGCGCTCGAGCAGGCTGCCGTCGCCGGCGCCTGCGGTGCGGCCGCTGAGGGTGAAGTGCACGGCGCCTTCGCCCGAGCCGCCGGCGACGCTCGGCGGCGTGAAGGTCTCGGCCAGCACGTCGGGGATGAGCTGGCGGACCGCCTCGATCAGCGGCGGCGGACCGCAGACCGCCGCGTAAGCAGGCTCGCCGAGGTGCTCGGCGCAGAGGTGACGATCGCCCTCGCGGGTTGCCAGGTAGCGCACGCGCAGGTTCGGATGGCGGCCGGCAAGCGTTTCGAGCTCGGGCCGGTAAAGCCAATCCGCGCGCGTGCGCGCGTAGTGCAGGAAGGCGATCTCGCCGTCGTGACCCTCGGCCAGCACTGTGCGCAGCATCGAGAGCACCGGCGTGATGCCGCTGCCCCCGCTGACCAGGATCAGTCGCCCCGGTGGGGGCTCCGGGAGGACGAACTCGCCCTGAGCCCGGCCCAGGTGCAACACATCGCCGGGGCGGATCCCCTCGCGCAGATAGCGGGAGACGCGACCCTCGGCGCGAAGGGTCACGGTGAGCTCGAGTTCGCGACGGTTGCCCGCGGCGTTGGCCGGCGAGAAGGTGCGGGTGTGGCGAACGCCGTCGATCTCGACGCCCACGGGCACGAACTGCCCGGCGCGGAAGCCCTGCCACGCCGCGTTCGGCCGAAGCGCGAGCGTAACGCTACGGGCTGTCTGATGGCGCTTGGCGACCACGACCGCGCGAGCCTCGCGCACGGTCAGCGTGGGCCGGATCAGCTCGAGATAGCGGTCGACCCCGTGCGGTCCGAGCAGTAGATCGGCGAGCGCGGCGGACTTAGTGAACATATGTACACTATTTTGCCGGGACTCGTTCCTAGTAATGTGAGGTTGGTCACAGCATGGCGGTAAACGAGCGTTCACGACGTGGGCGGACGCAGGCGGAGCGCCGGCGGCATACTCGCCAGGCCCTGCTCGAGGCGGCGCTGCTGCGGCTCGAGGCCGGGGAGAGCTTCGACGCGCTCAGCCTGCGCGGCGTCACGCGCGCGGCGGGCGTCGCCCCCGCCGCCTTCTACCGCTACTTCGCGAGCATGGACGAGCTCGGCCTGGCGCTGGTGGAGGAGTCGTTCCGCGCGCTGCGGGCGATGCTGCGAGAGGCGCGCGAGCAGCCGGCTCCGCGCGACGCGATTCGCCGCTCGGTGGAGATCCTGGTCGAGCACGTGCGCGCGCATCGCCAGCACTTCGCATTCGTCGCGCGCGTGCGCGCGAGCGGCAGCCAGGTCGTGCGCCATGCGATCCGCGCCGAGATCCGCCTGTTCACCAGCGAGCTCGCCACCGACCTGGCGCGGTTCCCCGTCCTGCGCGAATGGAGCACCGAGGACCTGCTGATGCTCGCGGGCCTGCTTGTGAACACGATGATCGCCACGATCGAGGCGATGCTCGACGTGCCCGTGGCGGCGCCGGAGGCCGAGGCTGAGATCGAGCGCACGGCCGAGAAGCAGCTGCGGCTGACCCTGCTGGCCGTGCCGCACTGGCATCCCCGAGGCGCGGATCACCGCGCCCACCCCCCTCGGTGAGGAAGGGTCCGCGCGCTTAGCCGCGCATGGCGCGGACAGGCGCGCCGACCTCCGCTGGCGGCCGGGGGTCCGCGCGGCTGGCCGCGGCCGGTAGGGTCCGCTGATGGCCCTCGCCCGGCCGCAGCACCCCCACCCCGAGCCCGCCGTCGGCGGCTGGGGCGACAGCGCCCAGGTGCCCGAGCTCTCGGAGCCAGTGATCAACCTGCTCCGCGACGGGCTGGGGATCGAGCACCCGCCGCCCCGCGGCGAGATCGAGCTCCCGGCGCGGCGCCTTGACGACGGCGCGATCTCGGCACTCGAGGCGATCGTCGGCGGCGAGCACGTGCACGTCGACGACGACGCCCGCCTGGCCCACACCGGCGGGCGCTCGACCCCGGACCTCCTGCGCCGGCGCGCCGGCGAGGCCGCCGGCGCCCCCGATGCGGTGGTCCTCCCGGCCGGCCACGACGAGATCCTCGAGCTGCTGCAGGCGTGCACCGAACGCCGTATCGCGGTCACCGCGTACGGGGGTGGCAGCTCCGTGGTCGGGGGCCTCGAGCCCGACGCCGCCGGGTTCACCGGCGCGATCGCGCTCGACACCCGGCGGCTGGACGCGCTCATCGGCCTCGACGAGATCTCGCGGCTCGCCACGCTCGAGCCCGGCCTGCGCGGACCTCAGGCCGAGCAGTTGCTGGGCGAGCGCGGCTACACCCTCGGCCACTTCCCCCAGTCCTACGAATACGCCACGCTGGGCGGCTTCGCCGCCGCTCGCTCGAGTGGACAGGCCTCGGCCGGCTACGGCCGCTTCGACGAGCTGGTCATGGCGCTGAAACTCGCCACTCCCGTCGGGACGCTCGCGGTGGGGCGGGCTCCGCGCTCGGCCGCGGGGCCTGACCTGCGCCAGCTGCTGCTGGGCTCCGAGGGCACGCTCGGGGTGATCACCGAGCTCACGCTGCAGGTCAGGCCCAAGCCCGAAGCCACCGCCTACCACGGCTGGCGCTTCGACGATTTCGCGCAGGGAACCGAAGCGCTGCGGGCCCTGGCCCAGGACGGGCCGCTTCCGAGCGTGCTGCGGCTCTCCGACGAGGCGGAGACCGCGCTCAACCTCACCCGCCCGGGCGCGGTCGCGACGGCCGGCGGCGGCGGGGCGCTGGCGATCGTGGGCTACGAGGGAACACGCGCGGACGTCGAGGAGCGCCAGACCGGGGTCGCGCGCGTGCTCGAGCGTCACGGCGCGCACTTCGACGAGGCCGCCGGCGAGCACTGGGTCAGCGAGCGCTTCCGCGGGCCTTACCTGCGTGACGCGCTGCTCGACGCCGGCGCGCTCGTGGAGACGCTCGAGACCGCGTGCTTCTGGTCGGCGCTGCCAGACATCTACGCGCGGGTCACACACGCCATCCGCCACGCGCTCACAGAACAAGGCACCCCGCCGGTCGTGCTCTGTCACATCTCCCACGTCTATGCCACCGGCGCCTCGCTCTACTTCACCATCGGCTGCGCGCAGGCCGCCGACCCGGTCGCCCAGTGGCGCGCCACCAAGTCGGCGGCCAGCGACGCAATCCTCGCGGGCGGAGCTTCGATCAGCCACCACCACGGCATCGGACGCGACCACCGCGAGTGGTACGAGCGGGAGATTGGAGAGCTTGGAGTAAGGGTGCTGACCGCAGTCAAGCGCGAGCTCGACCCAGCTGGGATCCTCAACCCGCGGGTGCTGCTGGGCGTATGCTCGCCCCGACCATGGCCCTGACCCCGACCACCCCAACCGTCGAGCAGTACATGGACGCGCTAGCGGAGCTGGTGGTCCGCTTCGGCGCAAACGTCCAGCCAGGACAGATCGTGTCCATCTCCTCAGAGCCCGGCAAGGAACCACTCACCCGGGCCGTGACCGAAGCCGCCTACCGCGCCGGGGCCAAGTTCGTCGAAGTCTCGGTGTTCGACGTCCACGTCAAGCGGCTGCGCGCCCTGTACGCCGACCCCGAGACGCTCGACTACGTCCCGCCCTGGTACGGAGAGCGGATGCTGAGGCTGGGCGAGCTTCGAGCGGCGACGATCGCTCTCACCGGCCCGGTCGCGCCCCGGATCATGCGGGACGTCGACCCGGAGCTGCTGGGACGGGACATGTTGCCTCGGGTGCGGGAGTCGATTCGAGTGGTCAACGACCGGACGGTCAACTGGACGGTGATCCCAGCTCCGACCGAGGCCTGGGCGGAGCTGGTGTTCCCCGATCTGGCGCCGGACGAGGCATATGCCCGGCTGTGGGAGCAGATCGCGTATGTGTGCCGGCTGGATGAGCCCGACCCGATCAAGGCATGGCGCCACCGCATGGCCAAGCTCGCGAACGTGACCGCCAAGCTGGACGAGCTGGCCCTCGACGCGCTGCGCTTCCAGGGGCCGGGGACCGATCTCACGATTGGCCTGTTCCCCAGCAGCCGCTGGGACGCGGCGGAGATGACCACGGTCGACGGCATCGTGCACGCACCGAACCTGCCGACGGAGGAGGTGTTCACGACCCCGGACCCGACCCGGGTCGACGGCTTCGTGACCTCGACCAAGCCGCTGTTCGCCTCCGGGGCGCTGATCACCGGCCTGCGCGTGCGCTTCGAAGGCGGCCGTGCGGTCGAGATCGACGCCGACGAGGGGGTCGAGACCCTGCGCACCCTGAGCGCGCGCGACGAGGGCGCCTCGCGATTGGGCGAGGTGGCGCTCGTGGACCGCGAGAGCCGGATCGGAAACACCGGCACCGTCTTCTACGACACGCTCCTGGACGAGAACGCGGCCAGCCACATCGCCCTCGGCCAGGGCTTCGACAATGCCGTCGAGGATCCGGACGAGCGCGGGCGCATCAACCCCAGTGAGCTGCACATCGATTTCATGATCGGCTCCGACGACGTCGCGGTCACGGGCGTCCACGCACAGGGGAGGGAGATCCCCCTGCTGCGCGATGGCGTCTGGCAGATCTGAAGCGATACGCTGGCGTCCCCGGAGAGGTGCCGGAGCGGCTGAACGGGCGCGACTGGAAATCGCGTAACGGGGGTCAACCTCGTTCGGGGGTTCGAATCCCCCCCTCTCCGTTACTCCTTTAAACGGATCTTGAGTAGCTCCAGCGCCGCTGCAGCACGCCCCCGCCAACCTGCACAAATTCCGGTTGCGGGACTTGGCGAGGCGTGAGTCACACGTTACGATGCCGCCTGCCATGACGGCAATACAGGGATCCCGACCAGCGTTGCGGCTCGTCGAGGGGGTAGGGAGCCAGGCAGCAGCGTGGTCGTGGTTCTGCGGCCACTGCGCATCTCCATCCCCAGGCGGGCAGGCCCCGGCGCCGAGCGCGCGCGTGTGCCAGTCCTGCGGGCTCGGCCTGCTGCTGGAAGCTCGCGCCGACGTCGTGCCGACCGAGCGCGACGCCTTCCTGGTGATCGACAGCTCGCTGCTCGTGCAGGCCATGTCCCGGCGCGCACAGGTGCTGCTGGCGCTCACCGAGGAGGAGGCGGTCAATCGCCCCGTCTCCGAGCTGCTGGTCAGCCCCGACGCCGAGACCGAGGGCAACCCCCTCGCGCTGGCGATCACCGGCGCCGCGTCTGGTCACGGTGAGCCCGTCAACACCTTCGTGCGCCCCTGGAACACGTTCGGCGTGCGCATGCGGGTACGGATCGCCCCCTGCGGGCCACCGCGGGCGGCACTGCTCGTGCTCGAGGCCGGACAGCGGCCGAAGCTGCGCGCCGTCTGACTACTCGGCCGCGGCCAGCAGAGCCGGCGCCCCGGCGCGCACGAGCGCTTCCGGCAGCCGCACGGTCCCGTCGTCCTGTTGGCCGTTCTCGAGCAGGGCGATGATCGTGCGACCCACCGCCACCGCGGTCCCGTTCAGCGTGTTCACGTAGGCCGGGCGGCCCTCGGCTGTCCGGTAGCGGATCTCCAGGCGCCGGGCCTGGTAGTCGGTCGTGTTCGAGGTCGAGGTGAGCTCGCGGTAGCGGCCCTGCCCCGGCAGCCAGGCCTCGCAGTCGTACTTCTTGGCCGCCGAGTTGCCGAGCTCGGAGATGGCGATGTTCACCACCCGATAGGGGATCTCGAGCTCGGTGAGGATCGACTCCTCGATTGCGAGCAGCCGCTCGTGCTCCTCGCCCGCCCGCTCGGGCTCCACGAAGCAGAACATCTCCACCTTGTCGAACTGGTGCACGCGGAAGATCCCTCGCGTGTCCTTGCCGGCGGCGCCGGCTTCCCGCCGGAAGCAGGACGAGAAGCCGGCATAGCGGAGGGGAAGCGCGCCCGCCTCGAGGATCTCGTTCTCGTGCAGCGAGGCCAGCGCCACCTCCGAGGTCCCGACGAGGTACAGGTCGTCGTCGGGCAGCCGGTAGATCTGCTGCTCGGTGTCGGGCAGGAACCCCGTGCCGTAGAGGGCGCGCTCGCGCACCAGCACCGGCGGCACGACCGGCTCGAAGCCCTGGGAGATCAGACGCTCGAGGGCGAAGCGCACGAGCGCCAGCTCGAGCATCACGAGCTCTCCGCGCAGGTAGGCAAAGCGCGAGCCTGACACGCGAGCGGCGCGCTCCATGTCGATGCGCGATCCCGCGAGTTCGAGATGGTCGCGGCCGGTCTTGCCCGCCTGGCCCCGCTCGTAGAGCACTGTGTCCTCGTCGGGGGCGTCCTCCGCGGGCAGGCTCGGCAGAGCCGCCAGCTCGCGGTCGCGCTGATCGCGTAACGAGGACTCCCGGTCCGAGAGCTCACGCCCGCGCGCGGCCAGCTCGGCGAGCCGGGCCCTGACCTCATCGCTGGGCGGCCCTTTCAAAGCTCGGCTCGCCCGGTTCTGCTCGGCCTGGAGCTCCTCGAGCTCGGTCCGGATGGCGCGCCACTGCTCGTCGAGCTCCAGCAGCCGGCCGATCGCCTCCGCCGCGCCGGGCCCGCGCCGGGCGAGCGCCGCCCGCACCATCTCGGGCTCGCGCCGGATCAGCTGGATGTCAAGCACGGGGCTACTTGCCCGCGGACGCCAGTTCCTGCGAGATCGAGCCCACGGTCTTCTGGCTGCAGGGCGTCACCCCGGGGACGTGGGGGGCCTTGCTGCCCGCGTAGGTGGCCACGAACTTGGCCACGTCGATCGCGTCCTGGCCGACCACGACGTTCTGGGGCATGATCGCCCCGGAGAAGCCGCCGTTCTCGATCGCGTAGAGCACGCGGGCAATCGGGCGCTCGCAGCGGATGTCGAAGTTCGGGCCGTTGTTGTACTGCGCGGTGCGCACGTTGGCCGCCGAGCCGTGGGTTCCGGCGTAGGCGAAGGTGTGACAGCCGGCGCAGCGCTCGGAGAAGAGCACGGCGCCGTGGTGCACGTCCGCGGTCGCCGCGGTGAGCGGCACGCCGAGCTTCTGGTGGCCACAGCCCGCGAGGGCCAGGCCCAGCGCGAGGCAGCCGAGGGTGAGCTTGAGGGGCCGGCTCATGCGGGTCGAAAGCATACGGAAGAGCCGGCATGGCAAGCTCGCGCCCATGCGGTACCTCGCCGCCGTGGTCCTGATCGCCGCGCTCGCCGGCTGCGGGCACACGACGACGATCCGCGCCGGCCACGCGGTCGAGCTGGCGCTCACCGAGTATCGGATCACCCCCCAGGACGTACGGACCCCGGGCGGGGAGGTCGACCTCCTCGTCCACAACTACGGCCGCCTCGTCCACAACCTCGTCCTCACCAGCGCCGGCCACCAGCTCGCGATCACCAAGCCGATCGGCCCAGGCCAGAGCACGTGGCTGTTCGTCGAGCTGGCGCCGGGACGCTACGTGATGGCCTCCAACCTGTTCTCAGACCAGGACCTCGGCCTGTACGGAACGCTGATCGTCACCCGTTAGCAGGAGCCGAGGCCCGAGCGGCGAACACCGGGAGCGGTCCCCGGCGCCGGCCGACGAGACGTTCGCTCCCTCTCTCAACACATCGCGATCGTCCCCCGACGGCGGCAACCACGGCAGGCCGGCGCCGGGGCCTTTGATCGGCGCTAGTAGGTCATTGCCGCGCGGGCGAGGAGAACCACGTTGACCAGCGACGCCAGCGCCATCACCCCGAGCTCGCGGTGCAGGATCGAGAGAACGATCACGCGCTGCTCCTCGGGCGGCAGCCGGCCCACCTCCTCGGCCGAGGCGTGCCCACGGGCGTCGAGGACCATCTGGGCCGACGTCGCCCGGAATCCCTCGGACAGGAGCGACACCAGCACGGGCAGCAGGCCGTAGAGAACGTGCAGGCCTGGTGCCTTGTGGCCGAGCACCACGAGCAGCCCTCCGAGCGCCACCTGCAGGACGACCACAGCCTGGGCGAAGCGCAGCAGCCGCCAGAACCATAGGCTGTTGTTCACGCGCCACCAGCACCACGCTCCGAACAGCGCCGCGCCGGCCGTGGATGCGATCGCCGCGATGCCCACGACCATGTGCACAGCTTTCATGGGTAACCCCGCAGATAGCCGCATTCAGCACTAAGTAACACCTTGTTACAAGGTACCCCGACCCGGTGATATAACGGTCTGCCGTGATCCGTAGCTACCTCCCTGCCATCGTCTTCCTCGTCCTTGGTGGGGCGGTCGGCACGCTCTTCGGGGTCCTGAACCTGTTCACCGGTCGCCGCCGCGCCAATCGGCCGAAGGAGCCCTACGAGTGCGGGCTGCCGTCCGAGGTCCAGCGGGGCCTGCGCTTCGGGATCAGCTTCTACCTGATCGCGATGCTGTTCATCCTGTTCGACATCGAGGTCATCTTCCTCTATCCGATCGCCGTCCAGCTGCGGGCCTTCGGGACCTTCGCGATGAGCGAGACCGTCGTGTTCGTGGTGCTGCTGATGATCGCCTTCGTGTACGTGTGGCGGCGCGGAGCGCTGGAATGGAAATAAAGCGCGAGCCGATCTCGGACCTGAAGGTCCGCCAGCTCCGCGCCCGCGACCTCCTCCGCGGCGACCTCGAGGGCGAGGACCTCGAGCGATATGTCGAGGAGCGGCTGCTCGTCACCACGGTGGACAAGGCTGTGGCGTGGGCGCAGGGCAACTCGCTGTACCCGCTCACGTTCGGACTTGCCTGCTGCGCGATCGAGATGATGGGGATCGTGGCCTCGCGCCTGGACATCGCGCGCTTCGGATTCGAGGCGATGCGGGCCTCCCCCCGGCAGGCCGACCTGATCATCCTGTCCGGCCGCGTGTCGATCAAGATGGCGCCGGTCATCCGCCGTCTGTGGGACCAGATGCTCGAGCCCAAGTGGGCGATCTCGATGGGCGCCTGCTGCTCCTCGATGGGCGTGTTCAACAACTACGCGCTCGTGCCCGCGGACAAGTTCATGCCCATCGACGTGCACGTACCCGGATGCCCGCCCCGCCCCGAGGCGCTGATGCACGGGGTGCTGCGCCTGCGCGACAAGATTCAGGGCCACAAGGTCGAGAACTGGCGCGACCGCTACGAGGCGCGTGGCACCGAGGAGATCGTGCCGTACAACCCGGCTGACGGCGGCGCCGTCAACGTCTTTGCGCCCGGGGACACTGCCGGTGCCTGACGCCACCGAGCTCGAGCTCACAGCTCAGGAGCTGCGCGACTCGCAGGACGGCAGCATCGTCGACACAGAGTTCCAGCGGGGCGACCGCGCGGTTCTCGTGATCGATCCGGGTCAAGTCTGGGGCGTGCTCAGCCATCTGCAGGCCAAGGGCTACACGTTCCTGGCCAGCCTGCACGGCGTCGATTACTACCCCGAGGAGCCCCGGCTCGGCGTGCTCTACGAGCTCCTGGACATGCAGCGGGTGGAGCGGATCAGCGTCAAGGCCCGGGTCAGCACCGAGGACCCGCGCATCCGCTCGGTGGTCGAGCTCTTCCCGACCGCCAACCACCAGGAGCGCGAGGTCTACGACATGTTCGGCGTGGTCTTCGAGGGTCACCCCGACCTGCGGCGGATCCTCATGCCCGAGGACTACGAGGGCCATCCCCAGCGCCGGGATTTCCCGGTCGGCGGCGAGCCGGTGCTGTTCACCTATAACGAGTCCCAGAGCTACGGGCAGTGGCAGTGAGCCTGACGAGCGACTACCGCAAGCGCGAGGAGTCGATCACGATCTCCTCCGAGCCGACGGGCGAGCAGCACGAGCTGATGACGCTCAACATCGGCCCGCACCATCCTGCCACCCACGGCGTGCTGCGCCTGCTGTGCACGCTCGAGGGGGAGGTCGTCCGCGACATAAAGCCGATCATTGGCTACGTCCACACCGGCATCGAGAAGACAGCCGAGGACAAGGCGTACTGGAAGGTCATTCCGGTGGTCGAGCGGATGGACTATCTCTCGTACTACTTCAACGCGATGGCCTTCTGCGGCGCGGTCGAGACGCTGCTCGGGGTCGAGGTTCCGCCTCGCGCCCAGTACCTGCGGGTCATCCACATGGAGCTCAACCGCATCAACTCACATCTGCTCTGGCTGGCCACGAGCATGCTCGACCTGGGCGCGATCTCCATGTTCTGGTATGGCTTTCGCGAGCGCGAGAGGATCCTCGATCTGTTCGAGATGTCATCCGGCCAGCGGTTCCACACCCGCTACATCCAGGTCGGAGGAGTCATGGAGGACATCCCTCGCGGCTTCACCGAGAAGGTGCGGCGCTTCTGCGCGGAGATGCCGGGACGGGTCGGTCAATACCTCGACCTCCTGGAGAAGAATCAGATCGTGGTCGAGCGCCTGCGCAACACCGCGGTCGTGTCGCAGGAGCGCCTGCTCGAGCTCGGCGTCACCGGCCCGCTCCTGCGCGCATCAGGCAATCCGTGGGATCTGCGCAAGGCAGCGCCCTACTCGAGCTACGACCACTTCGACTTCCGGATCCCAGTCGGCACGGTCGGCGACAACTACGACCGCTTCCGTGTCCGGATGGCCGAGATGTACGAGTCGGTCAAGATCATCGAGCAGGCGCTCGACGGCCTGCCCGAGGGCCCCCACATCACGACCGACCGCAAGGTCGCGCTACCGCCGAGGCACGAGCTCGCGACGAGCATGGAGGCCCTGATCCACCACTTCAAGCTCGTCACCGAGGGCTTCCGCGTCCCCCCGGGCGAGTGCTACTACCCGATCGAGGGGCCACGCGGGGAATACGGTTGCTTCGTGCGCGCGGACGGCTCGTCCAAGCCCGCCCGGGTGCATATGCGCGACCCCAGCTTCGTCAACTTGCAGGCCCTGCCGGACATGGTCCGTGACGGCTACATCGCTGACCTGATCGCCACGCTGGCCATGCTCGACCCGATCCTGGGAGGCATCGACCGCTGATGAGCTTCGCCGGCATCCGCCGCCCCGTTCCTCGCTTCGACCACGGCTCGCGCGTCCCGGGCTGGGACGAGTCGGTCGATCTGACCAAGGACCCGGCGGTAATACCCGACCCGGCCACCACGCCGGTGCCCGACGACCTGCGCCAGAAGATCGAGGCCGCGATGGCCAAGTACCCGGATCGGCGCTCCGCGACGATCCCCGCCCTGCACGCCGCCCAGGACCTCCACGGCTGGTGCTCGCCCGAGGCCATCACCCAGGTGGCCGCGGTGATGCAGGTCACCCCGGCCTACCTGATCAGCGTGGCCACGTTCTACGACATGTTCAAGACGACCCCCAAGCCCCGCAACGACGTGTACGTGTGCACGAACATCTCGTGCTCGTTGCGCGGGGCGGACGAGGTGTTCGCGGCCCTCCAGGAGATCGCCACCGACGAGGTGGACGTGCGTTCGTTCGAGTGCCTGGGCGCCTGCGACATCGCGCCGATGGCCTCGGTCAACGGCGAGTACGTCGGCCCGCTGACAGTCGAGGACGCACCCGAGCTGATCGCGCAGCTGGTGGCCGGCAAGCCGGTGCTCGAGCACAAGCAGCTGCGCTACCGCCGCTGCGCCGACCCGGGCGTGGCCGAGGGAGCGCGCGACTTCGGGCCCCCGTCGGATGAGACGGAACGCGCCGACACGGCTGGTCTGGCGCCCGAGGACGAGGTGGCCGACCGTCCCGGCCCCACGGCGCCGATCGAGGAAGCCGAGGACACGGAGTGAAGATCCTCTTCGACGGCATCGACGAGCCCGGCCTGAACACGCTTGCGGTGTACGAGCGCCGTGGCGGCTACGAGTCGCTGCGCAAGGCGCTGACGATGGAGGCCGACGCGGTGCTTCAGAACATCGTTGATTCGGGGTTGCGCGGGCGCGGCGGCGCCGGCTTCCGCATGGGGCAGAAGGCGTCCTTCCTGCCCCATGGCGACATGGAGAAGTACCTGGTCTGCAACGCCGACGAGTCGGAGCCGGGCACGTTCAAGGACCGCGAGCTCATGCAGAAGAGCCCTCACATGCTGATCGAGGGCATCGTCATCGCGACCTGGGCGGCCGGCATCCACCGCGCGTTCATCTACATCCGCGGCGAGTACGCCCACCAGGCCGACATCCTCGAAGCGGCCATCGCCGAGGCGCAGGGCGCCGGTTACCTCGGCGAGCGGATCCTCGGCTCGGAGCACTCGCTGAAGCTCGTGCTGCATCGCGGCGCGGGCGCCTACATCTGCGGTGAGGAGACCGGGCTGCTGGACTCGCTGGAGGGCAAGCGCGGCAACCCGCGCCTGAAGCCGCCCTTCCCGGCGATCGAGGGCCTGTATCACGGACCGACGCTGATCAACAACGTCGAGACGTTGTCGACCGTGCCGCACATCATCCGCATGGGCGGCTCGGAATACGCAAAGCTCGGAACCGAGACCTCGACCGGCACCAAGCTCGTGTCGGTGTCGGGCGACGTCCAGCGCCCTGGCAACTACGAGATCGAGCTCGGCATTCCCTCGCGGGAGATCATCTACGACCTGGCGGGCGGCCCCGAGCCCGGTCGCGAGGTGAAGTTCTGGTTCCCCGGAGGCTCGAGCTCACCGGTGCTGACCAAGGACGACCTCGACACTCCCTACGACTTCGACTCGATGGCCAAGGCGGGCACGATGCTCGGCTCGGGCGCGATCATCGTCGTCGACGACTCGCACACCGTGCTCGAGGTTGCGCTGAAGGTGGCCAAGTTCTATGCCCACGAGTCGTGCGGCAAGTGCGTCCCGTGCCGCGAGGGGACGAACTGGACCGTGAAGATGCTCGAGCGCATCGAGTCCGGCGAGGCCACCCCGATGGATCTCGACATCATGGCCTCCGTGCAGGAGCAGATCATCGGCAACTGCCTGTGCGTCCTCGGGGATGCGATGGCCATGCCGATCGGCTCTCTGGTCAAGAAGTTCCGCGCCGAGCTCGAGGCCGAGATCGAAGCCGCGCGGGAGCGGGCCAATGCGGCCGCGCTCGAGGATGTGGTGCCGCTCGGTGTGGCCGACGAGCACGCCGGCCCCGTGCCTGTGCACTAGCCGTTCACGAACAACCCCCCATGCCCAGACCTGAACACAAGACGATTCAGCTGACGATCGACGGCCGCGAGGTGCAGGCCATCGAGGGCACGATGCTGGTCGACGCCGCACGGCAGGGCGACGTCGAGATCCCGTTCTTCTGCTACGAGCCCAAGCTCGGCAACCCGGTCGGGGCCTGCCGCATGTGCCTGGTCGAGATCGAGGGCATCCCCAAGCTCCAGACCTCGTGCTCGACGCCGGTCAAGGACGGGATGGTCGTGCACACCCAGGCAGAGCGGGTGCGCAACGCGCAGAACGCCGTAGTCGAGTTCCTGCTCGTCAACCATCCCCTCGACTGCCCGGTGTGCGACAAGGGCGGCGAGTGCCCGCTGCAGGACATCACCTTCGGCTGGGGCCTCGGGCGCTCGCGCTTCATCGAACCGAAGCGTCACTTCCAGAAGCCGCTGGCTCTGAGCCCGCTGATCGCGATCGACCGCGAGCGCTGCATCCTCTGCTACCGCTGCGTGCGCTTCTCCCAGGAGATCTCCGAGGACTACCAGCTGATCTTCGCCGAACGCGGCGCGCACACGTTCGTCTCGACCTACGACGGTCATCCCTACGTGGCCCCGTTCAGCGGCAACATCGTCGAGCTCTGCCCCGTGGGCGCGCTGACCTCCCAGCCGTACCGCTTCCGCGCGCGCCCGTGGGACATCGAGGGCGCAGGCGGGATCTGCACGCTCTGCCCCTCGCAGTGCAACGTCGAGTTCACCGTCCGCGACGAGCGCGTGCTGCGGGTGCTGGCCCGCGATCACGACGAGGTCGACGACGGGTGGCTGTGCGACAAGGGCCGCTTCGCCTACCAGGCCATTCACGTGGATGAGCGGATCACGCGGCCACTGGTCCGCGACGGCGGCGAGCTGCGCGAGGTCTCCTGGGAGCGGGCTTTGACAGAGGCCGCCGGGCTGAGCAAGCATCGTGGTGCGGTCGGCGCGCTCGCCGGCGGGCAGGCGACAAACGAAGAGGGCTTCCTGCTCCAGCGCATGCTCCGTGATGGGCTGGGCTCGGGCGACATCGACTGCCGGGGCGGGGGGCCTGAGCTGCCGCTCGGGCTTTCTCGCGCGCTGGCCGCGCCCGCGCTGCAGGCCACAGTCCCGGATCTCGAGTTCGCCCACACCGTGCTGCTGGTCGGCTGCGAGCCGCTCGACGACGCCCCGATCCTCGATCTGCGGATCCGCAAGGGGGTGCGCCGGCATGGCGTGGCGCTGGTGGTGGCCAGCGCCCGGCCGAGCGCGCTGGATCGGAACGCGCGCCACGTGGTCCGCTTCTCCCCCGGTGGGGAGGCGGCGTTCCTGGCCTCGCTGGATCAGGCGCTCGGCGGCGCTGCGCGAGTCGAGGACGACGTCGCCGCCGTCGCATCCCTGCTGCGCGACGGCGGCTCCGACATCGTGATCGTGTGGGGCGAGCGGATCGGCGCCGGGGCCGCGGCGTCGCTTTTGAGCCTGGCCGGCCGCCTGGGGCTGGCGGAGCGCGATGGGGCGGGCCTGCTGGAGATTCCCTCGTCCGCCAACGGGCGCGGCCTGCGCGAGGCCGGCGTCCTGCCGAACGCCGGTCCGGGCTATTCCGAGCCGGCCGTGGCGGGGCGGGGCGCGGACGAGATCGCGCGCGCGGCGGCCTCCGGGGACATCACCGCGCTGTATCTGCTCCAGACCGACCCGCTGCGCGATCAGCCCGACAGCGCGCTGTGGGAGCGGGCTCTGGCGCGGGCGACGCTGGTGGTGGCGCATGCTTCCGTGCTGACCGACGGCCTGCGCGAGCACGCGAACGTGATCTTCCCGGCCGAGTCGTACGCCGAGAAGGAAGGGACCGTGGTCCATCCCGACGGGCGTCTGCAGCGGCTGCGCACGGCGATCAAGCGCCCAGGCGAGGTCCGCGCCGGCTGGCAAGTGCTGGCCGACCTGGCCCGCCGGGTTGGCAACGACGCCCGCGTGCTCACCGCCCCGATCGCCTTCCGGCAGCTGGTGACCGAGGTGCCGTTCTATGCCGGGCTGACGCTGGATGACGTCGGCGGCCGGGGCGTGCGCTGGCCGGCGCGCGACGAGGCCTCGGGCATGCCGGCTCCGGGCGCAACCGAGGCTTTGGCAGGGACCCCGCAGCCGCAGGCTGAGCCGACCGCGGCCCCAGGCGCTCTCCGGCTCGGGCGCTATCGCCCGATCTGGGCCTCCCCCGAGGTCGAAGTCTCCCCGGCCCTGAAGTTCGCCGTCGCCGAGCAGCAGGTCGAGCTCTCGCCCACCGACGCGCTCCGGCTTGGCATCGGCTCCGGCGATGCCGTGCTCGTGTCTCAGAACGGGACGACGCTCCACGCCCGCGCGGCGGTGCGCGACGGCGTCCCGGAGGGCGCCGCGTTCCTGGCCGAGGCCCTGGCCACCGACTCCGCCAACGCCCTGACCGAGCCGCTCGTGGAGGTGCGCAAACGATGAGCACGCCACTCGCCCAGGTCTACTTCGTCGAGCCCTGGTGGGTCCAGATCATCAAGTCACTGGTGATCTTCGGCGTGGCGTTCGGCGTCCTGCCCGTACTCGTCGTCTACGAGCGCAAGCTGCTCGGCCGCTTCCAGAACCGCTATGGCCCGAACCGCGTCGGCCCGTTCGGCCTGCTGCAGCCGATGGCCGAGATCGTCAAGTTCGCCCTGAAGGAGCCGTTCCGGACCGAGACCTCTGTGGCCTACCTGTTCCGGATCGCCCCGATGATCGCGATGCTCACGGCGATCGCCGGGCTGGCGCTGGTGCCCTTCGGCGACGTCCAGCACATCTTCGGGCGGCCGATCGGCCTTTACGGGATCGACGTCTCGATCGGGCCGCTGTACGTGTTCGCGCTGGCCGGCATCTCGTTCTACGGGATCATGCTCGGCGGCTGGTCCTCGGGCTCGAAGTACTCGTTCCTGGGAGCCATGCGCGGGGCCGCCCAGCTGATCTCGTACGAGGTCTCGCAGGGGCTCTCGCTGGTTGGCGTGATCATCACCGCGCAGACGCTGTCGCTGACCGGGATCGTCCACGCCCAGGCCGGCATGTGGTACGTCATCCCCCAGTTCGTCGGCTTCATCATCTTCCTGGTCGCCTCGTTCGCGGAGACGAACCGGGCGCCGTTCGATCTCGTCGAGGCCGATGCCGAGCTGGTGGGCGGCTACTTCACCGAGTACGGCGGCACGCCGTTCGTGGCGTACCTGTTCGCCGAGTACATGAACATGATCGTGGTTTCCGGGATCGCCACGACCGTCTTCCTCGGCGGTTGGCTCCTTCCCTTCGGAATCCATCCTCCGGGCTGGGTCGACCCGATCGTGGTGATCGCGAAGATGATGCTGTTCTTCACCTTCTTCATCTGGGTCCGGGCCACGCTGCCGCGCCTGCGCTACGACCAGCTGATGTCCTTCGGGTGGAAGATCCTGCTGCCGCTGGCCACCGTGAACCTCCTCGTCACGGCCGTGATCGTGGGGTCTCGATGAGCCCCGGATACGACCCCGGCGCCGACGTCATCCAGGTCGTCCGCAGCCCGGCCCCGGGACCAGTGGCCGGGGCGTACCGCGCCTTCGGCGAGACGCTGCGCGGGCTGAAGACGACCTTCGCGCGCGTCGTCGAGGGCCCGACCACGATCCAGTATCCCGAGGAGAAGACCCCGGTCTATCCGCGCTTCCGCGGCCGCCATCGCCTCCACCGCTTCGAGGACACCGGCCTCGAGAAGTGCGTGGGCTGCTCGTTGTGCGCTGCCGCCTGCCCGGCGGACTGCATCCGGGTGGTGGCAGCCGAGAACACGCCCGAGAACCGGGTGTCGGCCGGCGAGCGCTATGCCGCGGTCTACGAGATAAACATGAGCCGCTGCATCTTCTGCGGCTACTGCGAGGTCGCCTGCCCGTTCGACGCGATCACGATGGGTCACGACTACGAGCTCTCCGACTACACGCGCTCGGACCTGATCTTCACCAAGGAGATGCTCCTGGCCGAGCCGGTCGAGCGCACCCCGCTGCGGACGGAAGGCGAATAGAGGGTTGTCCGCCGTCATCTTCTTCATCGCCGCGATCGGCGCAATCACAGGGGCGATCGGGGTGGTCGCGATGCGCAACCCGTTCTACAGCGTCCTGATGCTGATCGTGCACCTGGTGTGCCTGGCCGCCCTCTACATGCTCTTGCGCGCCGAGTTCGTCGCCGCGGCCCAGGTCGTGGTGTACGCGGGGGCGGTGATGGTGCTCTATCTGTTCGTGGTGGCCTACGTTGGTGGCGGCGCGCAGCACGCGAGCGGCCCGGTCCTGCGCGTGCTCGGTCCGTTGTTCGCGCTCGCGCTGGCGGTCGAGCTGTGCATCGCGATGCTCGGCTCGGCGCTCGCCGGAATCGGCGGTAAGGGCCATGCGTATGTTCTCGGGTTCGGCACGCCCCGCGAGATCGGCCGCCTGTTCCTGACCACCTATCTGTTCCCGTTCGAGATCGCCTCGATCGTGCTGCTCGTGGCCGCCGTGGGCGCCGTCGTGCTCGCGCGGCGCCGGCGCGGTCTCGAGGGCAGGCGCGAGGGCGAGGAGATCTCCGTGCGGATGACGCGCCCCTCGTGGACAGGCACGCTGGCCGAGGCCACCGGCATCCGCGTCGGCCCGGCCGAGGACACCGAGCTGGTCGTAAGCGACCGCTCGCGCGAGTCCGGTGAGGGCGAGGGCGGCTGGTAATGGCGATCGGCTGGTACCTGACCGTGTCGGCGATCGTGTTCTGCATCGGCGCCGGCGGCGTGCTCACCCGGCGTAACCCGCTCGTCGTCCTGCTCTGCCTCGAGCTGATGCTAAACGGAGCCAACCTGGCGCTCGTCGCCTTCTCGCGCATGTGGGGCGGCGAGGACGGTCAGGTGTTCGCTCTGATCGTGATGGTGATCGCCGCGTGCGAGGTGACTGTCGGCCTCGGGCTGATCGTGGCCATCTACCGCCGGCGGCTGCCCGTGGACGTCGACGAGCTGGGCGAGCTTCAGGGATGAGCGCGACGGTCTTCGGCTGGCTGATCCTGCTCTTCCCGCTCGTCGGGTCGATCGTGATCGCGCTCGGCTACCGGGTGCTGACCGGGCGGGCGGCGGGCTGGATCGCGACACTGGCGATCGCTCTGTCGTTCGTCGCCAGCGTGCTTGCGTTCATCGCGCTCGAGCAGAAGGGCGCCTCGCACCGCCAGCTCACCTCGACGTTGTGGAACTACGCCAGCTCCGTCGGCCTGGACGCCAAGCTGTCGATCCTCGTCGACCCACTGTCGATCTTCATGGCCCTCGTGGTCTCGGGCGTGTCCGCCCTGATCCACCTCTACTCGGTCTCGTACCTCACCTCCGACCGCGGCTACGTCCGCTACTTCTCCTACCTGAACTTCTTCGTGCTCTCGATGCTCACGCTCGTGATGGCGGGGAACTTCGTGCTGCTGATCGTCGGCTGGGCATTCGTGGGCGCGGCCTCCTACCTGCTGATCTCGTTCTGGTACCGCCGCCGGACCGCCACCGCCGCCGGCATCAAGGCGTTCGTGATCAACGTCGTCGGC
>DATGJM010000074.1:0-24507 GCA_035295205.1 Solirubrobacteraceae bacterium | reverse complement strand
TGCCCGACCGGTTGGCGGGCGAGGATGCCCGGCAGCCCAAGCGCTGCGGCGCTCGCGCCGGCGGCCACGAGCAGAACGGGCAGCGCGAGCCTCCATCGGCGCCGACGCCGAGGAGCCGTGCGGACGGTGGGGGACTCCGGGACTGGCACCGCCGCCACCGATCTGGGGCGCGCCGGCGACGCCTCGCTCGTCACGCTGGTCGCATGCGAGCCGGCATGGGTAGCGCGAAGCGCCTCGCGAAGCTCGCCCCCGGAGGCGAACCGGCCCGCCGGGTCGATCGCCAGGGCGCGGGCGAAGAACTCGTCGTAGCACGTGCCGAGGCCGGCGACGACCTCGGACGGCAGCGGACGCGGGCAGTTGACATGCGCCATCAGGAGCGCGAGCTCGTTCTCGCGCTGGAACCGGCGCTCGCCCGTGAACAGCTCGAACGCCACGCACCCGAGCGCGTAGAGATCGCTGCGCGGTCCCGGCCGCTCGCCCTCGATCTGCTCGGGAGACATGAATCCCGGGGTCCCGAGCACAAGGCCGGTCTCGGTGATGTCGATCGTCGCGTCGGTCGGCTTGGCCAGGCCGAAGTCCGTGAGATACGCGTGGTCCGCGCCGCCCAGGTCCCGGATGACGACGTTGGCCGGCTTCACGTCGCGGTGGACGAGCCCGGCGGCGTGAATCGCCTCGAGCGCGCCCGCGAGCTGGCAGACGATCGTCACCGCCTCGCCCGGCGAGAGCCGGCCCACGCCGTAGAGCAGATGGCCGAGGTGCTGGCCCTCGACCCATTGCATGGTCAGATACAGCCGGCCGTCGTGCTCGCCGGCGTCGAACACGGACACGACATGCGGATGGTTCACCGAAGCCGCCAGCCGGGCTTCGCGCAGGAAGCGCCGCCGGTATTCCGGGATGCCGGCGAAGACGTCGCGGATCACCTTCAGCGCCACCGTGCGTCCGAGCGAGCGCTGGCGGGCGCGGTACACGGTGCCCATCGCGCCAAAGCCCTCGACCCCCAGGATCTCGCAGTCGCCGACCACGTCGCCGACGTCGAGCTTCGTGCCCACGCCGGCCGACCCCGGCGCAGGTGCGCCGCCCACCTCGCTGAAGCCCTCTGCCCCCATGGCTGGGGCGATGCTAACGGCTAAGCGAGGCCCGCGAAGGCCGTCACTGGCGCGCGCCGGGCACAAGGCCGAGCCGGATGGCGCTCTGCGCCATCACGTATCGGCGCTGGCTCTGGGGCAGGTGATCGACGCCGAACAGCGCCGAGAGCGAGCGCATGTGGGATTTGACCGTCTCGACGCTCAGGAACAGCTCCTCGGCGATCTGCCGGTTGCCCGCGGGAAGCGCATCCGGCACGGCATCGAGCATCGGGCGGCACAGCGCCTCGAGCACGCGCCGCTGCGCGGCCGTGAGCCGGACCTCGCTCGCGCCGATGTGGAGGGTCTGGGTCTGGCCTTCGTAGCCGAGCCGCGGCGAGCGGAAGGTGAGCACCGTCGAGCCCACGCGAATCGCGTCGCCGTTGGCCAGCCGCCGCGCGCGTGTGACCCGCTCGCCGTTGACGAAGGTGCCGTTTCGCGACAGGCCGTCGTCTTCGATCGCCCACTCCGAGCCCAGCGCGTGGAGCACCGCGTGCGCGCGGGAGACCGACGGGTCCCACGGCAGCGCCACCGCGCACGTCGCCTGCCGGCCGACGACCAGCTCGCCCGGCCCGCTGAGCGCGATCAGCTGAAGCCCCCCGTCGGGAGCCCTGAAGTAGATCAGGCTGCCGGAACGCAGGCAGTCGAGCACCCGTTGGAGCTCCGCAGCCGAGAGCATCGGGCGCGGCCCCTCGGGACTCGCCCCCGAGCTGCCCATTCCCGGGTACGACTCGTTCGATTGCCCCACCACCGCGTATGACAGCACAGCCGCCAGGATGGAGCCTGGACCGGCGCGCCGCTACCCCCCTGGGTGGGAATCGCTCACCCCTGCCACGCCGTGGCGGAACGGTCTTGACACGCCATGTGCCGCGTAGTACGTTCCCCGAATTCGATTCGACATTATCGAATCACGATCAAATCTGGAGGGATCGGTGGAGGAGAAGTTTCACCTGTCGCAGCGCTGTGTGGCGGAGGCGCTGGGTACTGCGTTGCTGGTGTTGGTCGGGCCAGGGTCAGTGGTGGCGACGATCAATCTCGATGGTCTGCTGGCGAAGAAGCCCGTGGCGTTCTTCTCGGGCGGGGATCTGCTGGGGATCGCGTTCGCGTTCGGTCTCGTGATCGCGGCGCTGGTGTACTCGATCGGGAAGGTCTCGGGTTGTCACATCAATCCGGCGGTGACGTTCGGGCTGGCGTTGACCAAGCGCTTCCCGTGGGCCGAGGTCCCTGCGTACTGGGCGGCTCAGGTGGTGGGCGCGGTGGTTGGAGCCCTCGTGATCTGGGCGGCATTCGGCCATTCCGCGATTCTGGCCGGAATGGGCCAGACCTCGCTGCACGCTGTGGGAGATGGCGGAACGCACCTGTTCAGCACCGCGCAGGGCGCGATCGCCGAGGGCGTCGGGACGGCGCTGTTGATGTTCGCGATCCTCGGGATCGTGGACGGCCGCTCTCCCGGTGACCTGGCCGGTCTGGTGATCGGCGGTGTGGTCATCGCGATCATCATGGCGCTCGCGCCGATCACAGGCGCGTCCCTGAACCCCGCCCGCGCGTTCGGGCCGGAGCTGGTCGAGGCGCTCGGCAAGGGCGGTGTCACGCACTGGGGCCAGCTGATCCCCGTGTACATCGTCCCCGGCGTCGTTGGTGCCGGACTGGCAGCCGTGTTCTACGACTGGATCGCCAAGCCACGCCTCGTCGTGATGCCGATCGGCGAGGCCGTGACCCACCCCGACGCGCCGGTGCACGCCGGCGACTAGCCCAGGAGACCAGGAAAATGTCCGTAGTTGAACACACGATGAGGAAGTTCCTGAATGACCCCGCGGATGTGGTCAGGGAGTCGCTGGCCGGCCTGGCAGCGGCGCATCCCGACCTCGTTCGCTACGACGCCGAGGCGCAGATCCTCGTCCGCGCCGGCACGCCCGCGCAGGGCAAGGTGGCGCTGATCTCGGGCGGAGGGTCGGGGCATGAGCCGCTGCATGGCGGGTTCGTCGGCCGCGGGATGCTCGATGCCGCCTGTCCCGGCGAGGTGTTCACCTCGCCGGTGCCCGATCAGATGCTCGCAGCCACCAAGGCGGTGGACGGCGGCGCCGGCGTAGTCCACATCGTCAAGAACTACACGGGCGACGTGATGAACTTCAAGCTGGCCGCCGAGGACGCGGCCGATGAGGGGATCGCGGTCGAGTCGGTGCTGGTCGATGACGACGTGGCGGTCGAGGACTCGCTGTACACGGCCGGGCGCCGGGGTGTCGGCGCGACGGTGCTCTTGGAGAAGATCGCCGGAGCCGCCGCCGAGCAGGGCCGGGACGTCGAGGCGGTGGCTGCCCTCGCCCGCCGGGTGAACGGTCGCTCGCGCTCGTTCGGGGTCGCGCTCTCGAGCTGTACTCCGCCCGCCGCGGGCAAGCCGATCTTCGATCTGCCCGACGGCGAGATCGAGCTCGGGATCGGCATCCATGGCGAGCCCGGCCGCCGGCGCGAGGCCACCCGGACTGCGCACGAGATCGTCGAAGTGATGGTCGAGGCAGTGCTGTCGGATCTGGCGCCGGCCGAGAACAGCCGCGTTCTGGCGTTCGTGAACGGGATGGGCGGCACGCCGGCGCTCGAGCTCTACCTGCTCTACGGCGAAGTGGACCGCCAGCTGCGTGCGGCCGGGCTCGAGCCGGTGCGCAATCTCGTGGGCAGCTACATCACATCGCTGGAGATGGCGGGAGCATCGTTGACCGTGCTCGAGCTGGATGACGATCTCGTCGCGCTCTGGGATGCTCCGGTGCACACGCCGGCGCTCCGCTGGGGAGTGTGAGCCGCCGTGGTCACCGACGAGGCAACCATGCAAGCACAGACGATCATCCGCTGGCTGAGCGAGGCCGAGGGCCAGATCAAGTCCCAGAGCGACTATCTGACCCAGCTCGACGCGGCGATCGGCGACGGTGATCACGGCACCAACATGCGCCGCGGCTTCGATGCCGTCGGCAAGGCGCTGGCCGGGCAGGGGGACACAACCCCGCCCGGCCGGCTGCTGACGGTCGCGGGCAAGACGCTCGTCGCGACGGTCGGCGGGGCCAGCGGCCCGCTGTGGGGCTCGGCGCTCAGGCGTGCCGGACGGGCGCTCGGAGATGTCGAGAGCTTCGACGGCGAGCGGCTGGCCGACGCGCTCGATGCCGCCGTCGAAGGCGTAATCGACCTGGGCGCCGCATCGCCAGGGGACAAGACGATGGTCGATGCGCTGTTGCCGGCCGCCCGCGCGCTGCGCGAGGAACTCGGCGCGGGCGCGCCACTTGACCACGCCGTCCGTGCCGCGGCCGAGGCGGCCCGCTCGGGCGCCGAGGCCACCGTGCCGATGCGGGCACGCAAGGGGCGCGCCTCCTACCTGGGCGAGCGCTCGATCGGCCATCAGGACCCGGGCGCGACCTCGGCGGCGATCATCCTGGCGGCGCTCAGCGCGGCCGTCGATTCCAGCCGCGACTAGCGATGAGCGAGCAGGAGCTGCGGGGCGTACCGGCAGCGCCCGGGGTCGCGCTCGGCGTTGCCTGGTTGCTGACCCCCGCGGTCGCGGGCGCCCGTCGCGTCGATCCCCCGCTGCGCGACGCCGAGTGTGAGCGGGCGCTGGCGGCGCTCGACGCCGCCGCGCAGGCGCTGACGGAGCTGGCGACGAGACTGCCGGCGACCGAGGGGGAGATCGTGGAGGCCGGGGCGCTGATGGCCGGTGACCCCGCCCTGGCCGAGGCCGTCCGCCGAGCCGTGCTCGAGGATGGCCTCGCCGCTGGGCCGGCGCTGGTGAGCGCCACGGGCGAGTTCGCCGATGCGATCGCGGCGGTTGGCGATGAGCTCCTGGCCGCGCGCGCCGACGACGTGCGCAGCCTCGGCCGGCGAGCCGCCGCGCTGGCCAGCGGCGATGGTCAGCCTCGGCGCCCGGCCGCCGACTGTGTCGTGATCGCCGCCGAGCTCGGGCCGGCGGACGTAGCCGAGCTGGCCCCGGCGCCCGCCGGCTTCGCGCTGGCGGGCGGCGGGCCGACGGCACACGCCGCGATCGTCGCGCGTTCGCTCGGGATCCCGATGGTCACCGGGCTTGGAGAGGCGGTGCACTCCGTGCTCGCCGGGACGAGCGTGATCCTCGACGGCGCAGCCGGGACGCTCACCGTCGAGCCCGACCGCAAGCTGGCCGAGTCCGCCACGCTCTCGATGCGCGCCCGCGTGCAAGCCGCGCGTCGAGCGCGCGAGCTGCGCGAGACGCCGGCGGTCACCGTCGACGAGCGCAGAGTGGGCGTGCTGGCCAACGTCGCCACCCCCCAGGAGCTGTGGCTGGCGCTCGAGGCGGGAGCCGAGGGCATCGGCCTGTTGCGCACCGAGCTGGCGTTCCTCGACGCCCGAGCCTGGCCCAGCGAGCAGGAGCATGCGCGCCTGGTCGAGCGGGTCCTATCCGGGCTCGGCGCGCGCCCCGCCGTCGTACGCGTCCTCGACTTCGGCGCCGACAAGTCCCCGCCGTTCCTGAACGGGACGCCTCTGCGCGGGCTGGAGCTCCTGCTGAGCCATCCGGACGCGTTCGCCGATCAGCTGCGGGCGCTGGTCGCGTGCGCCGAGCACCACGACGTCAGGATCCTGCTGCCGATGGTCGACCGCGCCGATCAGGTCGAGGAGGCTCGCCGGCTGATCGACGAGGTCAGAGGCGGCGCGCCGATGCCGCCCGTCGGGGCGATGATCGAGACGCCGAGCGCAGTCCTCGGCGCCGCGGAGATCGCTCGGAGCGCCGACTTCCTCAGCGTCGGGACCAACGATCTGACCTCGTCCGTGCTCCGAGCCGACCGCTTCAACGGGGGAGTCGGGCAGGCCCACCACCCGGCGGTGCTGAAGGCGATCGCCACGGCGGTGCAGGCGGCCCGGACCGGTGGCGTTGCGATCGAGGTGTGCGGCGAGGCGGCATCGGACCCGGTGATGCTGCCGCTGCTCGTCGGCCTGGGCGTCGACGAGCTGAGCGTCGGCGCCGCGCGCGTGGGCGAGATCCGCGAGCGCATCCGGGCGCTGCACGCGGGCGAGGCCGAGGAGCTGGCACAGCGGGCGCTCGAGTCGAGCACGCCCGAACAGGTGGAGGCGTCGGTCGCTACTCCGTCAGCCCGGCGACCGTAGCCGCCAGGGTCCTCACCGCGACGGCGGCGTCCTCGCCCGTCGCGCTGAGCCTCAGGGTGGTGCCACGCTTGGCGCCCAGGGCCAGGATCGAGAGCAGGCTCTTGGCGCTGGCCGCGCGCTCTCCGGCGGCGACCATCACCTCAGCGCTGAAACCCATCGCCGTGCGAACGAACAGCGCGGCGGGGCGGGCGTGGAGATCGACGTCCGCAGGCAGCGAGACCTCGGCGCATTCAGAGTTTCCTTGCACCGCGCGCCTCCTCCGCTGCCTGCTGTACCTGCTCGAGGTCGCAGCCCGCCGAGGCCAGAACGGCCGCGGCGACGCTGCCCTCCACGATCGGGGCGTCGACGAGCACGGCGTGACCGTTGCCCGGGCGCTCGAGTACGTGGCGGATCGTGAGGATGGCGCTGCCGAGATCGCCGAGGACGACCACGCCGTCGCCCTGGTTGGCGCGACGGATGGCGTCGCGCACCAGTCCGTCGTCGGTGCCGAGCGAACCGTCCGGCCTACCACCCGCAACCTCGATCCTCACGTCCGTGCCCGCCATCTGACCCGCGAGATCCGCGACGCCGCGCGCGAGCTCGGCGCTATGCGAGACAACTACGATGCCAACCAACTCACTCCCTCCATTGCCTTGCGCAGCCTGGCGGCCAAGTCTACAGTATCGAAGACGATTCGACAATGCCGAATAGCCCCCCTGAAAAGCCCGCCCGCCGTGGCACGATCCAATCGGTTGACCGCGCCGCCCGCATTCTCAAGGTGCTGGCCAGCGGTCCGCGCCGGCTGGGCGTCAGCGAGATCGCGGACCGGCTGGGGCTCACGCGCCCGACCGTGCACGGACTGCTTCAGACGCTGCAGGCGCACGGCTTCGTCGAACAGGATCGGGAGTCGGACAAGTACCAGCTCGGGCCTGGCCTCCTCCAGCTCGGCAACTCATATCTGGACCTGAACGAGCTGCGCTCACGCTCGCTGGTGCATGCCGAGCGGCTGGCCGGACGCGCCGACTCCGCGGTGCGCGTCGGCGTCATGCACGGCGACAGCGTCGTCATCGTCCACCACGTCTTCCGGCCCGACAGCACCCTGCAGATCCTCGAGGTCGGAGCCGAGCTTCCCCCGCACGCGAGCGCGCTCGGCAAGGCGATGCTGGCGTACTCCTCCGAGCAGGCTCTCGCCGATCTGATGTCCGAGCCGCTCACGCGTCTCACCAGCCGGACGCTGTCGGCCGCGGCGCTGCGCGAGCAGCTATCCGACGTCCGGGAGCGTGGCTTCGCCTACGAACGCGACGAGGCGATCCTCGGAGAGTCGAGCATCGCCTCGCCGATCTTCGACCACTCGGGTCACGCCGTCGGCGCGATCGGCGTGGTCGGCGACACTGAGCGAATCGTTCCCCGTGGTCCAGCCAAGCCGCTGATCGCCGCGGTTGCGGAGGCGGCTCGCGGCATCTCGCGGGAGCTGGGAGCCAGCCGCTGGCCGGTGCACGCCGGCGAGCCCGCGCGCGGGCGGCCCTGAGGACTCAGCCGCCCTTCGCCCGCCGGTCGCGTAGGCCCCGCTGACGTCGGGACGCCTCGGACACCCGCCGGGCTATCTCCGCCGGGTCGGAGAGCAGTGTGAGCTCGTCGAGGTCGGCACCGGTCAGGCGCCCATCGCTCAGCGCGCGACTGCGCAACCAGTCGAGCAGCGGCTCCCATTCCCCCTCCCCGGCCAGGATCACCGGGAAGTGCTCGACCGTGGCGGTCTGGATCAGCGTCAGCGCTTCGAACAGCTCGTCCAGGGTCCCGAACCCCCCTGGCCCGATCACGAAGGCGCAGGCGTAGCGAACGAACATCACCTTCCGCGCGAAGAAGTGCTCGAACGTCAGGCCGATGTCTACGTAGTCGTTCAGGCGCTGCTCGCGCGGCAGGACGATGTTGCAGCCGACCGAGACGGCGCCGGCGTCCCGGGCGCCGCGATTGGCGGCCTCCATCAGCCCTCCCCCGCCCCCGGTGATGATCGCGAAGCCGGCGCGGCCGAGCTCGGTCGCGATCTCGCGCACGAGCGCGTAGTGAGGATGCTCGGGCGGCGTGCGAGCCGATCCGAAGATCGTCACCGCGGGGCCGACGCGGGCGAGGCGGTCGAACCCGACCGCGAACTCCTCCGCGATCTCGCGGATCCGCCGGGCGTCGGCATCGCGCTCGCCCGGCGGCTCGTCGCCGAGCCAGAGCAGCAGCTCCTGGTCGAAGGTCGCCGGGCGCTCGGCGGCGTCCATGTCCGATCAGGCCTCCATGACCGCCCGCACCTGGCGGGCGATCTCCAGGTCCTCGCGCGCGCGAATGACCAGCGTGCGCGCGCTCGCCCCGTCGCCTGTCACCTCGCCGTCGCCTTCGACGGCCTCGTTGCGCTCGCCGTCCACGGCCAGCCCGAGGAACTCGAGCCCCTCCACGGCCAGTCGGCGCACCGCCGCTGCGCCTTCTCCGACGCCGCCCGTGAACGCCAGCGCGTCCAGTCCGCCGAGCGAGGCCGCCATCGCCGCGATTCCGGCGCGCAGCCGGTGCACGTATACAGCAAGCGCCAGCTCAGCCTGGCCGTCGCCCGCCGCCGAGCGAGCGAGCACCTCGCGCATGTCGGCGCTTCCAGCCAGCCCGAGCAGCCCTGACTCGTGCTCGAGCACCTGAGCCAGCTCGGCCTCGGAGAGTCCGGCGTGCTCCTGCAGCCACAGCAGCAGGCCGGGATCGACGCTGCCGACGCGCGTGGCCATCACCAGGCCCTCAAGCGGGGTGAAGCCCATCGTCGTGTCGACCGAACGGCCGCTGGCGATCGCGCACAGCGACGCGCCCGCGCCGAGATGGGCGCTGACGATTCGCTCGGAGCCGCCGGTGAGCTCGCCCACCCGCCTCGCCACCCACGCGTGCGAGAGCCCGTGGAAGCCGTAGCGCCGAACGCCCCAGCGCTCGCGCCAGCGTGCCGGCAGGGCATAGGTGGACGCGGCCTCGGGAAGCGTGGCGTGAAAGGCGGTGTCGAAGCAGGCCACGGCAGTTGCCCCTGGCAGCGCCGCCGACACGGCGTCCAGGGCGGTCAGTGACTTCGTCTGGTGAAGGGGCGCCAGGTCGACGAGCTCGCCGAGCGCGCGTCTCACGGAGACGTCGACCACGACGGCCTCCCTGAACCGCCGGCCGCCGTGCACGATCCGATGGCCCACGGCGTCGGCTTCGCCCAGCCACCCGCTCAGCGCCGCCGACAGCTCGCCGCGATCGACGAGCGACTGCGGCGCCGACAGCGAGCGCTCCGCCAGCAGGGTGTCGTCGTGGTCGAGCAGAGCGAGCTTCAGGCTGCTCGAGCCGGCATTGACGACGAGGACGCGCAAGAGCTGCTTGAGTGGCCTCCGCCACTAAGCCGGCCCGGGCCAGGTCCAGTCGCGCACCTCCGGCGGGTCGTCGCCGTACTCACGCGTGTACGCCCGAGCCCAGAGACGGGCGTCGACCATCTCCTGGCGCAGATGCGCCGCGCTCTGGCTCAGCCCGGGGACGCGGTCGATCACGTCGATGACCAGATGGAAGCGATCGAGATCGTTCAGCATGACCATGTCGAAGGGCGTCGTGGTCGTGCCCTCCTCCTTATAGCCGCGCACGTGGAGATTGTGATGGCCGCTACGGCGGTAGGTCAGGCGGTGGATCAGCCACGGATAGCCGTGGTAGGCGAAGATCACCGGCCGGCTGTTGGTGAACAGCGCGTCGAACTGGGCGTCTGAGAGGCCGTGCGGGTGCTCTGACTCCGGCTGCAGGCGCATCAGGTCGACGACGTTGACGACCCGGACCTTCACCTCCGGCAGGAACTTTCGCAGCATCGCCGCCGCGCTCAGCGTCTCGAGCGTCGGGATGTCGCCGGCGCAGGCCAGGACCACGTCCGGCTCCGCGCCGGCGTCGCTGGATGCCCACTCCCAGATCCCGATGCCGCGCGTGCAGTGGGCGACGGCCTCCTCGATCGTCAGGTAGTCGAGCGAGGGCTGCTTGCCGGCCACGATCACGTTCACGTAGTGGCGGCTGCGCAGGCAGTGGTCCGCGACCGAGAGCAGGCAATTCGCATCCGGCGGCAGGTACACGCGGATGATCTCGGCCTTCTTGTTCACCACGTGGTCGATGAACCCTGGGTCCTGGTGGGAGAAGCCGTTGTGGTCCTGGCGCCAGACGTGGCTCGAGAGCAGGTAGTTCAGCGAGGGGATCGGGCGCCGCCACGGGATCGAGCGCGTGACCTTGAGCCACTTGGCGTGCTGGTTGAACATCGAGTCGACGATGTGGATGAAGGCCTCGTAGCAGTTGAAGAGTCCGTGGCGACCGGTCAGGAGGTAGCCCTCCAGCCAGCCCTGGCAGAGGTGCTCGGAAAGGACCTCCATCACGCGGCCGTCCGGCGACAGGTGGTCGTCGGTCTCGAGCCGCTCCGCGTCCCAGGCTCGATCGGTGGCCTCGAAGACCGCCGAGAGCCGGTTGGAAGCCGTCTCATCGGGCCCCATGATCCGGAACCGGTCGGGGTTGGCTTTCACGACGTCGCGCAGCCAGGCGCCGAGCACGCGCGTCGCCTCGCTGCTGCGCTCCCCCGGGGCCCTCACCTCGACCGCGTAATCGCCGAAGTCGGGCAGTTCGAGCTCGCGCGCCAGCAGCCCACCGTTGGCGTGCGGGTTGGCGCTCATGCGCAGCTCGCCCTGGGGGGCCAGCGCGGTGATCGAGTCACGCACGGCGCCGTGTTCGTCGAACAGCTCCTCTGGGCCGTAGGAGCGCATCCACTGCTCGAGCGCGGCCAGGTGCTCTGGATTCGTGCGGACCTCGGCCAGCGGCACCTGATGGGAGCGGAACGTGCCCTCGCTGGGAAGGCCATCGACCTCCTTGGGCCCGGTCCACCCCTTGGGCGTGATCAGCACGATCATCGGCCAGCGGGGGCGGGAGGCGTCGCCCTGCGAACGTGCCTGGACCTGGATCGCGGCGACCTCGTCCAGGACCTGATCCAGCGTGGCCGCCATCTCCTGGTGCATGGCCTCGGGCTCGGACCCTTCCACGAACCGCGGCGCGTAGCCGTACCCCTCGAGCAGCGCCCGGAGCTCATCGCGCGGGATGCGCGCGAGCACGGTGGGGTTGGCGATCTTATATCCGTTCAGGTGCAGGATCGGGAGGACGGCGCCGTCGCGGGCCGGGTTCAGGAACTTGTTCGAGTGCCAGCTGGCGGCCAGCGGCCCGGTCTCGGCCTCGCCGTCGCCGATCACGCACAGCGCCAGCAGATCCGGGTTGTCGAACACCGCCCCGTGGGCATGCAGCAGCGAGTAGCCGAGCTCGCCGCCCTCGTGGATCGACCCCGGGGTCTCGGGCGCCACGTGGCTCGGGATCCCGCCGGGGAACGAGAACTGGCGGAACAGCCGCTGCAGGCCGCGCTCGTCACGCCCGATGTGCGGATAGACCTCGCTGTAGGTCCCGTCGAGGTAGGCGCTGGCCACGAGGCCGGGGCCTCCGTGGCCGGGGCCGGTCACGTAGATCGCGCTGATCCCGCGGGCCACGATCGCGCGGTTCATGTGGGCGTAGATGAAGTTCAGCCCGGGGGTCGTGCCCCAGTGCCCGAGCAGCCGGGGCTTTACATGCTCGGGCGCCAGCGCCTCGCGGAGCAGCGGGTTCTCGAGCAGGTAGATCTGACCCACCGAGAGGTAGTTCGCCGCCCGCCACCAGGCGTCGATCGCGCGGAGCTCGTCGGGCGCGAGCACCCCGGAACGGCTGGAAGTCGTCGTGGTCATCGTTGTCGTGTACCCGGCTGGTCGCAGTCTTGCAGGCCGCAACCCTTGCCGGCCTGAAGGGTTATGGAGGGCATCCTGGAACGGGGCGTTGTGAAGAAGCTGATCACTGGCGCCGCTCGTGCCCGGTCGCGCCGCCGCCGGCGTGGCGGCGCGGCGCTCGTCGTCGCGCTGCTCTTGGCGCTGCTCCTGGCGCTGCTTGGCGGCAGCATCGCTCAGGGCGCCCAGCGCACCAAGCTCGTGCGCTACCGCGGCGTCAGCCTGCTCGTGCCCGCGGCGTGGCCGGTGTACGACCTCGCCCGCGATCCGCACGTGTGCGTGCGCTTCGATCGCCATGCGGTCTACCTCGGAAAGCCCGGTAGCCAGGAAAGCTGCCCGCCCAGCCTGATCGGCCGCACCGAGGCGATCCTCGTCGCGCCGGTCTCGCCCGCCTTGTTCGCGCCGCCCGCGCCGACCAGCGTCAGGGCGGACGCCGCCGGCGGCTCGGAGGCCGTACTGCAGGTCGGCGGCGTCCAGGTGACCGCCACCTGGCGCAGCGATCCGGCGACCATCCGCCGCGCGCTTCGGGCGGCATCGCTCGCGCCCCTGGCGGCAGCGGCCCGCCGGCGCAGCCTCGCGCGCCCGCGCGTGATCCCGCCGAGACAGCCGCACGCCTCGATGCAGCGCCAGGTCCGCCGGGCCGGGAGCCAGAGCCCGCCCGCGATCGCCGGGCAGATCTACACCGGCCTCGGCTTCGACGCGTGCATGGCGCCGACGACCACCCAGATGGCGGCCTGGGACGCCTCGCCCTACCACGCCGTGGGCATTTACGTCGGCGGCACCAACGAGGGGTGCTCGCAGCCCAACCTGAACAGCACCTGGACCTCCCTCGAGGCGACCGACGGCTGGCACCTGATCCCGATCTACGTCGGCCTGCAGGCGCCGAGGAACAGCTGCGGATGTGCCCCGATCGTCCCTGCCAGCGCCGCCGCCGAGGGCGCCGCCGCGGCCGCTGACGCCGTCACGCAGGCCCAGGCGCTCGGGATCGGCACGGGCAACCCGATCTTCGACGACATGGAGGGCTACACCCATACGGCCTCGAACACGACCGCGGTCCTGGCCTTCCTCGACGCCTGGACGACGACGCTGCACGCCGAGGGCTACATGTCCGGCATCTACTCGAGCTCGGACTCGGGCATCGCCGACCTCTCCGCCCAGCTCGCCAACCCGAGCTTCCACGAGCCCGACGATTTGTGGATCGCCAACTGGAACGGCCAGCAGGCGACCACCGATCCGAACGTACCGGCAACCGCCTGGCCTGACCACCAGCGCCTGCACCAGTACTCGGGCGGCGGCAACGAGACCTACGGCGGCGTGAGGCTGAACGTCGACGACAACTACATCGACTCCGCCACGGCGGCCCCGGGCGCCACCCAGCCGAAGCTCAGCATCGCGCCCGCCAACGACGGCTCGATCGCCCTGCTCCCCGCCTGGCCGTTCGGCCCGCAGGTCAGCGAGTGGCAGGTGTTGGCGGGGCCGAGCCCGACCGCACTGGTCCCCACCGGCGACGTCGGTACCCCCGGCGCGCCGGGCGGGATCGTCGTGCACAGCGCCTTTCCCTATTTCGAGGTGCAGGCGCTCGACGCGAGCGGGACTGCACTGGCCGCATCGCCGCCCGTGGCCACCCCCGCCCACCTGTCGCTGTTCGGTGGGACCGTGTTCGTCTCGGCGCAGGGTGGCTTCGACGCGTTCCCGGTCGGCTGCTTCAACGCGGTGCCCTGCCACGTATCGGCCCGGGTCTCGATCGGGCGTCGGATGCTCGTGCAGACGGGGCACGAGTACGTCCCGGTGGGCGGCGGCATGCTCTACTTCGCCCCGAACGCCACCGTTCGGCGGCTCGTGCAGAAGGCAGCCAAGCACCGGGTGGCGGTCACGATCTCGCTCACCGACACGGGCAGCGGGCTGCGGACCTCCAAGGCCGTGGTCCTGAAGGGCTTCTCGACCACGGGACCCGGGCCGAAGCGGATCATCAACTCCCAATCTCCGAGCGTCCAGCTGCTCGGGCTGACCGATTTCGTCTCCAACGGCTGGGTGGGCGGCGTGCTGGCCGAGTGCACGAGCCCGACCCCGTGCTCGGTGTCGACCACGATCACGATTGGCAAGCTCGTGATCGCCCAGTCGCGGCCGGCCTACCTGGGGGTGGGCGAGCTCGGATACATGCTCTTCACCCTCACGAAGACAGGGCACCGCCTGCTCACCCAGGCCAAGGGCAACCAGCTTCTCGCCCGAGCGACGCTCCGTAACGGCTCGGATCTGGCTACAGGCCGGGTTGCGCTCGTGTCCTTCAGCTAACCGCCAGCTAAACGAACCCTCACGCTGGCCGATGAACCGGCTATGCACAGGTTTCCCAGGGCCCTGTGGACGAACGGGCGCCTTCTCGCTGCCTTCGCGGCTATGTGCGCCGTGCCCGTGGTCGCGCTCGGAATCGTGCTGGCGACCCAGATCCGCGCCCAGGCCGACCAGAGCGCGCTGCGGGAGGGCCGCGCCGAGGCGGCGCTCCTGGCTCAGACCTCGGTCGACCCCGTCCTCGACGGCGAGTCGCTGGCCAACGGGATCTCGGTCACCAACCAGCAGGCGATCGTCTGGTTCGTCGTGCGGGCTCTCGGTGAGCAGCACATCCCTCGCCTGCGCATCCGCAACCTGAGCGGCAAGGTCGTCTTCTCCAACGACGGATCGGGGATCCGCTCCGCGCCCGACGATGAGGTCTTCCAGGCCGTCCGCGGGCAGACCGTCGCGCGCCTCACGCGGCTGAACACCGACGCCAACGACCGCGGCGCCGCCGGTCCCGAGACGGTCGAGGTCTACGCGCCGCTGACCGCGGTCGGCGGTGGAGCGCGCATCGGCGTCCTCGAGGTCTACCTCCCCTACGCCCCGATCGCAGCCAACGCCAACGCCGGGGTGAACACGCTCTACATCGTTCTTGCCGTCGGGCTCCTGGGCCTGTACCTCATGCTCTTCGCGATCACCGGCATCATCAGCCGCAGCCTGCGCCGACAGCTGGCGGTCAACGCCTTCCTGGCCGGCCACGACACGCTCACTCAGCTGCCCAACCGTGACCAGTTCCGCCGGCTGGCCGAGGAGGCGATCGCGGTCCGCCAGCGCGGGCGCTCGGCGGCCATCGCGATCGTCGACCTCGACCGCTTCAAGCACGTCAACGAGACCCTCGGGCACCGCACCGGCGATGAGCTTCTGACCGAGCTCGCGCGCCGGCTCACCACGGTGATGCGCACTGGGGACACCGTCGCCCGGCTGGGAGGCGACGAGTTCGGCCTGATCATTCGCGACGTCGAGGACGCCGAGCCGGTGCTCCGGCGGCTGCGCGAAGCCATCGACTGCGAGGTCGAGGTCAGCGGCCTTCCGCTCTCGATCGAGGCCAGCGTCGGCTATGCGCTCGCTCCCGAGGACGGCACCGACATCGAGCTCCTGTTGCGCCGGGCTGACCTGGCCATGTACGGCGCCAAGGCGGGACACACCGGCGTGATGCGATATGAGGAGAGCCTCGACAGCTTCGATGCCCAGTCGCTCAGCCTGCTCACCGAGCTACGGGGCGCGATCGAGGCAGGCCAGCTCGTCCTGCACTACCAGCCACAGTCCGGTCTCGAGGACGAGCGGGTGGTGGCGATCGAGGCGCTCGTCCGCTGGCAACACCCCGAGCATGGCCTGCTCGGCCCGGGCCGGTTCCTGCCGATGGCCGAGCAGACCGACAACATCGATCGTCTCACCGTCTGGGTGCTTCGCCGCGCGCTGCGCGACGTTCAGGAGCTGGTGCGCGATGGGAGCGACATCAGCGTCGCGGTCAACGTGTCGGCGCGCTCGCTGGCCCGGCCCAGCTTCGCAGACGAGGTCGTCGAGATCCTCGACGAGACAGGCACCGAGCCCGGCCGGCTGATCATCGAGGTCACCGAGACCGCGCTGCTCGTCGATCCCGAGCGTGCCGGGCAGGTGCTCGACAGGCTCTCGCAGGCCGGAGTGGGGATCAGCCTGGACGACTTCGGCCGCGGCCAGACTTCGTTGGCCTACCTGTCCGCGCTGCCGCTCGACGAGCTGAAGATCGATTCGAGCTTCGTCGCCGACATGACCGAGGTGCCGGCGCACCGCGCGATCGTGCGCTCGATGATCGACCTGGGTCACCGCTTGGACCTCCGCGTCGTGGCGGAGGGGATCGAGACCGACGACGTGCTCTCGAGCCTGCGCAGCTGCGGCTGCGACCTGGCCCAGGGCTATCTGCTGGCGCGGCCGATGCCGATCGCCGAGCTCCAGCGCTTCCTCGAGGAGGACACTCCCGACGGGATGCGCAGCGCTGAGCCGACGGTCTGAGTTTTTCGCTGGCCAGGGGGTGTGAATTCCCGGGCTTTTAGGTAAGAATTCTGCCAGCGGCATCCTGCGTTCACGCGGTGAAATGGACATCACGGGTTTTCGCATCGAGCAGAGCGCTCCCCGACAGGGCACGGCGCGCCTGGTGCTCCATGGCGAGCTCGACCTGGCCGGCGTGTCGAGCCTGCGTGAGGCTCTCGGCGCCCTGAAGGGGAACGGCGCGAGCGTCGAGCTCGACCTGTCGCGGCTGACGTTCATGGACAGCTCGGGGCTGGCGACCGTGCTCGAAGCCGTGCTCGACGCCCAGCGTGACGGCTGGCGGCTCGAGGTGCACCGAGAGTTGACCCGCCCTGTGCAGCGGCTGATCGAGATCTCGGGGGCGGGTCCCTACCTTTGGCCTACCGGTAAACGCTGAGCCCGCGGTCGCGCTC
The DNA here is from genome assembly GCA_035295205.1 of Solirubrobacteraceae bacterium. Lineage (GTDB taxonomy): Bacteria > Actinomycetota > Thermoleophilia > Solirubrobacterales > Solirubrobacteraceae > Palsa-465. The sequence goes on along the minus strand of DATGJM010000074.1, from coordinate 7,749 downwards.
GTACGCCTCGAGGAACTTCAGCCACACCTCGCTGCGGGTCGGGAACGGCGCCACCGCGTGCGCGAGCGCGCTCAGCGGGACCTGTGCGCTGACGGCAATCGTTGCCGCGTGCAGGAACTCCGCCACCTCTGGCCCAACGAACGTGACCCCCACGAGCACCTGGCGCTCGGTGTCGACCACGAAGCGGCTCGTGCCCGCGGCGTTCCGGCCGTGGAAGCTCGCGCCTGCGTTTGCGCTCGTCTGCACGTCGACCGCGTGAACATGGCGGCCCGACTCCCGAGCGGCGGCGAGCGTCTGGCCGACGGCCGCTATCTGGGGTCGGGTGAAGATCACGCGGGGGGCGTCGCCCCTGTCGCCGCGGGCGGTGAGCGCACCGCCCAGGATGTTCTCGGTCGCGACCCGCGCCTGGTACTTGCCCGAATGCGTGAGCAGCGAGCGGCCGTTGACGTCGCCGACCGCGTAGAGCCAGTCGTGCCCGGGCACCCGCATGTGGTCATCGACCTCGATGTAGCCCGCCGGATCGATCCCGAGGGTCTCCAGGCCGAGATCCGCGGTGTGGGGCTTGCGGCCGATCGCCACGAGGAGGCGCCGGCCGGTGAGCCGGCTGTCGTCCTCGAGGGTCACGCTGATGCCCGACTCGTCGTGAGTCACCGCCGTGGCCTTCTGGCCGGTCCGGATCTCGATTCCGTCGTTGCGCAGGGCATCGGCGAGCTCGGCTGAGGCCGGCGGCTCCTCGCGCGCGATCAGCCGCTCGAGGCCCTCGACGATGCTCACCCGAGTGCCCAGCGACGCCCAGGCCTGAGCCATCTCCACGCCGACAACGCCCCCTCCGAGGACCACGAGGCTCTCTGGCGCCTCGCGGGCGGTTGTGATCTCGCGGTTGGACCAGGCCCCCGCCTCGGCGAGCCCGGGAATCGGCGGCATCAGCGCGCCGCTGCCGACTGCGAGGACGACGGCGTCGCGGGCCTCCAGCACGTCCTGGCCGACGCGCACGCGGCGTTCTCCCTCGAGCCTCGCCCGCTCGCGGAACAGAGCGATCGAGCGCTCCTTCAGCCACGGGAGCTGGGACTCGTCGCTGAGGTTGTGGATGACCTCGTCGCGGCGATCGAGCGTCGCCTGCACGTCCAGCCGGCCCGTGATCGCCTGCGCGGCGCCGGGGACGCGGGCAGCCTCCTCGAGCACTTCGGCCGGCCGCAAGAGCGCCTTTGAGGGCATGCAGGCGTAGAACGAGCATTCGCCCCCGACGAGATGACGCTCGACCAGGGCCACGCGCTTACCGCGCTCGGCCAGGTGACCGGCGGCGACCTCGCCGGCGGGACCCGCCCCGACGACGATCACGTCGAATGCGTGCTCGCTCACGATCCGGGGATCATCTCAGGCATGAGACGCAGATACCCAGGCCTCCTGCTCGGCATGATCGTGCTGGGCGTGCTGACGGCCTGCGGCCAAGCGCACGTTCTGCCCGCGCAGACGACGCCATCGCCCGTCGTCCACCTGCGAGCGCACGGCCGATCGGCACCTGGAGCGGCACCACTGCGGATCGCTGTGATCCTGATGGAGAACGAGGAGTACGGCGACATCATCGGGAGCTCGGCTACGCCGTACGTCAATGGCCTCGCGCGCCGGCACGCGCTGGCTCTCCAGATGTACGCCATCTCGCACCCCTCGCTTCCAAACTACCTGGCGCTCACAGGCGGCTCGACGTTCGGGATCTCGAGCGACTGCACCGGCTGCTCGGTCGGCGCCACCAACCTCGTCGACCAGCTGGTCAAGGCGGGGATCTCCTGGCGGGCATACATGGAGGGTCTCCCCCACGCCTGCTACTCCGGGCCGGGCGCCGGCAACTACGCCAAGAAGCACGATCCGTTCATGTACTACGACGACATCGCTTCCGCACCCAGCCGGTGTCGGCAGATCGTCCCGCTGACACGCCTGTACACGGACGAGCGCGCCCGGACGCTGCCGCAGTTCAGCTGGATCACCCCCGACCTGTGCCACGACATGCACGACTGCTCGACGGCCACCGGCGATCGCTTCCTGGCCGGCCTCGTTCCGGGGCTGCTCCGCGCTCTGGGGCCGCGCGGCCTGCTGTTTGTGACCTGGGACGAGGGGTCCAGCGATGACGGCTGCTGCCGGCTGGCCGCCGGCGGCCACGTGGCGACGATCCTCGCCGGGCCCGAGTCGCGCCCCGGAGCTCGCCTGCGCACGCCGGTCGATCACTACTCGGTGCTTCAGACGATCGAGGACGTGCTGGGACTGCGACGGCTGCGCGGCGCCGCCTGCGTCTGCACTCCCTCGTTGGCGGGCCTCCTGCGCACGGGATAGCCTGGTGCTGGTGGCGCCCGGCAGACATACGCTCGCATTCGAGCCGCGTCCGGTGGCGGATGTCTTCGTCCTCGTCGACTCGCGCGCCGCGCCACGCCTTCTGCGTTCTCGCCATCCATCCATCAGCCACGACTCTCGGTGCGACCGTTTGTCTGTCGGAGGCCGATAGTGGCGGGCCCGCACCAGCTAGATCCCGAGGGGCTCGGCGATCACGTCGACCGGCTCTACCGCGCGGCCTGGGGTCTGTGCGGTTCGCGCGAGGACGCCGAGGACCTCGTGCAGGAGACGTTCATGCGCGTGCTCCGCAAGCCGCGCCTTGTGCGCTCCGAGGATGACCTCGGCTACCTGCTGCGCACACTGCGAAACACCTTCTTCAGCCAGCGGCGGGCGGCCTCCCGCCGCGTGCAGGCGACGCCCGCCGGCGACGATCTCGAGCAGCTGGCCGACGCGTCCGTCGGCGACCTCGAGGCGCGCATCGAGTCCGCCCAGCTCTACAGCGAGATCTCCAACCTGCCGCCCGACTTCCGCGACGCGCTGATCGCCATCGACCTCGTGGGCCTCTCCTACGGAGAGGCGGCGCGAGCGCTCCGGGTGCGCGAGGCGACGATCACCACGCGCCTTCACCGCGCGCGCAAGCGGCTGGCCGGCGCCCTGGCCGCGGAGTACGGCAGGGCCACGGGCGACGCGCCCGGCCGGGCCGGGCGCTAGCGGGGACTGCTCAGGCGGTGTAGCTGATGCCGCGGGCGGCGCCCAGCCGGCCGCCGGCGTCGTGGGAGGCGCCCAGCCGGCCGCCGCCCTCGGTCCAGTTCGCCAGCGAGGCAAGCTCCGCCGTCGAAAGCTGGTGGCTGACCAGCAGGCAGGTGTCGTGCCCGTGACTCCATGTCACGACCGCGTTGCCATCGAGCCTGAGGGCGCGGATCTCGAGCGGGCCGACGTGCTGGACGGGAACGGCCGGCCAATGAACGCGCCCGTCGAGGATCAGGTAGGCAACCTGCTCGCCGTTGCGCTCGTAATAGACGGTGAGCGCCGGGTGGCCACCCAGCCGGCTGTGCCGAACGCCCTGGGCGCTGTAGCCCAGCGGGGAGCTCCAGTTCGGGAACGAGATGCCGCCGATCCGAGCCTTCAGGATCCGGCCCGAGGCGGCGGCCGGCGCGGGCTGGGTCGCCCCGCGCATGGCCTCGGCCGCGGCCTGCGAGATCGACGGTAGACCGGGAGTGCCGGCCGGGAGGGCGAGCGCGATCACCAGCACCGCCGCGACGACGAGTGCGCCCACGCCGCCTGCGAACGCCCGGCGCCCGAGCCAGGCCGGCAGCACCGTCGATCGGCGACCGCGGGCCCGGTCGCCCTCGATGCGCTCACGCAGCGACTCCGGGGCGCGATCGCGCGCCCGCGCGCGCGCCAGCATGGCTACGACCTGGTCTTCGGCTCGTTCTCGATTTTGCATGTGCTTGCGCGGTTTGGCCCTTCAAAGCTTATTGACGCTTGGGCCGTATCTAACCTTCCCGCGGGTGGCGCCCCGCCGGGGCCAAACCTTCCGCCGATACGGGCGTCTCGGCGCGCATCTCCTGGGCCGCCAGCGGCGCGCCGAAGCTGACTGTGAGCAGCGCCCCGCCGCCTGGCGCGTTCGCGGCCCGCGCGAAACCGCCATGGGCCTCGGCGGCCTGGCGCACGATTGCCAGCCCGAGCCCTGAGCCCGGCTTTGACCGCGCTCGCTCGGCCCGGTGGAAGCGGTCGAACACGAACGGCAGGTCGGCCACCTCGAAGCCGGGACCGTGATCCCGCACCGTCAGCTCGCCGCAGCGCAGCGCAACCTCGACCGCGCCGCCGGCCGGGCTCCACTTGGCGGCGTTATCGAGCAGGTTGGCCACCGCCCGGGCGATGCGCTCGCCGTCCCCGCGCACGACCGTCGGCTCGAGCTCGGCATCGAAGACGAGCTCGGGCGCCCGGCGGCGGAAGCGCTGCACGGACTCAGCCGCGATCTCATCCAGCCGCACCTCCCCGGGCTCCACCTCGGGCTTGCTGCCGCGGGCGAGCTCGACCACGTCAGCGACCAGCGCGGTGAGCTGGTCGAGCTCCTCGATCACGTCGGCACGCAGGGCCTCCCGATCGGCCGGAGTGAGCAGAGCCTCGTCGCGCATCAGCTGCAGGTTTGCGCGGATCGAGGCGATCGGGGTGCGCAGCTCGTGGGAGGCGTCGGCGACGAGGTTGCGTTGAGCGTGGACGGAGCGCTCGAGCGCGTCGAGCGTGTCGTTGAAGGCGTCGGCGAGCCGGGCCAGCTCGTCGCCACCGTGGACATCGAGGCGCTCTGTCTCGATCCGGTCCGGGTTCTTGGCGATCATCTCGGTCTGCCTCGTGAACCGCGCGATCGGCGCCAGCGCCGTGCTGGCCACGAGCAGCCCGAGCAGCGCGGCGAGCAGGACCCCAGCCGCCGCGATGATGGCGAGGAGGATGACCTGCTTGTGGAGAGCGTTCTCGACATCGCCCAGCGGCAATGCGACCTCGAGCGCCCCACGCCGCCCCAGCCCGGTGACCAGCACCCGCACGTGATGGCCGGAGAGCTCGCGGTCGACGAAGTACTGCCCGTGGCCGCTGGCCGCGACCGCCTGCGCGCGGGAATCGGGCGGCACGACGGATTGCTGGCCGCTGGGCCGGTAGGCGCTCCCGTCCCGGCGGACGAGCGTGAACGTCCCCGAGGCGCCTCCGAAGGCTTGACCTGCCTGACGATCGAGGCCGAGCCCCTCGTCCTGGTCACCGGGCTGCCACGAGCTGCAGCTGGAGGCGTTCTCGTCGCCACCCTCATCGCCGAACACTCCCGCCGGGGGTCGCGGTCCGGGAAGCACACAAGCCCGGACGAGGACGGGATGGGCCAGCGTGCGCAGGTTATTGTCGAGCTGCCCGCGCAGCTCCGAGCGCGTGCCGGCGTAGGCGGATACCGCCACCGCGATCACCGCGACGGCGACGGCCACGCCGGCCGCGAGGCCCATCCGCAGCCGCAGGCTCATTGCTCAGGCTCCCGCAGCGCGTAGCCGACGCCGCGGACGGTGTGGATCATCGGCCGCGACCCGGCATCTTCGAGCTTTCGGCGCAGGTAGCCGATGTAGACCCGCAGCGCGTTGGACGTCGGGCCGAAGTCGTAGCCCCACACGCGCTCGTAGATGAGGCCGTGCGGTAGGACGCGGCGAGGGTTGTTCATCAGGAGCTCGAGCAGCTGGTATTCGGTGCGGGTGAGCTCGACGAACTGGTCCTTCACCCACACGCCGTGACGGCCGGGGTCGATCCGCAGCTCGCCGAAGCTCAGGCCGTCGGTCTCGGCCGGCTCGCCCGACGCGCGTCTGAGCAGGGCCCGCAGCCGGGCCTTCAGCTCGTCGATGTCGAACGGCTTGACCAGGTAGTCGTCGGCGCCGGCGTCGAGACCGTCGATCCGGTCGGAGACGGCGTCGCGCGCGGTGAGGATCAGGATCGGCACGCGGTTGCCCTCGCTGCGCAGCAGCCGGCACACATCGAGGCCGTCGATGTCGGGGAGCCCGATGTCGAGCACGACCGCATCGGGGGGCGAGTCGGTGATGCTCGACAGGGCCAGGCCGCCCGACTCCGCGACCGCCACCTCATACCCCGCCAGGCTGAGCGTGCGCCTCAGCACGTCCCGCAGAGCCCGGTCATCCTCCACCACGAGCAGCTTCATAGGTGGATTCTCGCCGCTGTTACGGCGTTTCGCGCCGAGTTCCTACGTCCGTCTTAGTCGTGGCCGGACGCTCGCGCAGGACCGTGCCCAGGATCCCGTTGACGAACGCCGGCGCTTCGGCGCCACAGAAGCGCTTAGCGGTCTCCACGGCCTCGTCGATCGCGCCCTCGGGCGGGATCGCGTGCTCGCCCGGGAGCTCGTCTCCGTAGAGCAGCTCGGCCAGCCCGACGCGCAGGATCGAGCGCTCGAGCGGGGCGATCCGTTCGAGCGCCCACCCGCTCGCGTGCTCGCTGATCAGGGCATCGAGCTCCGGCCGCCGCGCGGTGACGAGCGCGGCAAGTGCACGTGTGAACGGATAGGTGTCGCCGGGGAAGGTCTCCTCCACGGGCCTGGCCAGCAGGTCGCTCTGGTAGAGCGCCCAGATCGCGGCGCGGCGCTGCTCGGTCCTGCGCATCGTCTGAGTGTCGCCGGTCGCGGTCGGCTACGCGCGGGAGACGTACTCGCCCGTGCGCGTGTCGACCCGCACCCTGTCGCCGACGTCGATGAACAGGGGGACCTGGATGCGCGCGCCGGTCTCGAGCACGGCGGGCTTGTTACCCCCGCCCGAGGCGGTGTCGCCGCGCAGGCCCGGCTCGGTCTCGGCCACGGCCAGGTCGATGGCGCTGGGCAGCTGGACGTCGGCCGGCTGGTCGTCGATGTAGAGGACCTCGACCTCGTCGGATTCCCTCATCCAGCGCAGCGCGTCGCTCAGCGTGCTCGCCGGGATCATGAGCTGCTCGTAGCTCTCGGAGTCCATGAAGTGAGCCTCGCCCGAGTCCTGGTAGAGGAACTGCATCCGGCGCACCTCGGTCCGCACCGGTCGGAACTTCTCCCCCGCGCGGAACGTCCGGTCGATCACCGCGCCGTCGCTCGCCCTGCGCAGCTTCGTGCGAACGAACGCCCCGCCCTTGCCAGGCTTGACGTGCTGGAACTCGAGGATCTTGAAGACCGTGCCCTCGACGTCGATGTGGTTGCCGTTCTTGAACTGATTGGTGCTGATCATGCTCGGGGCCAGTGTAGAAGGGTGCGGGGAACGCCCAGGCTACGGGCGTGCCCCCGGGTCCGACTGCGGGCGCGAAGAACGTGCAAACCAAACTGTCGCCCCGGGCCGCTTGCACGTTTTGTGCTCTCAGGGGACTAAACGTGCACCTCGACCGGCCGGGATGAATGGTTTGCACGTTTTCGCGGCACGATTTGGCTTGCCCGCCTGGAGCCGTCGCCTGAACCGCACGATGTGGCCGGCCGGGTGTTCGGACGGCCGACGCTGTCGCGCCGCGCGGGCCAGCCGGCTGGCACCGGCTCGCACGGGCCGCGTCACGGTCGCCCCACCCCGCTACGGCCGCCCAACCCCGCCGAGGGCCGCCCCACCCCCCGGACCCCCGGCGAAAAACGTGCGAACCGGCCGCGTTCGTTTGCACCTTTCGTGCTGTCAGGGACTGAAAGGTGCAAGACGACGGGTCGGCATGCACCGCTTGCACGTTTTTCGGCCGCGCTCGGCGAAGAGGGGCGAAGGGGGGCACGGGACGACGTGCGCGACGCGGCGACGGGCGCGCACCGACTCGGCGGCGACGCGGCGACCGGGCGACTGGGCGACGGGGCGACGGGCTCATGCCACCCAGGCCCATATCCCCCACAGCCCGCTACAGACCACCAGCCCAGCCCCCAGCCCCGCCACGGCGACCCCCCGCGCGAGGGGCCGGCGA
>DATGJM010000073.1:0-11899 GCA_035295205.1 Solirubrobacteraceae bacterium | reverse complement strand
TCCGTCGAGCCGCTCGTGGTGATCGGCGACGATCGCCGCGACCTCGCCCATGCCCGGGGCCAGCCGCAGCAGGCGAGCACCCTCGACCGGGTGCCGGCGGACGAACACCTGCTCCCGCGACGTGAGGCGGCCGCGTTTGGCGATGATCGCGTCGGGGATCGTCACGTTGCCCACATCGAGCAGCCGGGCCGCCGCGACGGTGAGCCAGCGCCGCTCCGCGCTCAGCCCCAGCGCGTCGGCCACGCGCCCTGCCCACCGCGCGACCTCGCGGCTGTGGTCGGGGCGACCGTCGAGGGCCTCGAGCTCGTCGACCAGCGCCTGCAGGTAGTCGAAGGCGGACTCCTCGCGGGCCAGCGAGGCAGCCACCGGCAGAGCGCTGTCGCCGGCGAGCTCAACCTGATTTCGCCCGTGCTGCTTGGCGGCATACAGCGCCTGATCGGCGGCACGGATCAGCTCGGCGGGCGTCTGGGCGTGATCGGGCAGGCAGGCCGCGCCGACCGACGCGGTGACTGAGATCGCGCGGCCATCGGGCAGGAGCATCGGATGCTCGCCGACCGCGCGTCGCACGCGCTCGCCGACCTCGAGGATCTCGATCGGGCCGAGCTCGGGAAGCACGAGGACGAACTCCTCCCCCCCATACCGCGCCACGACATCGCTGCGCCTGGCCACCTCGGTCAGCCGTCGCGCGGTCTCGCGCAGCACCGAGTCGCCTGCGGGGTGACCGTGGGAGTCGTTGATCTGCTTGAAATGATCGAGATCGATCACGATCAGGCCGAACGTCCGCTGGGCGCGCATCGCGCGGTCGGCCTCGAGTTTCATGACCTCTTCGAAGAAGCGGCGGTTGTGCAGCCCGGTCAGGCCGTCGCTGATCGCCAGGCGCTGCTGCTCTGAGAGCGCGGTCTGGAGCTCGCGGGCGACCCTCCGCTGGTCGCGCATCAGCAGCCACAGGCGCAGGACGAGCGCCGAGACCGAGTACAGCGCCAGCAGCCCGACGAGCAGACGGACCCGGCCGAGCGAGGCGTACATGACGAAGATCAGCGTCAGGGCACAGCCGGCGACCACGGCCGGGAGGCCCCCGTCCCGGGTCCGCAGCCGCTTGATCGCATCGTCCTCGCGGTGGCGGATCGCGATGGCCGCGGCCAGGCACAGGAGCACCGCCTCCACCTGCCCGCCGACGCTCATCCACGAGCCGGCCACGTAGCTGTGCAGGACGGCCAGGTAGGTGTTGCCTGCGTCGGTGAGCGCCGAGATCGTGAACGCCGCCCCCGCCACGAGCACCGCCCGCGGCACGCGCGTGTGGCCGCCGAAGGCCAGCGAGAGGAGGAGGATCAGAGTGACCACGTCGAGCAGCGGATAGGCGACCCCGACCACGGTGCTCAGGCCGAAGGTGCCCGCCAGCTGCGGGCCGATGAGCAGCAGATATCCGGCGACCGCGACGGCCAGGCCGAGGATCGAGCAGTCCAGCAGCGCGCGGCCGAGCTCTCGCGAACGTCCGTAGGCGGCGATCACCGCGACCGGGATTACGAGCGAGGAGGCCAGATAGAAGCCGTCGGCGAGCGACGGGAACGGCACATGGCGGCCGAGCACGAGGCCCGTGTATCCGGAGATCCCCACCCCCACGGTCCACAGCAGGTTCGAGACCGCGAGCAAGGTCCAGAACGCGCGCTGGCGCCCCTGGGTCCTCGCCACGGCCGCGATCGACAGCGCGCAGGCGAGCGCGATCGGGGCCAGTCCGGCCCCATCGCGCAGAACGCGAGTGTCGTGGTGGCTGCCGTGCAGCGCATACGCGGCTGCGGCGAAGCCGATGATCCACAGCGCGCCCGCCGCCACTCCGAGTCTCAGCGCGGGATCCCGGAGCAGGCGCCTGCGTCCCCGGCGGGCGACGCGCACCCGGGAGGGCTGAGCGCTGGGTCCGCCAGCTGTCCCGTCAGCCTCAAACATTCGCGATCCCTATCGGAACCTGGGCACGGGATTTGATCCGTAGTTTCCCGCAGATCCGGGCATGGGTCAGCGACCCGACCCGTTTCGCATGGGAATTAGTCGACGCTCGGCAGGCGAGCTTTAGCCTCGGACCTCAAGCCTGGCCATTCGGCGCCGAACACCGGGAGGCGATTTCCAAGGCCCCACCGGAGGTACCGAGCGCCGTCCCCGATCCGGGCGGCGTTCGTCTTTAACGGCGCCGGGGCGCCCCCGCCTCCCGGCTGGAGCGCCCCGCGCAGTTGAGACCCAATCGTTCGCCCTGGAAAGTCTTTGTGGAGGGCTGGTGTCAGGAGTATCGGGCAGGGACGCTTCGGCCGATATCAGGGGAAGACCCCATCTTCTGTCATGAAGTACCGCTCCCTGCTGGCCCAAGTCCTGGCCGTAAACCTCCTCCTCGTCGCGGTTACCGTGCTCGTCGCCACCGTGGTCGTCGACAAGGGCGGAGTGCGCGGCCGTGAGGCCGTGGTGTTGGGGCTTGCGATCGTCGCCACGCTGCTGGGCAACTGGTTGCTGCTGCGCCGCCGCTTCACCCCCCTGGACGAGCTGATCTCCTCGATGGAGCGAATCGACCTGGCGGCGCCTGCGCAGCGCCCCGCGACCCCGAGAGGGTTCGCGAGCGCCGAGGTCGCCCGGCTCGAGGCCGCGTTCCGGCGGATGATCGCCCGGCTCGAGGCCGAGCGCCGCCAGGCAGGCCGGGCCGCCATCCGCGCCCAGGAGCGCGAGCGCCGTCGCATCGCCCAGGATCTGCACGACGAGGTCAACCAGGCACTGACGGCGGTGTCGCTGCGCCTCCAGGCCTCGATCGAGCATGCTCCCCCCGAGCTCCAGACCGAGCTCATCGAGACCAAGCGCCTGGCCGGCCAGGCGATGGAGGAGCTCCTGACGCTGGCCCGCCAGCTGCGCCCCACCGTGCTCGACGACCACGGCCTGATCCCGGCTCTCGACAGCCAGGTTCGCCACTTCGCCGAGCAGACGGGAATCGACGCCCGCCTGAACGTGGAAGGCGTGACGCGGCCCCTGAGCCCCGAGCAGCAGCTGGTGCTCTACCGCGTGACCCAGGAGAGCCTCTCGAACATCGCCCGTCACTCCGGAGCCACCACGGTCGAGGTCGAGCTGTCCTTCATCGGGCGAACGCTGCTGGCGATCCGCGATAACGGCGCCGGCTTCGCTCGCGCCCGCGAGGGCGGACTGGGGCTCTCCGGGATGCGCGAGCGGGCGCTGCTCGCGGGCGCGCAGCTGAACGTGCGCTCCTCCCCCGGGCAGGGCACTCGAGTGGAGCTGACGCTCGGATGAGGATCCTGATCGCCGACGACCACGGGATCGTGCGGGCCGGAATCAAGCTGCTGCTCGAGCGCCAGGCCGGAATGCAGGTGGTCGCCGAGGCCGACGACGGCGTGGAAGCGGTCGCGATGGCGCTGCGCACGCGGCCGGACCTGTGCATCCTCGACGTCGGCATGCCGCGCATGACCGGGCTTCAGGCCGCCCGCGAGATCCGCGCCCAGATGCCCGAGGCGCGCGTGCTCATGCTCTCGATGCACGATGACGAGCGCTACCTGTTCGAGGCGCTCAAGGCGGGCGCGTCCGGCTACGTGCTCAAGCGCGAGGCCGACCAGGATCTCGTCGGCGCCGTACACGCCGTGCAGCGCGGCGAGGCCTTCCTGACCAACGCGGCGGAGCGCTCGATCATCCGCGAGTGGATGGTCGATGGCTCGCGCGGGCCCGTGATCCCCCTCACCCCGCGCGAGGAGGAGGTGGTCAAGCTGATCGCCGAGGCCCACACCAACGCCCAGATCGCGGAGATCCTGCACCTGTCGGAGAAGACGATCGAGTCCCACCGGGCCAACGTGCTGCGCAAGCTCGGCATGCGCGACCGCGTCGAGCTCGTGCGCTACGCCATCCGTCGCGGGCTGATCGAACCCTGAGGTCTAGGATCGCGGCGTTGCGCGCGCCCGTCGACCACATCGCCGCTCCACCGTTCCCGGCCAAGCTGCCGTGGGTGAACGTCGCCTCGCTGCGGATGGATCAGCAGGCCGGCCGCCCGGTCCTGATCGAGTTCTGGGACTTCTGCCGGCCGAACTCGATCCGGACATTGCCCTACGTGAAGGCCTGGCACGAGCGCTACGAGCCGGACGGGCTGCGCGTGATCGGAATCCACAGCCCCGGATTCGAGCCCTCAGCCGACCCTGACGCCGTGCGTGAGGCCGTGGCCCGCCTGGAGGTGCCCTACGCCGTCGCCATCGACTCAGAACACGAGGTCTGGCGGCTCTACGACAACCTCGGCTGGCCGGCTCGTTACCTGTTCAACCAGCACGGCTTCCTGTTCGACTACCACTACGGCGAGGGCGCCTACGTCGAGACCGAGCGCGCGATCCAGGAGCTGCTCGGCGTCGACCGCGAGCCCGTGCCCCCGGTGCGCCCCGAGGACGTGCCCGGAGCGGCGCTGGTGGTGCAAAGCGAGGACGTACCCGGCCCGTACAGCGGCCCGTACGAGGCGGGCGGGGTCTGGGCCGTGCTGTCTGGCCACGGTTCCGCGACCGTCAACGGCCGCACGGTGATGATCGATCACCCGGGGGCGTACGAGCTGATCAGCCACCCGGCGAGCACCGCGGGGACGCTCGAGTTCGAAGTCGGCGACGGCGTCAGCTGCCACGCCGTGTGCTTCACCCCCGGAGTGGCGCCCTAGCCGACCGGTCTCAGCCTGTCTCGTCGAGCAGGTTCACGAGCTCGGGGCCGCGGCCGTCCGGGTCCAGCCTGACCGCGAACCCGGCCCGGTACGGGCTCGTGCTCGGCGACGCGCCCAGGTAGGAGGGCTCGTACACCCAGCAGCCGCTGTTGATCAGACGTGTCCCCGAGCCCGTGGTCCACTCGGCCGGGTCATCGCCCGCGAGCGGCCCGGCGCGATGGGTGTGTCCGAAGATCACGTGGGGCGCCTCGACGTGCAGGCGCTCGAGCACCTGGGCGATCGAGCGCAGCCCGGCGCGCCGCAGCTCGGCGCCGGAGACGTCGGCGTGCAGCGGGCCGAGCCCTGCCAGCTGGAGTGCCCGGACCGCCGCCGGGATCGCCGCCCGCAGCGCCAGGCGCCGGAGCCTCCCCCGGCGACCCGTGCGGTTCAGGACCCGCCACGCGCGTGTCGAGGGGCCGTGGGAGCTCCGCCCCAGCCCGGCGCCGCCGGGGCGGGCCTGGGCCAGCCCGTGTATCAAGGCGTACATCGGCGCCAGCACCGCCTCGTAGTCCTCGGTGCTCTCGGGGGCACGCCCTCGCTCGGGCAGCAGCCGGGCCGTCACGCCCGCGCCCAGACGCTCGAACATCGGCACGGTCGTGTGCAGGTCCAGGTAGTGGCCGTGCATCGCGTAGACGTCCGAGCGCAGCCACACGCCCGGATACCTGACGCTCACGGCAGCCGGGGCGAGCGCGTCCGCGACCAACCCGAGCCCCTCCCCGGCCTGCCAGTCGACGGCCGTCTCGAGTCCGAGCCCCGGCGGCTGACCGTCCGAGAGCGCCCGCCGGGACAGCCAGGGCGCCAGCAGCTCGTGATCGTGGTTACCTGGGAGGAGCACCACCTCGCCGCCGGACCCGAGCGCGGCGCCGAGCTCGGCGAGCACGGGGCGCGATCGCGCCAGCGCCTCGCGCAGGGGGCCATGGCGCAGCTCGAGCGCATCGCCCAGCAGGACGAGACGATCGACCCCGTCCAGCGCCGCGATCAGCTTGGCGCGCCGGTCCTCGCTGCGCAGCACGTCGGGCTCGCCCCGCGCGCCCAGGTGCAGGTCGGAGATGACCAGGGTTCTATGCAGCGGAGAGCGCGCGGCGGATCGTCTTGGGGAGCATGAAGCGCACGTCCTCCTGGACCACCTCGAGCTCCTGCACGCCGACGTCGGCGCGCTTCTGGAAGAACTCGACGAGCCGCTGCACCAGCTCCTCGGGCGCGCTGGCCCCGGAGGTGATGCCGACCACGCGCTTGCCCTCGAGCCACTCCTCGCGCACCTGCGACTCGTTGTCGATCAGGTGGGACTCGGCTCCGTGCTCTCGCGCCACCTCGACCAGCCGGTTCGAGTTCGAAGAGTTGCGCGAGCCGATCACGAGGACGAGGTCGCACTCCCGGGCCAGCTGCTTGACCGCGGCCTGGCGGTTCGTGGTCGCGTAACAGATGTCGTCGGTTCGCGGGCCCACGATCGCGGGGAAGCGCTCGCGCAGGCGAATGATGATCGCCTGGGTCTCGTCCACCGACAGCGTCGTCTGCGAGATGTAGGCGACCTTCGAGGGGTCCGAGACCTCGAGGCGGTCCACGTCGGCCTCGTTCTCGATCAGCACGATGTGCTCCGGCGCCTCGCCCATCGTGCCCTCGACCTCCTCATGGCCGGCGTGGCCGATGAGCACGATCGTGTACCCCTCGGCGGCGAACTTCTTGGCCTCGACGTGGACCTTGGTCACCAGCGGGCAGGTGGCGTCGATCGTCTGCAGGCGGCGCGCGGTGGCGTTGGCGTGCACGCTCGGGGCGACCCCGTGGGCTGAGAAGACGACCGTGGCGCCCTCCGGGACCTCGGTCTCGGACTCCACGAACACCGCGCCGCGGGCCTGAAGCTGCTCGACCACGTGCTTGTTATGGACGATCTCCTTGCGCACGTACACCGGTGCGCCGTAGTGCTCCAGCGCGCGCTCCACGGTCTGCACGGCGCGGTCGACGCCCGCGCAGTAGCCACGCGGCGCCGCGAGCAGCAGCTTTTCGAGCTTGGCGGTCACGACCAGACAGTGTAGGCGGGAGGAAGTGATCGCCTGTGGGAGTGCCAAGGCGTAGTCTTCTCAGCCACCGCCATGGCCCTCCACCACCTCGATCGACTCACCTCCACCGATGCCTCGTTCCTGCACCAGGAGGGGCGCAATTCCCACATGCACATCGGCGGCGTGCTGATCTTCGAGGGCCCGGCGCCTGACTTCCAGGACTTCCTGGACCACGTGCGCAGCCGCCTGCATCTGGTCCCGCGCTACCGCCAGAAGCTGGCCACGCCGCCGCTGGAGACCGGGCGCCCGCTGTGGATCGACGATCCCGCGTTCAACCTCGAATACCACTGCCGGCACTCGGCGCTTCCTTCCCCCGGGACCGAGGAGCAGCTGTTCCGCCTGGCCGGCCGGATCGCCTCCCAGCAGCTCGACCGCGAGCGGCCGCTGTGGGAGAACTGGCTGATCGAGGGCCTCGAGGGCAACCGCTTCGCGCTCATATCGAAGACCCATCACGCGCTGGTGGATGGAATCTCCGGGGTGGATCTGGCGCAGGTCCTGTTCGACCTCGAGCCCAACCCGGCTCCGCCGCCGCCCGACCTGCAGCCGTGGCGGCCCCACCCCGAGCCCTCGCCGACCGAGCTCGTGATGGCGGGCGCCCGGGGAATGGTGCGGACGACCGCGGCCATCGTAAACCGCGCGATCGCAGCCGCCTCCCGGCCTGAGACCTCGCTGAGGATGATGCGCGACGCGGCCGAGGGCGTCGGCGAGATCGTCTGGGCCGGGCTGAATCCGGCGCCTCAGACCCCGCTGAACGTCCCGATCGGCCCGCACCGCCGCTATGCCGTCTCACGCGGCCGCCTGGCCGAGTACAAGGAGATCAAGGACAGCCTCGGCGGCACGGTGAACGACGTCGTGCTGACAGTCGTGTCGGGCGCGCTGGCCGGCTGGCTGCGCTCGCGCGGGGTCCGCACCGAGGGCCTGGAGATGCGGGCGCTCGTGCCCGTCTCGATCCGTCCCCAGGATCAGCGCGGTGCGCTCGGCAACCAGCTCGCGGTGATGCGCGGGCCGCTGCCCGTCTACATCACCGACCCGGTGGCCCGTCTGCGCTTCGTGCGCCAGGCGATGGACGGGCTGAAGGAGTCAAAGCAGGCGATCGGGGCGGCCACGCTGGCGCAGGTCAACAACCTGGCGCCGCCGACGATCCTCGCCCAGGCCTCGCGGCTGAACTTCTCCACGCGGCTGTTCAACCTGATCGTGACCAACGTGCCCGGCCCGCAGCTGCCTCTGTATGTGCTCGGGCGCCAGCTCCAGGACCTCTTCCCGGTCGCCTTCCTGCCCGAGAACCACGCGCTGGCGATCGCGATCATGTCCTACAACGGCGCCCTCGACTACGGGCTGCTCGGCGACTACGACCAGCTCGCGGACATCGACGTGATCGTCGACGGGCTGGAGGAAGCCAAGAACGAGCTCCTGGCCGCCGCCCGGGGAGAGTCGCCGCGCGGGCGGTCCCGCACCCGGCGCAGCACCCGAGCCTCACGGACGACGCGAAACGCGGCCGAACCGGTCGCCGCCGCGGATAACGGCGACTCGCCGAAGCTGGTGCCGAGCGCCACCTCGCGTCCCAAGCGGGGCCCGGCAGCGGACATGCGGGCCAAGCGGACCCGCAAGACCCGCGAGAGCTCAGACTAGGCCCGGCTCAGAACCCGAGCGCGAACTTGGCGTCCTCGCTCATGCGATCGGGCGTCCACGGCGGCGAGAAGGTCATCGTCGGATGCACCTCGTCGACTCCCTCGAGCTCGCTCACGAACTCCTCGATCTGCTCGGCCACCTGGGGGCCGATCGGGCAGCCGGGGCTCGTGAGCGTGTAGGTCACCCGCACGGATGGACCCTGGATCTCGACGTCGTAGATCAATCCCAGCTCGACGAAGTCGAGCCCGAGCTCGGGATCGATCACGTCGCGCAGCGCGTCTGTCACGTCTTCGATGGTGGCCATTCTTAAAGAGTCTAGAAAATCCGCCGTTGGTCCTTGCGCGGCGGTGGTCGCATTAGATAGGTTTCGCCCCATCGTCGAGTTCAACGAACACTGCTCCACGCTGGTGTGTTGTGGCGACGAGGACCGGTCGACGCAGGGCTCCCGCCGGCGCGCGCTCGCGCGCGCGATCCGTGCGCAGAGCGACGTCGTCGTCGATCTCTCGGAGCTCTCGTTCGCCGACGGGTCGGTGATGCTCGACCTCGCCGTGCTCGCTCGCCGGCTCCGCGTCCGCGGGCGCGCGCTGCACATCAAGCGCCCGCAGCCACAGGTGCGGACGATGATCGAGGTTGCCGGCCTGCACCGGCTGCCCGGGGTGCGGATCGAAGGTCCGGCCCCGGCGTTCGCGTAAACCCCTCCGCGGGCGCTCGAGTAGTCCCCCGGTCGCGGCTCGGTAGGCTTGCCCGCGCCGATGAGCGACCCGCTGCGCACCCTCACCTTCGGAGACGTGGAGCAGGACGTCTGGGGTGCCGCCTGGCTTCCCGGTCGCGACGGCCTGCTCCTGCTGGGCGTCGGCGACGACGCTTCCGTCTTTGAGGTCAGTCTCGAGGTCTCCGGTCAGGAGTGGCGGCTGAAGGCGCCCGGGCTCGAGCTCGTCGCCGCACCGTCATCGCCGCCGGTCGAGCTGAGCGACGAGGATGGCGCGCCGGCGGGATCCGAGCAGGCGTGCGCGATCGTTGTGATGCCCGGCGGCGGTCCGGAGCTTCAGAGCGCCGGACGACGCGGGGAGCACCCGCTGGAGCGGGCGACTCACAAACTGGAGTCTCTGCGCGAGGTCTCGGCCTGGTTCGAGGGCGGTGAGGCTGTAGCCGTGTTCGCCGTGCGCGCTCAGAAGCAGCGCGGCCAGGACCAGGACGCGATCAGCGCCGTGGTCCTCGATCCCGAGGGCGCGCCGGCGATCACCGATCCGCGGCTGTCCACGACCTACGCCGCCTCCGGGCGGCCCACGCGCACGACGCTCGAGCTGTGGAGCGACGATCCCGAGGGGTTCCCGCGGCGCTTCGCCGGCGAGTCAGCGGAGCGCAGCGCGCAGGCGGACGGCGCCGGCTGGTCGCTACACGCCGAGCTAATGCGCTGCCACAGCCGAGGCCGCGACGGGACAGGCGTCTACATGATCGCCCGCCCGGCGTGATCCGGGGGATCATCAGCGACTTCGGCGGCGTGCTCACCTCGCCTCTGCGCGAGGCCTTCGTCGCCTTCGAGGAGCAGACGGGCATCTCGCCGGAGGTACTCGGCACCGCGATGGGCGCCATCTGGAAGCGCGACGGGGCCCATCCGCTGTTCGAGCTCGAGACCGGCCGGATGACCGAGGCCACCTTCCTGGCGACGCTGGCGGACGAGGTCTCCGCGCAGCTCGGGCGAGCAGTGCAATTCGACTGGTTCGGCCCCCGCTACCTGGAAAACCTGAACCCGAACCAGCCGCTGATCGACTACATGCGCGAGCTGCGTTCTCGCGGCTACCGGATGGCGATCTGCACGAACAACGTCCGTGAGTGGGAGCCGCTGTGGCGAGCCAAGCTGCCGGTGGACGAGATCTTCCACGAGGTCGTGGACTCGGCCTTCGTCGGCGTCCGCAAGCCGGATCCCGCGATCTTCGAGCTCACGCTCGAGCGCGTCGGCGTGACGGCCACCGAGGCCCTGCTCCTCGACGACGTCGAGCTGAACTGCCAGGCCGCGCGCGAACTCGGACTCACCGCGATCTGGTTCCGCTCCACCGAGCAGGCGATCGCGGATATCGAGGCCGCGCTTCAGTCCTTCGACTAGCCGGGAGAATCGCGCGCGATTCTCCCAAGCGAGGCCACTTCGCGGCCTCCCCTAGTTCTCGACGCCGAGGCGGTCCCAGCAGTACAGCTCGAGGCACTCCTGGGCCAGCTGCACGCACCGCTCCTGGGAGAGCCACGGCAGCA
This sequence comes from Solirubrobacteraceae bacterium, assembly GCA_035295205.1. Taxonomy (GTDB): domain Bacteria; phylum Actinomycetota; class Thermoleophilia; order Solirubrobacterales; family Solirubrobacteraceae; genus Palsa-465. The sequence goes on along the minus strand of DATGJM010000073.1, from coordinate 1,267 downwards.
CCGTGTCGAAGGCCTGATCCTCGCCCACTCCGGCCTCGAACGCCTCCTCGCCGCGGAAGCTGGCGGCGATCTTCAGCGCTTCCCGGCGGTTCTCTCCCAGCGAGGCAAAGACGTTGACCAGGAACTCCTTATTCGGGACCGGGTGCCCCACCTCGAGCGACGCGTGCCAGGCGGCGAGCATCGACAGGTCGTGCTCGTCGAGGTCCGCCACGGCCTTGGCGTAGTGCGACTCGAGCTCAGAGTCCGGGATCTCGTCGACCCAGGCGCGCACGACCTCGCCCAGGATCTGACGGCGGGCCTCACGGCCCACGGAGTCGGCGATCACGCGGATGGCGTTCTGGGGTTCGATGAAGCAGAGAGACATTGCAGCTCCGGTGCGATGATGCGGTCGCCGCAGAAGGTAGGCGGTGCCCCGGACGTAACGCCGTCGAGGCCCCGCGGGCGTGCTCGGCGCTCAGAGCCGCAGCGCGCCGTACGTCCGCTCGGCGATCTCGGCCGGCGGCTCGGTGTCAGCGGGCAGGCCGGCGGCTCCGGCAGAGCGCTCGCCGCGCTCCCAGTTGTAGAGCGCCAGGTCAAGGGCCTCGAGCGGGATCTCACATGCCCCGGCCAGCTCGGCCGCCCGGCGATCGAGCAGCAGCGGGTCGCCGATGCCCAGCGCCCGCTTGGCGCCCACGGTGACGCTGTTATCCCCGCCCAGGGCGAGCGAGCCCGCCTGCACCTCGTAGACCCCGAGCCGGCCGAGCAGCACCAGCAGCTCGAACCGGGCGTCGCGGTGAAAGCCGGGGAGCGCGAGCCGCTCGAAGGCGCGCGCGAAGCGGCGCGGCGGCGACCAGGACGGCTCGCCGGAGAAGGCGGCGGCCTGGGAGCCGGCGCGAACCGCCCAAGCCCGGTAGGCGTCAACCGTGCTCGTGCCGCGCGCGGGATCGTGGGCGCCCCGCGGCCCGGGGTCGATCGCGGCCGGGTCGGGTGTCTGGCCGGAGGCCCAGGACGTCCGTACCGCGCGCACGGAGGCGAACGGGTCCTCTCCGTCCGACGGCCCCACGTAGGCGATGAGGAAGGCAAGCCAGGTGCGCTCCTCCAGATCCCCCCCGGCACCCGCGACCTCCGCGAACAGCCCCGGGGGGTCGGTCTCGAGCAGCTCGAGCCGCCCGGCGGAGAACGCCAGCTCGTCGGCCAGGCGCTCGGCGTCGGCGCTCGACTTCAGGCCCGGGACCAGCGAGCAGCGGTAGCCGTCGTCACCGCCGCGGGCCAGGCGGCGGACCCGCAC
>DATGJM010000072.1:0-27068 GCA_035295205.1 Solirubrobacteraceae bacterium | reverse complement strand
GGCGACCGGAGCCGATCGATCCCTTCCCAGACCACCGGTCGAGCCAGACGGCCTCGCCGACGTATGACCCCGCGGCGCGTTACGCGATCCGGGAGGGGATGGAGCTTGCGCTGCTGAGGGCGATCCAAGAGCTGCCCGGGCGCCAGCGCGCCGTGCTCATCTTCCGCGACGTGCTCGGCTGGACCGCGCCCGAGGTCGCCGACGTGCTGGAATCGACGGTCGCATCGGTCAACAGCGCGCTGCAGCGCGCCCGCGGCACGATCGATCAGAACCTGCCCGAGGCCAGGCGAGCGCAAGCCGATCCAGCCGAGCGCGAGCTTCTGGGCCGTTACGTGACCGCGTTCGAACGCGCCGACATGGACGGCCTCGTGGCGCTGCTGCGCGAGGACGCGACACTGCGGATGCCGCCTCAGGCGGCGCTGGAAGGTGGTGTGCGGATCGCGCGGTTCTTCCTCGAGGCTGTCGCTCAGGGGGATCTGACGCGGATCCGACACAGAGCGACCTGGGCGAACGGGCGCCCCGCGGTGACGATCGAACTTCGCGCCGAAGACGGATCCTGGATCCCTCACGGGATCAGCGTGCTCGAGATCGAGCACGGCCGGATCGCCGGCATCGACGCGTTTCTCGATCCCGCGCTGTTACCGCGGTTCGGAGTCCCGGCCTCCCGGTAACTCACTCACCTCTGCTTCTCCGTATTCGTTCCCTGCCAGACCACTGGAGGTCTCATGACGCCTGCATCACAAACCGTCAACCGCTGGCGCGCGTTCGCGCTGCTTGCGCTGACGTACTTCATGACAATCATCGATCTGACCATCGTCAACGTGTCGCTGCCGACGATCGGCCGTGACCTCCACTTCTCGCAGACCAATCTGCAGTGGGTCGTCACGGCGTATGCACTCACCTTCGGCGGTCTGCTGCTTCTTGGCGGGCGCGGCGCGGATCTGGTCGGCCGCCGGCGGATCCTGTTGCTCGGCGTGGCGCTGTTCACGAGCGCGTCACTGACCTGCGGGCTCTCGACCGGCGACGCGTTCCTGATCGGCAGCCGGGCGGTGCAGGGCGTAGGTGCGGCCCTGATGCTGCCCGCGGCCCTCTCGCTCGTGATGAACATGTTCGAGGAGGGCGCCGAGCGCAACAAGGCGCTCGGGATCTGGGGCGGCCTGGGTGCCGCCGGCGCGACCGTCGGGCTGATCGCCGGCGGCTTGCTAACCCGTTACGCCGGGTGGCAGTACATCTTCTTTCTGAACGTGCCAATCGGGGCGGGGGCGCTGCTGCTGGCCCCCCGGATCCTGCCCGAGAGCCGTCTTGCCATCGAGCGGCGGCAGTTCGACGTGGCTGGGGGAGTCACCGGCACGGCCGGCCTCGTCCTGCTCGTCGATGCGATCTCCCAGGCACCGCAGTACGGCTGGGGCGGCACGAGGACGCTCGCGCTGCTCGGCGCGTCGGTCGCCCTGCTCCTCACCTTCGTGGTGATCGAGAGCCGCGTGGAGTCGCCGCTGTTGCCGCTCTCCATCTTCCGCCTGCGCACGCTCGCCGGCGCGAACCTGGCGGGCCTCCTCCTCGGTGGCAGCTTCTTCGCGTTTGTGTTCGTCGGCACGCTGTACATGCAGCAGGTGCTGCACTACAGCGCGCTCCAGTCGGGAGTGGCGTGGTTGGCCGCCTCGTTGACCTCGATTGCCCTCGCGGGCATCTCCCAATGGCTGGTCACCCGCGGCGGGGCGAAGATCGTCATGACGATCGGGATGACGCTGATCGGCGCGGGAGTGATCTGGGCCACCCAGGTTCCCGTGCACGGCCGGTTCCTGGCCGACCTCGCCGGCCCGTTCGCGGTGGCCGGCGCCGGCACCGCGTTCGCGTTCATCCCGATCTCGATCGGCGCGCTCGCGGGCGTCGCGGACGATCGAGCCGGGCTCGCCTCGGGGCTGCTGAACACCTCCCAGCAACTCGGCGGGGCGATCGGAATCGCGATCGCGTCGAGCGTCGCCGCGAGCCACAGCCATGTGCTCCTGCACGCCGGCGACGCCGCGCCGGTTGCGCTCACCGGCGGATTCCAGCGGGCGCTGTGGGTCCTCGGCGCGATCGCCCTGCTCGCGCTGCCGGCGATCTTCGGGCTCGTCCGCCAGGGCGAGCTGTCGACCGCGGTGGCGAAGGCCGCGGTCGGGGAGCCGGCCCTCGCCCCGGCCGGCTGACTCAGCGTTGGGCGCTCTGCTCGGCCAGGCGCCTGCGGATGAACTCGCGCTCTGGCTCCGTTCGAGCCGCCTCGAGTGCCCGGTGGTACGCGGCGATCGATGCTTCTCGGTCGCCGCGACGACGGTACAGGTCGGCCCGGGTTGCCTCCAGGAGGTGGTAGTCGGTGAGCGCGCCCTGCTCGGCGAGTTCGTCGACGATTGCCAGGCCCGTCTCGATGTCACCGGCCATTGCCACCGCCACCGCCCGGTTGAGTCTCACGACAGGTGACGGCATCCGGTCCTCCAGCAGGACGTAGAGGCCCGCGATCTCACCCCAGTCCGTGTCGGCGGCATTTTCGGCGCGGGCGTGGCAGGCGGCGATCGCCGCCTGCAGCTGATAGGGACCGACGCGCCGCCGGCGTAGCGCCGCGTCCAATAGCCGCAGCCCCTCATCGATCTCGGTCTGGTCCCAGCGGCTGCGATCCTGCTCCTCGAGGGTGATCAGCTCGCCGTGCTCGCCCACCCTTGCGCGACGGCGCGAGCTGTGCAGCAGCATCAGCGCCAGCGCGCCCATCGGCTCGGGCTCATCGGGCATCAGGTGCCACAGAGCCCGCGCCAGGCGGGTCGCCTCGTCGCACAGGCCGGCGCGGATCAGCTCATCGCCGGCTGAGGCGGCATACCCCTCGTTGAACATCAGGTACAGAACGGCCAGCACCCCGGCGGTGCGTTCAGGGAGCAGATGGGCCGGCGGGACCCGGTAGGGGATGCCGGCAGCCGCGATCTTCGCCTTGGCGCGGGTCAGCCGCTTCGCCATCGTGGCCTCGGATACCAGGAACGCCCTCGCGATCTCGGCCGTCGTGAGCCAGGCCAGGCTCCGCAGTGTCAAGGCCACCCGGCCCTCCGGAGGAAGCGCCGGATGGCAGCAGGTGAAGATCAGCCGCAGGCGGTCGTCCTCGATCTCATCGCTCTCACCGAACAGTTCGGGCATCGTCTCCTCATCGGTATCGGGCCGAGCGAGGGCCTCGCGGCCGGCCTGCTCCAGCAGCTCCGCTCCGCGGGCGCCGCGCCGCAGACGGTCGATTGCGCGGTTGCCCGCGACGGTGGTCAGCCAGGCGCCCGGGCGCTGCGGCACGCCGTCGGCAGGCCAGCGACGCAGCGCTTCGGCAAACGCCTCCTGCGCGCAGTCCTCCGCCAGATCCCAGTCTCCGGTTCGCCTGATCAGGGTCGCGACGACCCGTCCCCACTCCTCGCGGAAGGCCGCATCCACCGCCTCCTGAACGGCCGGCGGGCTCACCCGCTGTAGAACGGGCGCACCTCGATCGCGTGATGGCGCGCGATCGGGTGGGCGGCAGCGAGTTCGATGGCCTGCCGGCGACCGGGACAGCTCACCACCTCGATCGCGGCAATGAACTCCGCGGCGTCGATGCCGGGTCCGTCGCTCAGCACGGTCTCCCCGTCGCGTACGCGGAGGGTGGTCGCCGTCTCCGGGTCACCGAGCGCGCCTCCGAGGACGTGGATCCCGCTTGGCTGCACATGCCGGCGCCAGGCGTCGGACTCCCGCTTCACCGCCTCGTCGTCGAGCAGCGCCGCCGGCGCTTGGCTCATCCACATCGCCAGGAGGTATGGGGTACCCGCCGAGTCGTCATCCCGAGCGAACCTGGACGCGCCCTCGCCCAGCTGCAGCTCTCCCCTGAACGGCCGGATCTCCATCGGGTGGTACCGCGACACCGGACTCTTGGCCGCGACCTCGATCGCTTCGTCCAGATCGGCGCAGTCGAGCAGGTCGAGGCCCGCCACGAACTCCTTGGTCTCGGCAAACGGCCCGTCGGTCACCAGCGTTTCGCCCTCGCGCACTCGCACGGTCGCCGCCGCCTCAGGGAGCTCCAGTTCCCTGCCGAACAGACGCACGCCGCGGCCACCCATCTCGTCGATCCAGGCGGGGAGGTCGCGCTGCATAACCGCCATCGCCTCCGGGACGGGCAGGCCGTCACTGCAGATGAACAGCAGATACTTCATCGATGCACCTCCAGATTGTCGCCAACTCCGATCGGGACTACGACTCACGACGCTCGCCGCGCGACGAGCGGACGGCGCACGAGCCGGAAACCGGCGCGGCGCGAAAGGCGAGGACCGCGGTCCCCGCGCCGGCTCGGACCGATGCCGGCGTTGCGTGACCGCTCACGGACGATCTGGTCGGCAACGGCGCTGATCAACGTGGGATGCATTACGACCTCCTTGGGTCATTTGTTGCGTTACATCCCTACGACGAACGACCTTGGCCGATATGGACATGACACTCCCGGGCCGCCCGCAGGCGCCGCTCGTCGGCGGCACAGTTCTGCAGACGATCCGGGGCTGGTCGGCAGGCGCCTGCCCTGAGGCTCAGCCGGCCACCAGTTCCCGGAACCCCGGCTCGTTGCGGATGGCATCGAAGTCCGAGTCCTCGATGGCCAGCGAACGCAGGTCCTCGGACAGCTCGATCGCGCGGCTCAGGTGATCCACGGCATCTCCCGAGCGGCCGGCGAGGCTCTCGGTGCAGGCGACGTTGTAGAACAGCCCGGCCTGGTCGGGATGCGCCGCGAGCAGCTCGCGCCCTCGATCCGCCGCCTCGGCGTAGTCACCGGAGTCGTACAGGCGCCGCAGTGGAGCAAAGAGCTCCCAGCCGGGAGCCTGATACGCCTTACCCGTCGCACCGCCGATGGCGAGGATCGTCGTGTCCGGCTCCTGCGCGAACGCGGTTCGGTTGACCCCCGGCCGCACGATCACGAACGTCCCGGCCGGTGCGTCGAGCGTCTCGCCATCGAGCTCGAACGATGCCCGCCCCTGGAACACCAGATACAGCTCCTCGCTGGAATCGGGTTCGGACTCGTCGTGCTCGTTCAGGATCCGGTCACCCTCGTTTCGGCCCGTCCATGTGGTCAAACCGAACGACGTGATGCCGAGATGCAGCCGGACGGGCCGGAACGGACAGCGACCGTCGTCGACCTCCTCGATCTCGCTCAGATGCGCCGACTTGTACCCGCTCATGCCGATCGACCTCCCTGGATTGCCTCGCGTAGCGCCGACCGGACGATAGCTTCTGGTCGTGCGCTGCGAAATGATCGACGTCGCGCCGGGCCTGTGGGTCTGGAGAACCGGTCACCCAGATTGGCGCGAGGGCTTCAACTGGCCTCCGGCCGTGACCTCGACCTGCGTTCGTGTACGAGACGAGGTCCTGCTGCTCGACCCGCTCGCCCCGCCCCCGGACGCGGTGGAGGTCTGGAGGCGGATCGAGGAGTCCCCGCCGACCGCCGTCGTCGTGCTCAAGCCGGACCACGTGCGCGACGTGGACCTGTTCCATCGGCGCTACGGCGCCAGGGCGTATGGGCCGGCGCTGTTCTGGCCCGACGATGTCCCCCGTACCCGGCTCGAGGCGATCGAGCCCGGTGACGTGCTACCCGGCGGGGCGCGGGCGCTGTACGACGGCCGCGGACGGGCCGAAACCCCGCTGTGGCTTCCCGAGCAGCGGGCGATCGTGTTCGCCGACGCGCTGACCGCGCGCGAGGGCGAGCTACGGATCTGGGGCACGCCATGGCACGAGGAGCGGGCTCTGCCTGCCCTCACGGCGCTGCTCGAGCTGCCGTTCGAGCACGTGATCGTCTCCCACGGCGAGGCCCTGCACGACCGGTCGGCCTACGAGCGGGCGCTCGCGTCGGCTCCGTGGGAGGGCTAGCGCGGGCTCCACGCGGTGACGCTGCTCCAGGGGTAGTGGTCGTAGTAGCCGATTCCGGCCGAGCCGAGCTGCGCGATCGGTCCGATCAGCCGGGAATGGCCGTGGCGACCGAGTGCGATGAGCTCCAGCTGTCCGTGCTGGACAGCGCCGCCGCCGCTCACCGCGCGCACGAACAGGATGTAGCGGCCGTCGCCGGCCATACGTGGAAGCTCGTCGCTCATCCGCAGCGGGCCGGGATTCGTCAGCCGGACTGCGGGCGCGCCCGGGGTGGGAATCAGCCAGATCGAGCGGTGCTGGAGCCCGAAGCCGGCGTTGTCGCTCGAGCGCCCGGCGGCGGCTGCGATCGCTCCGCGCGCGGAACAGCTCGGCGTCACCCAGCTCTGCCCGGGACTCAGCCCCAGGGTTGTGCTCCGGTATGCGGGTGGGCGCAGCACGGCGAGCGACTTGCCGAGGTTCGACTCTCTGCCGGCGCCCGCGGTCACGATCATCGATAGCCCGCAGGGGGCGATGAAGTCGGGGTAGTTGAGGATGCTCGGCACGAGCGTCCGCAGCACGCCGCCGGTGAGCGGGACGGCCTCCAGCGCCAGACCGTCGGCCGCGATCGAGCCCGACCCCTGGGGATCGGCCGAGAACAGCGCGTCCGCGCCGTCTGGGGTGACGCCGGCGACGAACGGGAGCGCGTTCGAAACCCGGGCGAGCCGGACGCTCGCGCGAGTGCCCAGGTCGATCCGCCACAGCTCCCCCGAATCCACCCCGGCTTTCCGCGCCGTCTTCGACACCACGAGCCGGCGACCGTCGGGCGAGAAGGCAAGCCCTCCGGCACCCCATGAGGCACCCAGCAGCAGACGGGTCCCAGCGCCCGGAGTCCACAGCTCCACGGCGCCGCTCCGGGTCACCGCGGCAAGCTGATCGCCACGCGGCGACCACGCCCAGAAGCCGACCCACCCGAGCGGTCGCTGCGGGGCGGCGCCGCCCCTGGTGGCAATCAACGTGCCGGCCCCGTAGGCCAGGTAGCGGCCGTCCGGGCTGAAAGCGACCGGCGCCTGAGCGCCGTGGGTGACAAGCGCATGAAGGCGGCAATCGGGGAGGCGCAGGAGCTCGAGAGTGCCTCCGCGCAGGAACGCGAACTGGCCGCCGACCCCGGCGCCGGCCACGCGCGCCGAGCAGCCCATGCCGCCGGCGGCGCCGTGGACGACGAGCACCAACACGACCCCGGCAGCCGCCGGCGCTAGCCAGAGGCGTCTGATCACGGCCCCAAGCATCGCTCAAGCGACGGCTCCCGAGCCACCCGCTCAGGGTGAGAATGCGCAACCCTGCCGTGAATGCAACCGTCACGGGAGGTACCGGAATGAGGATCGTGGTCTTCGGCGCAAGCGGCATGGTCGGCAGCCGCATCACCGCTGAGCTGGAGCAGCGCGGTCACGAGGTCGTCGCGGCCACGCGCTCGACCGGGTCGGATGTCACCGACGCGGAGTCGGTGGCCTCCACGAGCGCGGGCGCGGACGCCGTGGTATCCGCCGTCTCGGCGCGGGACGGCGGCCACACACTGGCCGATGTCGCCGCCAGCCTCATCGAGGGCGTCCGTCGCGCGGGCGTCAAACGGCTGGTCATCGTCGGCGGCGCCGGGAGCCTCGAGGTGGCGCCGGGAATGCGGCTCGTGGATACGCCGGATTTCCACGAGGAGTGGAAGCCGGAGGCGCTGGAGCAGGCCGACGCGCTAGAGCTCTACCGCGGGGTGCAGGATCTCGACTGGACCTACGTCAGCCCCGCCGCATACATCCATCCCGGCGAGCGCAAGGGGGAGTACCGGCTCGGCGGCGACCAGCTGCTCACCCGGGAGGACGGCAGCAGCGAGATCACCGCCGAGGACTATGCGATCGCGATCGCCGACCTGCTCGAGGCGGGCAGCCACCCGCGCGAGAGGGTCACGGCTGCGTGGTGAACGTGTCCTTGCCCGCGCTCACGGCGGCATCCGAGCCGTCGGGCATCACACCGGGCTTCACTCCCGTGTAGGACCCCGTGATCGTGCCTGCGCTCACAGTCAGGGTGAGGAAGCCGTACTCGCTGGCCTCGCCGAACTCGAAGGTCACCCCTGGGGCGACCTTCAGCCCCGGCTTCGCGTCGGAGGCGAGCTGGTGGAGGTTGTGGTAGCCCGAGTTCCCGATCACGATGGTGGGAATCGAATGGCCGCCGAGCTCCCAGGTGAAGCGCTGATAGTCGTGCACGTGCCCGGTCAAGATCAGCTGCGGCCAGCGCTGGGCGCTCTGAAATCCCTGGGTTAGCGCGGTGACCATGCGCGGCGAGCCCCCGTGGTGGGCATCGACGCTGAGCGGCGGGTGATGCAGAGTCACGATCACGGGCCGGTCGGTGGGCGCGGCCTGCAGCTCGGACACGAGCCAGTCCGTCTGCGAGGTCTGGAAGATCCCACCCTCGGGAACGTTCGAGTACAGCCCGATGATCGTCACCGCGGCCAGCTCCAGGGTCCAATCGCACCATGGCTGCGTCTGGGTATGGCGCCCGAACTCGAGCTGGGGGTCGCCGGGCGGGACCTGCGGCGCCTGAGTGCAGAAGTTGGCCATGAACGTGTCCAGCGGCTGGCGGCCGGTGGGGTTGCCGCTGTCATCCTCGGCGACGTCGCCGTCGTGGTTTCCGGGGATGGCCACGATCGGAGCGGCCAGGTGCCCGTAGGGCTCGTAGAACTGGGGGGAGTACTGGCCGGCTTCGCCGTGGAAGTAGACGAGGTCGCCGACCGAGTACACGAATGCGGGAGCCGGCGCGGCCGCGCGCTGCATCGCATAGCTGACCGCGTTCTGCGGTCCGGGCGCCTTCACTCCACCGTGGTCGCCGATCACGAAGAAGGTGAGCGGCTGTGACTCGTTGATTCCGAGTTGGGCGGCGGTCGCGCGCCCCGCCGCCCCCGGCGGAAGCGGCTGAGGTCCGGGATTCGGCGGGTACGCCTTGCTCAGCTGCTCGTGCGCCTTGGCGTGACTGGGCAGTCCGAAGCTGCGCGACATGGCTCCTCCTCCGGCGGCGCCGGGACAGGTCCCGGGCGATCGTGGCTGATGGTTCCAAACTACCGGTCGCAGCAGCTCGAGCGCATCTATCTCGGGCGCCCGGCTCCGATGACGCTAACGCCCTGATCGGGCTGTGAACGGCCCCGAGGTCCCGAGCGTGTGCCCGTGGGCGTCGAGCGCCTGGACTTCGTACTCGCCGTAGCCGCCGGAGACCGGGATCGAGGTCTCGAAGCCCTCCCTTCCCAGGCTGGCCACCGCATGCAGGTCGGAGCTGCCCGAGCCGGCCAGCACCCGCCAGGACGCGACTTCGGTCGCCCCGTTCCAGCTCGCGAATACCCTCGTGGCCCCTGCTTGGCGCCGCGCGGCGCCCGCGGGCGGGTAGGTCGGCAGCCCGACCCACGGTCCGAGCGTCGCCCGGTAGCTCTGGTCGGGGTGGGGGAAGTGGGCGTCCAGCAGGAGCTGGCCATCGCGGCTGTACTCCGACAGGTACGGCTGCGACCCCCAGCCGACGAACATGTTGCCGTCGGCCAGGGGCTCCGTGTTTCCCATGTACTCGGAGTCGAAGTTCTGGCCATGGGTGTACTGGACCACGAGCGTGGCCCGCCGGGCCTGGGTGTCGAGCTTCAGCTCGAGCCCGCGCGAGGGCTTGGAAGCCGAGAGGAACGTGCCCGCGCCGCTGATCTGGCAGCAGTGATCGTCGAACAAGGTCACGGCGCCGTTCGGGTACACCTGAACGTCGTGCTGCCACTCGAACGCGGCGCCCGGCCCGAAGCTGAAGCTCGAGTGCTTGCCGCCGAGCGTCCACTTGATCTGGCCCGTGCGGCCGTCGACCAGATAGGCCGCCCACGTGTTGCGCATCGACACGAGAAAGTCGCCGTTGTCGAGCAGATCGACGGCATTGACGTGATAGGCGTCCCATGGGAAGCCGTTCGTGGGAGGGATCGCGTGCGAGTCGGCGAGGGGAATGTGCTTCAGCGCGTCCCAGGTGAAGATCAGGCGGCCGGTGCGCAGGTCGTACTCCTGAACCGCGGAGTCGATCAGGGCGCCGTTGTACGTCCCGCCGTACCTCGAGAGGTCACGGGGTATGTTTCGGTTGGCGCTCACCCAGGCGTCGTTGCCGTGGATCGTCAGCGCGTGCAGGGTGAGAATCCATCCGCCTGTGCCCTTCAGCGTGGCCAGCGTGCGGTAGTGGCGGTCGACCACGACATCCTCGCCAAAGGTGGTTGCGCCGGTGTCGGTCACCACGCCCTGCCACCACGCCAGCACGGGCTGCCCGCCATAGACCTGTTGGCTGAGGTTGGCGGCCACGCGGTTCAGCGGGACGGGCTTGAACCACACCGGTTGCAGGCGGTTGTCGAGCACGAGCGGCCCGCTCTGGCCGACCATCGGGTGGACGGTGAGGTCATAGAAGCTGGTCAGGAAGATGTAGCCCGGTGACAGGCGGGCGGACAGCGTCGGGATGTCGGCGACGAGCTGGGGCGGGTGCAGGTCCGGCGCGGAGGTGAAGGTGTAGGCGCCGCGGGTCGTGTAGGCGCCGATCGGCGCGGGGTGGAAGCTCGCCGCCACGAAGTCGACGATCACGAACGCCGCCACGACACAAGCCACCGCGAGGAACGGGCGCCGGCGCTCAGGGGCCGCCGCAGCGGGCCGCGGGAGCAGAGCGAAGGTCATGACGGCGGCAGCGATCACGAACCCGGCGGCGATCAGATAGCCGAGCCTGAAGCCGTCGGTGAGCGCTGTGGGGACCGGCCGGTTCTGGCCGATCAGGTGAGTCGTGTACTGGGTGGCGAGCGTGATCAGCACGGCGATCCCGAGCCCACCTCCGATCTGCCGGGAAGTGTTCACCAGTCCCGATGCGAGCCCGGCCTGACCTTCGCGCGCGCCCTGGACGGCCGCGATGGTCGAGGGCACGATCGAGAACCCGATGCCGGTGGCGGCCAGCACGCCGGGCACGATCACGTAGGCGATCGCGCTGCCGCTGGGCACGATGCGGGCGAACAGCAACAGGCCGCATCCGAACAGGATCAGCCCGCCGCCGAGCACCGTGCGCACCCCGAAGCGGCTCACGAGCTTGCCCGCCGAGCGGGCGCAGACCATGATCGTCAGCGCCATCGGCAGGAACGTGAGGCCGGCCTTCAGGGGGGAGAGGCCCAGCACCTGCTGCACGTACAGCGAGGTGAGGTACCACATCGGGAAGATCGCGGCGCTGAACAGGAGCACGATCGTGTTGGCGATCTGAAGCGGCCGGGTGAGCTCGCGGAACGGGACCAACGGAGCCGAGGCGAACCGGGCCTCGATCACCACGAACGCTGCGAGCAGCACGAGCCCGATGGCCACTGGAATCAGGGCGCGGGGGGAGCTCCAGCCGTGCGTGCCGGCGGTGACGATCCCGTAGACGAGCACCATCTGGCCGAGCGTGAGCGTCAGCGCGCCGCCGAGGTCGAAGCTCTTCCCCTCGCGCGAGCCGCGGATGTTCGCGACCACGCTCACGGCCAGGAGCGCGGCAGCGGCCCCGATCGGCGGGTTGATGAGCAGGATCCAGCGCCAGCTGAAGGCCTGGGTGAGCACCCCGCCGAGCAGCACCCCGGTGGCGCCGCCCGCGCCGTTCATCGCCCCCCACAACCCGATCGCGCGGTGTCTGGCCGGACCGGGCGGGAACGACGAGGTGATGATCGCCAGCGAGGAGGCGGCCATGAGCGCTCCGGCCAGGCCCTGGATCGCCCGGGCACCGATCAGGATCGACCGCGTCCAGGCCGTGCCCCCGGCCAGCGAGGCCAGGCTGAACAGGATCAGCGCGGCCACGAACGTCCGGCGCTGCCCGAAGTGATCGGCGGCCCGGCCGCCGAGCATCAGGAACCCGGCGAACGTGATCGCATAGGCATCGACCACCCACTGCAACGCCGTCGGCGAGAAGGACAGGCTCGACTGGATCGAGGGCAGCGCGACGTTGACGATGCTCAGGTCGAGGATGACCATGAACTGCGCAACGCAGCAGACAGTCAGCACCCAGGTGGTGCGGGAGCCGCCTGCGACGGACGAGGCGTCGCCGCCGACGGGCTCAGGCGTCGCAACCGCGGTCCCCCCGCTGCCTTGGGCGCTTCCGGCTCCCTTCATCGCCGCCGAAACGGTAGCGGAGCGGGGCCACGCCGCCCGATTTGGGTGTTAGGCTCAAGGCCAGGTGGGAAGGACGCTGATCATGAGTCGATCGCTGGCCGCTGCTGTCGCCGGCGTCGTGGCCCTCGCGGGGTGTGGCGGGTCGGGTTCCTCCGCGACCTCGAGCCAGACCCAGGCCGCCAAGACCACGAACACGACCACCTCGACGGCTAAGGCCAAGCCCGCCACTCACCATCGCCGCCCCGCGCCACGTCACCACACGGCCGTCAAGAAGCCGAAGGCGAACGCGCCGACCACGACATCGGCTCCGGCGACGGTCCCGCCGACACAGACACAGGTCGCTCCCTCGACGACGGTCGTCCCGTCGACCGTGCCGCCGACCACGACCACCACCTCGCACACGACTTCCACCAGCGGCACCGGAACCGTCCCCCAGGGCTACTGAGCCCTCGGCGAACCCGGGTTATCGTCCGCTCCGGAAATGCCCGACGTCGAGCTCAAGCCCCAGGTCTACCGCGACCCGCGGCCGAAGGAGCACTTCGACCGCTACCACGCGCTCGTGCGCGATCACCCGCCCGAGACGAAGGTCTACGAGATCACTCGGATCCTCACGGTCCTCTACTCGCTCACCGTGTTTCGGGCGCGCGGACTCGACAGCGATGAGGTCCCGAACGGCCCGGTGATCCTCGCCCCCAACCACGCCTCGTTCCTTGACCACTTCTTCACCGGCGCGTTCATCCGCCGGCGTGTCCAGTTCATGGGCAAGTCACAGCTGTTCACGGGGATCGGCGCGTGGATCTTCAGCCACGGCGGAGTGTTTCCGGTCCGTCGCGGCCACCAGGACGAGGAGGCTTTCACCACCGCCTATAGGATCCTCGATCGCGGAGGCGCCGTCGTCATGTACTGCGAGGGCGGGCGCTCGCGCACCGGCAAGATCGCCGACGAGGCGCGTCCGGGAATCGGCCGGCTGGCGCTCGAGTCGGGCGTGCCGATCGTGCCCGTGGCGATCCTCGGCTCCTATCAGGTCCGCAACTGGAAGCGCTTGCAGCTGCCGCGCGTGACCGTCCGCTACGGGCCGCCTTTTCGCTTTTCGCAGGTGTCCTCGCCATCGCGCGAGCTCCAGCAGCAGGCGGCGGACTACATCCTCGAGCGCATCCGCGAGCTCCACACCGAGCTGGGCCGCCAAGCGAAGGGCGGATGAACCAGCCTCAGCCTCAGTCGAGGAGCGTGCTGCGGCCGGGGATTCTCGAGGGCGTGCGGGTGACGGTCGTGGGCGGTGGGCCGGCCGGGCTGGACGCGGAGCTCGAGCGCCTGGGGGCGGAGGTGCTCGAGTCGCCCGCTCCCGAAGCTGCGACGGCGCTCGTATTCGACGCATCACCGGCGTTCGCGCAAGGCGCGCCCGAAGGATTGATGCGAGCGCTCGAGCAGGCATGGGCCGCTGTCGACGGGGTCGCGGCGCAGCTGATCGCCGCCGAGTCGCCGGCCAAGGTGCTCCTGATCGCGCCGCCTGCGAACGCCGGCCCCCAGGCGGGCGCGGCGCGGGCCGCGCTCGAGAACCTCGCGCGGACGCTGTCTGTGGAGTGGGCGCGTTTTCAGGTGACGAGTTGCGCGATCCTTCCGGGACTGGCCACGAGCACGGCGCAGCTGCGCGAGCTGATCGCTTACATGCTCTCGCCCGCGGGCGAGTACTTCAGCGGCTGCGTGCTGGAGCTGGGCGCCGTTACCGGTTAGCCGGCCTGGCCCTCATCCGCCCAGGGAACGACCACCGCGTCCTCCTGAGGCGAGTCGCGCGCGACGACGTACTCGGCCGGATCGCTGTCGGAGACGTTCTCGACGATGTGGGTCTCGCGCGGGGGCACGTACATGAGGTCGCGCGGCTCCACCACCACCACGTGCTCGAGGTGGTCGCCCCACTTCACCCGGATCGAGCCCGAGATCATGTACAGCGCGCTCTCGCAATTGGCGTGGTAGTGCGGGCGCGACTGCGTGCCGGGGGGAACGCGGAAGACGGCCATGTAGATGTTGCTGGCTCCGGCGGTGGCCTGCGAGATCTCGGAGTTCCCGACGACCCCCTTGGGCACCTCATGGTCGTCGCCAGGCTTGACGACCTTCATCGGCTGGGCCCTTCGACGCGCACGCCGCGAGTCTAACTCCGGCG
This sequence comes from Solirubrobacteraceae bacterium, assembly GCA_035295205.1. GTDB lineage: Bacteria > Actinomycetota > Thermoleophilia > Solirubrobacterales > Solirubrobacteraceae > Palsa-465. Next base: position 12,905 of record DATGJM010000072.1, on the reverse strand, counting down.
TCGCGGCCCCGTCGAGCCCGCGACCTCGATCTGCAACGGTGGCTGGCTGGCCGCCTCGTGGTCGACCTGGAGGGTGGTGTGGTGGACGTGGAAGCGCTCCTCGAGCAGGCGCTGAAGTTGACGACGCAGGTCGTGGCAGTCCTCGCCCGCGCGGACCACGATATGCGCTGAGAGGGCCGGGAAGCCGGAGGTGACCTCCCACACGTGCAGGTCGTGCACCTGGACGACGCCCTCGTGAGCGGCCAGCGCGTGACCGATCCGATCGGGGTCGAGCTCGGCCGGCGCGGCCTCGAGGAACACGCGCACCGAGGCCCGGAGAAGACCCCAGCCGGCGTGCAGCATCAGCCCGGCGATCAGCAGCGAGGCGATCGCGTCGGCGCGGCGAAAGCCGGTGGTGAGGATCACGATCGCGGCGACCGCGGTCAGCGCGAAGCCGTACAGGTCGGTGAGGATGTGGCGGTAGGAGCCCTCGACGTTCAGGCTGCGCTGCTCGCCGCTGCCCCGGCCCAGCACCCACGCGACGATCAGATTCACGACCACGCCGGCAAGTGCGACCACGAGTACCGCGGATGCGCCGACATGCGAGGGAGACGCCAGCCGCCCGATCGCGCCCGCGACGATCAGCGCGCTCAGGAGCAGCAGGGTCAGTCCGTTCAGCTGTGCGCTCAGGATCTCGATCCGCCCGAGCCCGTAGGTCATCGCGCCGGCCGCCGGCTTCGCGGCGAGCCGGGCCGCCACCAGCGACAGGGCCAGCGCGGCGGCGTCGGTGAGCATGTGGGCTGCGTCGGAGAGCAGGGCCAGCGATGAAGCCAGCAGGCCGACAGTCACCTCGACGACCATGAAGCCGAGGATCATCGCCAGCGCCACGGTGAGGGCTCGGCGGTCGGTGTCGCGGCGCGAGTGGACGTGATCGTGCGCCATGGCGTGATCGTACGCCCGGTTCGGCGCTCAGTTCAGCGACGGATCGACCGGCATCCTGGCGATCAGGGCGTAGCTCCCGCCCTTTCGTGTGAGCACCGACGCCCACAACCCGTCCGGGTCGGCGCTGAATGCGTCCTCTCTGCGGGCCGCCTCGAGGATCCAGTCGCCGCGCTCGAGCTCGCCGTCGAGCTGGCCGGGGCCCCAGCCCGCATGGCCGGCGAAGGCGCGGGCTTCGCGGATCCCCGCGGGCGGATCGTCGAGCGAGAAGCCTGTCCCCAGCACCCCGACATCCTCGAACGCCAGCAGCGCGGCGTCGCCCGGCTCGTCGAAGCGGGCGAGCACGATCAGCGCCGAAGGTCCGACGGGGCCGCCGTGGTAGACGAGGTCGTCGCGGTCGAGCAGCTCCTCGAGCTGGGGGATGGTCTCCGACACGGTGGCCTCGGAGGGCCGGTTCAGCACCAGGCCGAGAGCGCCCTCCTCGTTGTGCTCGACGATCAGCACGACCGTGCGCCAGAAGTTCGGGTCAAGCAGCGTGGGTCCGGCGATCAGGAGCTGTCCGCGCGCCGATTCCACCGTTCACAGTCCCAGCGAGCGTCCGAGGATCTCTTTCATGATCTCGTCGGTACCCCCGCCGATGGGCCCCAAGCGGGCGTCGCGCAGGGCGCGTTCGAGCCCGGTGTCGGCCAGGTAGCCGCGCTCGCCGTGGATCTGCATACAGCTCTCGATCACGTCGCAGGCAGCGCGCTGCGTTGCGAGCTTGGCGATCGTGACCTCGCGGGTGGCATCCTCACCGCTCACATAACGTCGTAGTGCGGCGTAGGTCACATCCCGCCCGGCCTGCAGCGCCAGAGCCACCTCGGCCAGGCGGTGCCGCACGGCCTGGCCGCGTGGACGGCCGCCTGAGGCGATGCTCTCGAGCGTCCGCTCGAACGCGACCTGCATCGCGCCCACGGCGCCCAGCGCCATGAGCAGCCGTTCCCATTGGAAGTTGGCCATGATCAGGTAGAAGCCCTGACCCTCGTCGCCGAGCAGGTTCTCGGCCGGGACGAAGACGTCGTCGAAGCTGATGAGCGCCGTGTCCGAGGCATGCCAGCCCAGCTTGTGAAGCGGGGTCGAGTGCACGCCGGGACCCCGCTCCACGAGCAGGAACGAGATTCCCTGGTGCCCGGAAGCTTTGGCGGTCCGGACAGCGGTGACCATGACGTCGGCGCGCACGCCGCCGGTGATGAAGGTCTTCGCTCCGTTGACGATGTAGCCGCCGTCCACCCGTTCGGCGCGGGTGCGGATCGAGGCTACATCCGAGCCGGCGTCGGGCTCGGTGATGGCCAGGGCGGCGATGAGCTCCCCGCGGATGCCCGGCACGAGGTAGCGCTGGCGCTGATCCTCGGTGCCGAAGCTCCAGATCGGCGGCAGCGCGATCCCCGAATGGGCCCCGATGCCCGCCGCCACCCCGCCCGAGCCGCAGCGGGCGAGCTCTTCGACGAAGATCGCGGCCGCCACCGGGTCCTCGCCACCCCCGTAGCGCGACGGAAACCTCAGGCCGAGCAGTCCCTCGTCCGCGAGCCGCCTGAAGACAGCGTTGGGAAACCAGCGCGCGGCCTCCCACTCCTCCGCGTACGGGCGCAGCTCGGTCTCGACGAACCCGCGCACGCGTGCCCGCAACGCCTCGTGGGCGGCGGTGAACGGGGGCACGGGGAGATGGTCGGCCTTGGCCGGTGCTGCCGCCCTGTCAGCGAGCTGGTGGCTGGGGCCGGTCACCTCCCGACATCCTACGACCGGCCCCCGCCCAGGCTCACATCACGTCACGCGCGTGATCACCCAGAAGTCGCTCGCCAGCCGCGCGTTCGCGTCAAACCAGCCGGCGTCCATCCAGAAGCGCCCGTTCATCCCCCAGCCGGGCCCCCAGGAGTTCTCGACCTGGTAAGCCGGATTGGGAAACCGCGTGCGGGTGAAGTCGTAGCCGCTCAGCACGACGCAGTGACCGCCGATGAAGTGATCGCTCGGCGACGGAACTGGCAGCGACTGCCGGGTCGCGTCCCAGCTGCCGTCCTCGAAGTAGGACGGGACGCTGAAGCCGAACACCACAGGATGCCCGGCGGCCAACGCGGTCTGCAGGGCTGCACCGGGACCGGACAGAAGGATCCGCTTGTAGACGAGCGCCTCGTGATGGGTCGCGTCGGCGTACGCCGTCTGCGGGGGCTTCTGCTGGAACGGGCCCGGATCGGCATCCGAGTAGGGCCAGTCGGTCTCGGGCGGCGCGCCCTGCTTGACCACGACCTTGATGCCATCCCGGATCTGGGCGCCCGAGTCCTGGGAGACGGTGCCTTCGATCACCCGCTCGCCGTAGTAGATGAAGAGCCGCGAGGGCGTGACTGCCGGCTCGCCCTGAGTGATGGCCCCGTACTCGAGCACCCGCGCGATGCCGTTGCCAGTACACGAGCCCAGCTGGAGCTGGTTGTAGATGGGTGGCATCTGCGGGCTCAGGTCGACCTTGGTCGGCAGCGCCGAGGCGAGCTTCACCTCGTCCTCGAGGTTGTAGATGCGGTCGCGCGGATCGGGGAGGTCGGCATGCCAGCCATAGCCCTTGATCTTCCGCGGAGTCGTTTGCGGCCGAGTACTGGGATGCTCGGCAATCGCCATGGTGCCCTCCTGGGAAATTGTTTCCGCTTGGCGCCCGGACCCCCCGGTGGGGCGCGCGCGGGTCACTGCCGACTATCTCAGTTTCGGCCACCGCACGGTGCGATTTTTCTCACAGCCCGTAGGAGCGGCCGATCACGTCGAGCATGATCTCGTCGGTGCCGGCGCCGATCCGGTTCAGCCGCAGATCGCGCCAGGCCCGCTCGATTCCGTACTCCTTCATGTATCCGTTGCCGCCGTGGATCTGCAGGCATTCGTCGGCCACCTCGCACGCGATCCGGGCCGAGTACAGCTTGGCCATCGTGATCTCCCGCACGGGATACTCGCCGTTCTGGAAGCGCCAAGCGGTCGTGTAGACCATCTGCCGCGCCGTCTCGATCTTGGTGGCCATCTCGGCGAACTTGTGGCGGATGGCCTGAAAGCGACCGATCGGGCGCCCGAACGCGCTGCGCTCCTTGGCGTATTGAAGCGTGCGGTCGAACACGTTCTGCGCCCCCGCGACGCAGCCGGCCGCGCCGATCAGGCGCTCCCCCTGAAGCTCCCACATGATGTGGAAGAACCCCTTCCCGAGCTGGCCAAGGACCGCAGACTCGGGTACGCGCACGTCCTGGAAGGCCAGGAGCGCGGTGTCGGAGGCGTGCATGCCCAGCTTCTGCAGGCGCTTCTCGCGAATCACCCCCGGTGAGTCCATCGGCACCAGGAAGAGCGTGAATCCGTCGTAGCCGGCGTCGGGGTCGGTCTTGGTGACGAGCACGATCGCGTGTGCGCGGTGGCCGTTGGTGATGAACGTCTTCGAGCCGTTGATCACGTACTCGTCACCGTCCCTAACGGCCCGGGTCTTGATCCCCGCCACGTCGGAGCCGGCGTCGGGCTCGCTGATCCCCAGGCACAGGATCGCCTTACCCTCGATCGCGGGCGCGGCCCACCGGCGCTTCTGCTCCTCGGTGCCAAAGGCCAGGATCGGCGGCATCGCCATGTCGGTCTGGACCGCGACCCCCATCGCCAGCCCGCCGCAGTGAGCGTGCGCCATCTCCTCGGCCAGCACGAGGCTCGTGTAGTAGTCACCGCCCTGGCCGCCGTATTCCTCCGGCTTGTCGAGCCCGAGGAAGCCGAGCTCGCCCATGCGCTCGAACACCGAGTCCGGGAAGGTCGTCTCCTCCCACTCCTCGGCGTGGGGCTGCAGCTCCTTGACCACGAAGCGGCGGATCGATTCGCGCAGCTGCTCGTGCTCGTCGGTGAAGATGAAGTGCCTGCGCTGGGTGGCGAAGTCGGGCTTGAGAACGTCGGCTGTGGTCATGCGCGGACCGTACCGCACGATCTGGTGAAAGTAAACAGTGGCACTTTCTACTTTCGGCGAGGTGAAGCGGCCGAGGGCGTGGGGGAGGGCATAGGCTGTGCCGGCATGAGCTACTCGACCATTCGCTACGAGATCTCAGAGGCCGGGGTGGCCACGATCGCCCTCGATCAGCCCGAGACCCGTAACGCGCTCTCCGACGAGCTGCTCGGTGAGCTGATCGCGGCTTTGGAGAGCGCCCGCGCTGATGACGCGGTGCGATGCGTGGTCCTCACCTCGACCCACGAGCGCGTGTTCAGCGCCGGTGCGAACCTCGCGGGGTTCGCGGCCGAGGTGCCGCTCGTGCACAAGCATTTCGGAACCGAGGCCTTTCCCCGGGTGTTCAGGCTGCTCGGCGAGCTCGGCAAGCCCTCGATCTGCGCCGCCAACGGCCACGTGCTGGCCGGAGCGCTCGGGATCGCGCTGGCCTGCGACCTGATCGTGGCGCGCGAAGGCGTGCGCTTCGGGACGCCCGAGATAAACGTGGGCGTGTTCCCGTTCATGATCATGGCCCTGATCTACCGCAACGTGCCGCGCAAGAAGACCAATGAGCTGCTCCTGCTCGGCGAGCAGATCTCGGCCGAGGAGGCTCTGCGGATCGGGATCGTCAACCGCGTGGTGCCGGAGGCGGGGTTCCTCGAGGCGGTCCGCGAGTGGGCCGAGAAGCTGGCGTCGAAGTCGCCGGCGCTGATGAAGCTCGGCAAGGACGCGATGTTCCGCCAGCAGGACATGGAGTTCGCCCAGGCGCTGGACTTCTTGCGCTCCCAGCTCACGATCGCGTTCTCGACCGAGGACATCCAGGAAGGGGTGCGCGCGTTCTTCGAGAAGCGTGAGCCGCAGTGGAAGGGGCGCTGAGCGCGCTCGACCGGCTGCCCCCCGCAGGAGTCGGGAAAACGTGACCATCGTTCGCCGCCCCGAGACGGTGGTGGCGAAATCCGGCCGGGAGCCGGAAAGGTCACGATCGCTCAGCGCCGCTGACCCGAGGTGACCTTTTCCGAGCGGGAGGCGTGCCAGGCGGCGGCGTCGAGGAATGCCTCGGGGTTCCGGTCTCCCACCGCGGCGATCCTCACGGGGTGACGACCCCCCGCCATGCTTGACACACGCCAAAGTAGAAAGTAGAACGTTCTACTTCCAATGTCAGCTGACTCCCCGCCCACCCGCCTGCTCAGATCCCTCGCTGACGACCTCCACGCCCGGCGCGAGCAGATCAAGCTCGGCGGCGGCGAGGACAAGATCGCCGTCCAGCACGCGGCGGAGAAGCTGACCGCGCGTGAGCGCCTGGAGCTGCTGATCGATCCCGGGACCTGGGTCGAGATCGGGATCCACGGCCGTCCGCACTTCAGCCAGCGCGCGATGGAGGGTCGCGCGGCGCCCGCCGACGGCGTGATCACCGGCTACGGAAAGGTCGAGGGGCGGCTGGCGGCCGTGGCCGCGTACGACTTCACGGTGATGGCCGGATCGATGGGGATGACCGGCGAGATCAAGGTCGCCCGCTTGCGGGAGCTCGCTCTCAGCAAGCGAATCCCGATGGTCTGGCTGCTCGACTCGGCCGGCGCGCGCATCCAGGAGGCGGTCGGCTCGCTGTTCGCGGGCAGCGGGCACCTGTTCAAGGAGGAGGTGATCGCCAGCGGCGTGATTCCCCAGGTCGCGGCGCTGATGGGCCCGTGCGCGGCGGGCACCGCGTACATCCCCGGCCTGGCCGACTTCGTGCCGATGGTCAAGGGGCGCGGCTCGATGGCCCTGGCCGGACCGCACCTCGTGCGGGCGGCGGTGGGCGAGGACGTCACCCAGGAGGAGCTCGGGGGCTCGCGCGTGCACTGCCGGAAGTCGGGCGTCGGCGACCTCGAGGTCGCAGACGATCCTGACTGCATCGCTCAGATCAAGCGGTACCTGAGCTTCTTCCCCTCGAGCTGTGACGAACCTCCGCCCGTGCATGACGCCGCCGACCCGGTGGAGCGCGCCGACGACGAGCTGCTGGACGTCCTGCCGGAGTCGGGCCGCAAGCCCTACGACATGTACGAGGTCATCCGCCGGATCGTCGACGACGGCGACTACTTCGACCTGAAGCCCCAGTTCGCCAAGACGATCATCACCTGCCTGGCCCGCTTCGGCGGCCGCCCCGCGGGCATCGTCGCCAACCAGCCCAAGCAGCTGGGCGGCATCCTCGACAACGACTCCGCAGACAAGGCGGCCCGCTTCATCAACCTCTGCAACGCCTACGGGATCCCGCTCGTCTACCTGATGGACGTTCCGGGGTTCATGGTCGGCACCAAGGTCGAGGCCGAGGGGATCATCCGACACGGGGCCAAGATGCTCTACGCCACGGCGAACGCCACGGTCCCCAAGATCACGGTGATCCTGCGCAAGGCCTACGGCGCCGGCTACTACGTGATGTGCGGGCGGGCCTACGACCCCGACCTGATCGTGGCCTGGCCGAGCGCCGAGATCAGCGTGATGGGCGCCGAGGGGGCGGTCGAGATCATCTTCCGAAAGCAGGTCCAGGAAGCCGAGGACCCGGCCGCCAAGCGCCAGGAGCTGATCGAGCAGTTCCGGCAGATCATCGACGTCTACGTCGCCGCCGGGAACGCGATGATCGACGACGTCATCGATCCGCGGGAGACCCGCGCCACGATCTGCCGGGCCCTCGAGATGGCGGCCGGCAAGCGTGTCGATCGCCCGTGGAAGCGCGGCGGCGTCGTCCCGGTATGAATCCGGCGGTCATCACCTGCGCGATCTCCGGGGCGATCGCCAACCGCGAGCAGTGTCCCGCGATCCCCTACACGCCCGGGGAGTACGCAGCCGAGGCGCGCCGCATCGTCGACGAGGGCGGTGTGCACATCCACATCCACGCCCGAAAGCCCGACGGCACGCCGAGCTACGAGGTCGAGGACTTCACCGCGATCGCGCAGGCGATCCGCGACGAGGTGGGTGACGCGGCGATCATCAACTTCTCGACCGGCACGATCGGGGTGCCGGTGGAGAAGCGCGTGGCCTACCTCGAGGCCGGAAGGCCCGAGGTCGCCGCGCTGAACATGGGCTCGCTGAACTACGCCAAGTACTCGGCCAAGCGAAAGGACTTCGTGTTCTCCTTCGTGTTCGCCAACCCGTTCGAGGAGATCGTCGAATTGCTGAAGTCGATGCGCCGGCTCGGGATCAAGCCCGAGCACGAGTGCTTCGACGTCGGGCATGTGGGCTCGCTCGCGCCGCTGGTCGACATGGGCCTGCTCGAGGCGCCGCTGCACGCCGACTTCGTGATGGGCGTGGTCGGGGGCGTGCCCGCCACGGCCCGCAATCTGGCCGCGATGGCCGACAACCTCCCGGCGGGCGACCACCACTGGGGAGTGATCGGGATCGGCCGCGTCCAGTGGTCGATGGTCGCGGCGGCCCTGACGCTCGGTGGCTCGATCCGGGTCGGCCTCGAGGACAACTTCTACCTACCGGATGGGACGATGGCGCGCTCGAACGGCGAGCTCGTCGCCCGCGCCCGGCGCCTGACCGAAGATGCGGGCCGGCGGCCCGCCACGGTGGCCGAGGCCCGCGGACTGCTTGGGATCCCGTGAGCGCGCTGGAGGGCATTCGCGTGCTCGACCTCTCCCGCCTGCTGCCGGGCGGGTTCTGCTCGCTGATCCTGGCCGACTTCGGCGCCGACGTGATCAAGGTCGAGGACACGGGGATGGGCGACTACATCCGCTTCGCTTCACCCCGGTACGCCGGTGCCCACCCGACAGCCGCCGGCGCGCTGTTCCTGGCGCTGAACCGCGGCAAGCGCTCGATCAGGATCGACCTGAAGACCGATCCCGGCAAGCAGGTGCTGAGGCGGCTGGCGCAGAGCGCCGACGTGCTGCTCGAGTCATTCCGTCCCGGCGTTCTCGATCGACTGGGGGTCGGTTACGAGGCGCTCAGAGCAGAGAACCCGGGCCTCGTCTACTGCGCGATCACCGGCTACGGCCAGGACGGCCCGAACCGCGACCGCTCGGGTCACGACATGAACTACCTGGGGCTGAACGGCCTCCTCGGCCTGACCGGCGAGGCCGACGGAGCGCCGGTGCAGTCCGCAGGCCAGATCGCCGACCTGGGGGGCGGCGCGCTGACCGCGGCGCTCGGGATCATGCTCGCGCTGCGTGAGCGGGAGCGGTCCGGACAGGGTCAGCTTGTCGACTGCTCGATGTTCGACGGCTCGCTGGCCTGGCTGGCGCTGGTGGCGGCCGAGGCGCTGGCCCCCAACGGCCGCGCGCCGATGCGAGGGCGGCTCCCGCTCGCGGGCGGCATCACCTGCTACCGCCCGTACGCCTGCGCCGACGGGTATGTGACGCTGGGCGCGCTGGAGCCCAAGTTCTGGGCCGCCTTCTGCCGCGGCGTGGGCCGCGAGGACCTCCTCGAGCACGCGTTCGACCCTCCGGGGTCGGCCGCGCACGAGACCGTCACCCAGATCTTCGCGGCCCGCACGCGCGAGCAGTGGCGGGTGTTCGCCTCCGAGCACGACTGCTGCCTCGAGCCCGTGCTCAGGCTCGAGGAGGCTCTGGCCTCGGAGCAGGTCCTCGCCCGCGGGATGATCGTCGAGCTCGAACAGCCGGGAGCGGAGCAACCGGTGAGGCTGCTCGGGCCGCCGCTGAAGCTCAGCCGCACGCCGGCCGACCCGGCACGGGCTCCCGGACCGGCGCTCGGAGAGCACACCGACGAGGTCCTGGCCGAGGCCGGGTTCAGTGCGGAGGAGATCGCCGCGCTGCACGAGTCAGCGGCGGTGGCGGGGCTGCCGGACACGGCGGTGCCGGGTTCGTTTCTGAGCTGATGGCCGAGGGCATGCTCAAGATCTCCGAGCTCGCCGAGCGCTCCGGCGTCAGCGCGGGCACGATCAAGCACTACCTCCGCGAGGGGCTGCTCGGTGACGGCCGCGAGGTGCTGCGGACCTCACGGAACATGGCCTACTACCCGGCTGAGTTCGTGGAGCGCGTGCGGCTGATCAAGCGCCTGCAGGAGGAGCGCTTCATGCCTCTGCGCGTGATCCGCGATCTGATCGCAGCCGACCCGGAGCGCGCATCGCGAATGATCGAGCTCGAGGACCGGATCATCGAGAGCGCCACCGCGCTGCGCGAGCGCGGCCGGGTCTCTCGGGCGCGAGTGCTCGAGACCTATGGGCTACCGGCGAACGTGCTCGACCGCCTGACAGAGATCGGTGTGCTCACGCCCACCGCGCGCGGCTTCGAACCCGACGACATCGCGATCATCGAGGCGATCTCACGCTTTCGCGCCGGAGGCTACGAGGAGGCGCTCGGCTTCACCGTCTACGACACGCTGCGCTACCGCGAGGCGCTGGAGCCGCTGGTCAGCGAGGAGGTGGGCGTGCTGCTCGAGCGGCTGTCAGGAAGGGTCGACGTGGAGCGCGCGGTGAGCATCATCGCCTCGGGCGTGGAGCCGCTGAATGACCTGATCGCCGCCATGCACTCGAAGCTCCTGCTCGCGGCGATGCAGGACGTACGTCACCACCAGGCGTCGTGATCTTCCATCACGCCGAATCCCTCCGCCAGCTCGATCCCACCCGGCAGACGGCCCGAGAAGCGGCCGAGCGGCTGGCGGTAGGAGCTGCGCACGAGCCCGAGGTTCGTCTGGCGGCTCAGTACCGCCTCGGCCTCGAAGCGCAGGTCGTCCACCGCGGAGAGGTCGGCCGCGAACGCGCACGGTGGGGCCTCGGTCGCCTCGCCGTCGAGCCATATGGTGCGCTCGCTGCAGGCCGCCGGGTCGTTGACGCCGCTGACCAGATTCCAGGCCACGGCCCGTCCATCGACCGTGCGGCCCGCGCCCGCCGACCACAGCCAATGCGTGTGGCGCTCGTAGTAGGCGGCCGTGTCGTCGATCAGCACGTGGCCGTGGAGATCCCGCAGGTGTCCGGACAGCTGCAGCAGGACCGTGCCGGCAACGCCGCCCTGCTTTCGCGTCCACCCATAGGCCGTGCCGCTCGGGCACACGGTCTCGATGCCCGCCACTTCGGCGAAGCTCAGCTCGATGCGCACGCGGCGCGAGCGAACAGCGGCTCGGCCGGTGCTGAGGGCCACGCCGGACCGGCCGCGCCACAGACGGCCCGTCCTGCGCTCCCACACGGCCCAGAAGGCGTCGCGCAGCGGGCCGACGCGTACCTTGGCCACGCACACGATCGCTTCCTGGCTGAAGAACCCGACGTAGCGCCAGCGCTTGAGCGGCCGCCCGGCGATGTGCAGCGGCATCCGTCCGGGGGGCAGCGCCAGCCCGGCCAGCGCCTCCGGCCGCGAGCCCCCGAACCGTCCGCGGTAGGGACCTGTTCCGGCGCTGGCGGTATGCTTTCGAGCGAACGCTGACTGACTGGTCAATCGACCGTGAGGGAGGAGAGAGTCACCAGCCGTGCTAGCCGGTGCCGTCCAGCTTAACTCGACCGAGGACACCGCCCGGAACCTGGAGACCGCCGATCGCCTGGTCCGCGAGGCGGCCGCCCGTGGCGCGCAGCTCGTGGCCCTGCCCGAGAAGTGGACCGTCCTCGGCACGCCCGACCACATGGCCGCGGGTGCCCAGACGCTGGACGGCGAGGCCCTCAGCTGGGCACGCGAGGTGGCGCGCGAGCTGGGCATCGACCTGGTCGCGGGCTCGATCGTCGAGCACGTCCCCGGCGCCCCCAAGCGCGCCAACACGAGCGTGCACGTCGGCCCCGACGGCGAGATCAAAGCCGTCTACCGCAAGCTCCACATGTTCGATGTCGAGGTCGACGGCGTGCGCTACGCGGAGTCTGAGAACGAGCAGGCCGGCGAGGATGTCGTGCTCTCGAGGCTCTCGGACCGGACCGAGCTCGGGATGAGCATCTGCTACGACGTCCGCTTCCCGGGGCTCTATCAGGCGCTGTCGGATCGCGGCGCACGCGTCATCACGGTGCCGGCGGCGTTCACGCTCGCCACCACCCGCGACCACTGGGAGGTTCTGCTCCGGGCGCGGGCGATCGAGAACCAGTGCTTCGTGATCGCCCCGAACCAGATCGGCGCCCACGCGCCGGGCAACCGCACCGGCGGGCGCTCGCTGATCATCGACCCCTGGGGGCTCGTGCTGGCGAGCGCCCCCGATGGCGAGACGGCGATCGTGGCCGAGCTCGACTTCGCTCGCCTGGAGGACGTGCGGCGGCGGATCCCCGCGCTCCAGCACCGCCGGCCCGAGGTCTACCGGTGATGGCAGCGCAGAGCGCCGCCGTCGACAAGCGGCGGGTGATCCTCGACGCGGCCGTGCGGGTCTTCGCGCGCCAGGGGTTTCACACCTGCCGCGTCGCCGACATCGCCGACGCCGCCGGAGTCGCCTACGGGCTCGTCTACCACTACTTCTCCTCGAAGGACGAGATCCTGGACACGCTGTTCCTCGAGCGCTGGAGCCTGATGCTGGACGCAATCGCCGAGGCCGACAGCGCCCACCGCTCTCCGCGCGAGAAGCTGGCTGCGATCGCCGGCTTCATCATCGACTCCTACCGCCACGACCCGGAGCTGATGAAGGTGATCATCGTCGAGGTGACCCGGGCGGCCAACACATTCGGGCTCACCCACCTGGCGCGGATCCGCGAGGCCTACGAGCAGATCGCCGGGATCGTCGCGCGCGCCCAGCAAGCGGGCGAATTCCGGCCGGAGATCACGCCCGAGTTCGCGGCCCTTTCCTTCTACGGCCTGATCGAGCAGGTGCTCACGGGCTGGATCTTCGAGAGCGCCGCCGTGGCCGAACTCGACTTCGAACGGGCCAAGGTCCTGATCGTCGACACGATCTGCCGCGGATTGGAGCGGTGACGCCGCGGGGTAGGAGAGCCGCGGTGTCTGATTCAATCCTGCCGATGACTGAGAGCCCCCTGGTCAAGCGTCTGATGTGGTCCGGTCTCCTCGCCGGCACCGGCGCACTCGCGCAGCTGATCGCGACGCGGGTGTCGAGCGTGATCTGGAAGCGCGTCTTCGACGAAGAGCCGCCGGAGTGAGCGAGCAGCCCACGAGCACGGACGGAACGGGTGCCGCGGCGGCGCCGCAGG